>JABDMU010000075.1 GCA_013001285.1 Flavobacteriaceae bacterium
TGGAATTTAAAATATCCTTCAGATCATTTACCTGTTTTAGTATATCTAGATTTCTAAAACAAAAAAACCTTACTATTTCGTAAGGCCTTTTTATTGAAAATACAATTAATTTATTTTCCGAGCATTAGCAATTCATTGCAAACAACTTCGGATACATATCTTTTTTCACCTTCTTTAGTTTCGTAAGATCTGTTAGTTAGTTTACCTTCAATTGCTACCTCTTTTCCTTTGGTCACATATTTCTCAATAATTTCTGCTGTTTTTCCCCAGGCAACTATATTGTGCCATTGCGTATCAGTGACTTTTTCTCCACTGGCATTTTTATAATTCTCATTCGTGGCAATGGAAAATTTTGCAAGGGTTTTTCCTGATTCAAGATTGATGATCTCCGGATCGTTTCCTAAGTTACCAATCAACTGTACTTTGTTTCTAAGCGTGTTCATAATTTAAATTTTTTGTGTTAAACAGTTAATACTATTGAACCTCCATGATTCAACAGGACAAATATCCGCCAGCTTCCAAATGATAGTCGGTAATTACACATTTAAATTCGTTTGTAAATGTTTGTAGTCGTTTGTAAACGAATAATTCGTATCTTTGCTTTTTAAACAAACCCTCATGAATTATAGTATTGCAAAGGCTTTACCTATTTTAGAACGCACACCTGAAGTACTTTCAACATTGCTGATAGATTTAGACGACGACTGGATCTATTCTAATGAAGGCCCAGATACCTGGAGCCCATTCGATATTGTTGGCCATCTCATCCATGGCGAAATAACCGATTGGACCTCACGCTTGAATATTATATTAAGCGAAGCCGATGATAAAACTTTCGAGCCTTTTGATCGATTTGCTCAATTTGAAACTTCAAAATTGAAAAACCTAAATCAATTATTAGCTGAGTTCAAATCGCGTAGGGCAGAGAATATTAAGTATTTAAAATCCTTGAACATCACAAAAGATCAGTTTGATCTCAAAGCAGTACATCCTTCCTTGGGTGAAGTGACCATGAAAGAATTGCTTTCGACTTGGGTAGCTCATGATCTTGGACATATTGCGCAAATAGCACGTGTCATGGCAAAACAATACAAAGATGAAGTTGGACCTTGGCAAGAGTATATGCCTATTCTTAATCGGTGAATCATGGTTGACAAGGCTAGATTTCCTATTCTAAGATCTCAACGATTGGTCCTTAGACGAATTCATGAGAATGATGCCAACAGTATATTTAAACTTAGAACTGATGCAGTTGTCAACACATTTATTCAACGGCCTCAAGGGCGTGCAGACAACAATGGCTTAGAATTTGTAAATCGAATACAATATGATCTATCAAAAAATAAGATCTACCATTGGGTTATTGTGTCTTCTGAATCATCTGAACTATTAGGTTCTATTTGTTTGTGGAATTTCAATGTCGAAAAAACAATTGCCGAGGTTGGCTATGAACTGTTTCCGAAGTATTATGGACAAGGGATCATGTCTGAAGCCTTGACCGAAGTCATCGATTTTGGTTTTAGGCAATTGCAACTCACATCAATTGAAGCCTTTACGCATCGCGATAATGAAAGGTCGACCAAACTCTTGATAAAAAATGGTTTCGAGTTAAGTCCAAACAGAAGCGATGTTGATAATCTGAACAATATTATTTTTATAAAACAAAAGGCATGCTAAAATTATTAGGGGTTCCATATGATCAAAATTCATCGTTCAAGCAAGGTTCTGCCTTAGCACCTGAACGAATGCGACTGATGGATATCGAAGGCTCTTCAAATCGGTTTTGTGAGCATGGCATCGAAATTAAACCTGATAAGAATTATGAAGATTTAGGTGATATTTTATTCCACACAGATGAACCTGAAGCCGTTTACCGACAGATAAGACAATCCATTAAAGATCACCTTTCTTTAGAAGATAAAATTATTAGTATTGGCGGCGATCATTCTATTTCATATCCAATTATTGAAGCCTATTCAGAAATCTATAATGACTTACATGTGCTTCATTTAGATGCACATGCTGACATCTATGAAAATTTTAAAGACAATCCTTATTCTCACGCCTCTCCTTTTGCACGCCTTTTAGAAAAAAACGTTTTAAAATCCCTGACTCAGGTAGGAATACGCACATTAACGATACATCAAAAAAGTCAAATTGAAAAATATAAGGTCAAGGTCGTTGAAATGAAGGATTTTAATTTCGATTTTTTAAAGTCCTTGAAAGGACCTCTTTATATTTCACTGGACATCGATGTGTTGGATCCAGCCTTCGCTCCAGGTATTTCGCATCATGAACCTGGTGGCATGACCACAAGACAACTCATCAATATCATTAACCACATTAAGGTGCCTATTGTAGGGGCTGATATCGTCGAGGTTAATCCCAAAAGAGATATCAATGATATGACCGCAATGGTGGCCTATAAATTATTTAAAGAATTAGCATCAAAAATGATATAACAATGAAAATATATATCGAAACAGATCGCTTAATTCTTAGAGAAATTTTACCAACTGATGTGGAAGGAATGTTTGAATTGGATTCAGATCCCTTAGTGCATAAATATCTTGGAAATCACCCGATATCCACTAAAGAAGAAGCGCATAAAATTATTGAATATATCAGAGAACAATATGACAAAAGAGGTGTCGGGCGTTGGGCAGCTATTGAAAAAGCTACAGGAGATTTTATTGGTTGGTCTGGATTAAAATTAAATATTGGTAAAAACGAGGAACTAAACGGATTTGATGAATTTTACGACATAGGTTACCGTTTGATACCTCGCTTTTGGGGCAGAGGATTTGCTACTGAATCTGCAATTGTAGCACTAGATTACGGATTTAAGGAATTGCATATAAATACCATTTATGGTGCTGCAGAAGTGGATAATATTGGTTCCAATAAGATTTTAAAAAAAATAGGTTTGAAGTTTGTGAACACCTTTTCTTTTGAAGATGGCTTAGCACACTGGTATGAATTAAAAAATGAAGATTATGCAAAAACAATGTCCTGAATGTGGCGATAAGATCGTTGGAAGAATCGATAAGAAATTTTGTAGCGACGGTTGCCGCAACGCATTTAACAATCGTGTTAATAAAGATTCAAAGAATTTAATTCGAAATGTGAATAATCGGTTGCGTAAAAACTATCGCATTCTTGAAGCCTTAAATCCAAATCAAAAAACTAAAATGTCTAGAGCCAAGCTTATAGAGAAGGGATTCGATTTTAATTATTTCACAAGTGTATATACGACCAAGGCTGGTAAAATATATTACTTTGTATATGATCAAGGCTATTTACCTTTAGAAAACGAATTTTATGCTCTTGTAAAACGCGAACGCTGATTTATTTCCAGGTGTGACCCTTTAGGTCCATTGCTGCTTTAAGGATATCCTTTTGACTGATTTGTCCAACCAGCTTACCATTTTCCACTATCGGAAATCTTCGACGTTTAGCCGCTAAAAATTTACTTGCCGCATCAAAGACATTCATCTCGCCATCAATTGTATCAACATCTCTGACCATATGTTTTTCAACCGAATTATTCTCTAATGGCATATTGTAATAACGACTTTCACTTATTTGCTTGATACAGTCGCCTTCTGAAATGATCCCGATCAATTCATTTTTTTCATTGACAACAGGACCTCCCGAAATTCGATTTTTAATAAGCGTATCTATGACCTCTTCAACCGATTGTTCAGGTGTAAAAGTGATCAACTTACGTGTCATAAAATCTTTTACTTTGATTGATGGATTTTCAGTAGATGCTTGTTCACGCCTGGAGCCTTGAAAACTTTTTATTCCCATGATATTTCTTTTTAAAGGTTACTAAATATACTTATTTTAAGTTAGTTAGCCTAAAACCTTTTTTCATTACTCAAATTCATAAGTAATTTGTGTATTTTTATAAACTAACTAACATTTCACATCATGATAAGAAAAGCAATTGCCATTCTCCTATTAATTGCTGCATGTTTCTGGAGTTTTAACGCTTTAATGCCAAGCACCATTTCAGATTTAGATACCGATAAAAACGAATTTTCAACAACAAGAGCTTTAGTGCATTTAGAGGCTATAAGTCAAGAACCACATGGTTCTGGGACTTCTGCAAATGAAGCCGTTCGTA
Organism: Flavobacteriaceae bacterium; assembly: GCA_013001285.1. GTDB lineage: Bacteria > Bacteroidota > Bacteroidia > Flavobacteriales > Flavobacteriaceae > JABDMU01. Next base: position 4,133 of record JABDMU010000075.1, read on the forward strand.
ATTACATTGTTGAACAATTGGAAGCTCTTGGATTAAAGCCTGAAAAACAAGAAGGGTTTTCCTTAACCAAATGGGGTAATTTATCGAAACCCAAAAATATTTTAGCAAGAATCAAAGGCAGTGAACCAGGTAAGGCTTTGTTATTGCTTTCACATTATGATAGCGCGCCTCATTCGTCTTTTGGAGCCAGCGATGCGGGTTCTGGAGTTGTTACTATATTAGAAGGCCTTCGCGCATTTTTGAATGATGGTAAGATCCCAAAAAACGATATTATTGTTTTGATTACCGATGCAGAAGAAGTCGGATTAAATGGTGCTGATTTATTTGTCAACCAACATCCTTGGGCAAAAGATGTCGGACTTGTTCTTAATTTCGAAGCTCGTGGAAGCGGAGGACCCAGTTATATGCTTATTGAAACGAATGGAGGGAATGCCAACTTGATCAAAGGTTTCGTAAAAGCCAATCCGCAATTTCCTGTATCTAATAGTTTAGCATATAGTATTTATAAAATGCTTCCAAACGATACCGATCTGACGCCAATTAGAGAAGATGGCGATATTGACGGTTTTAATTTCGCATTTATCGATGATCATTTCGATTACCATACAGCACTTGATAATTTCGAACGACTTGATAGAGAAACCCTAGAGCACCAGGGCAGTTATATCATGCCATTGTTAAGTTATTTTTCTGAGGCCAATCTAAGCAATTTAAAAAGCGAAAATGATTACATTTATTTTAACGTGCCTTTATTTAAAACCGTTACCTATCCGTATTCATGGATCTGGTCAATGCTAATTATTGCATTTGTTTTGTTTGCAATGCTCATTACTTTTGGGTTTAAAAAACGCCGTCTTAACCTCAATGATATATTTAGAGGATTTATCCCTTACTTGGGTTCGATTTTAGCCAGCACGATCATAACCGTCGGGTTGTGGGCCTTATTTAGTAAGGTATTCTATCCCGATTATTCCGAAATTTTACACGGTTTTACGTATAACGGACATAGCTACATTTCAGCATTTGTTTTTCTTGGACTTGCCATTTGTTTTTATATCTACAGCAGATTTTATAAACCCGGAAGTACAGCTAATTTAATGATCGCACCAATTGTAATTTGGTTGATCCTATGCTTGATAATTGCTATAGAATTAAAGGGCGCAAGTTTCTTTATTATTCCAGTTTATTTTGCTTTACTGAGTTTGTTTGCTCTTATAAATCAGCGTAAACCTAGCTTGATCCTGATGGCCTTGATCTGTTTTCCATTAGTAATGATCATGAGCCCATTTGTTAAGATGTTTCCAGTTGGTTTAGGACTGGAAATGTTGCCAGTCAGTGTTATGCTGTTGGCATTGATGTTCGGATTTTTGATTTCTATTTTTGGATTTTTTAAACATAAACGACGATGGTCTTATCTATTGGCATTTGTTGCTTTTTGCCTGTTTGTAAAGGCACACCTTAATTCAGATTTCAATGATGAGCAACCAAAGCCAAATAGTCTGGTGTATTTGCTAGATACCGATAGAACCGAGGCCAAATGGGCTACCTATGACACCCATCTTGATGATTGGACCAAGAGTAAATTAGGGGAAGACCCTAATGATGCTAGTGAAATTGCTAATACCGTAATTGGAAGCAAATATAGGTCGGGCTTTACTTTTACTAGAGAAGCACCTATTAAAACCCTATTATATCCAGAGGTTGAAATATTTAAAGATTCCACATTTGATGATCTTAGACATGTTTCGGTTTATATAGAATCAAAACGTGTGGTTAACCGTTTAGAGATCTTTGCAAGTCCGCGGATGCGTTTTAAAAGTTTTAAAATAAATGGTGTAGAAGTTACAAAGGCCGACGCCGAAGGATACGCATTTCAAGGAAGAACGAATAATAGGTTATTCACTTATACCGTAAGCGATAATGAGCCTCTTGTCATGAAATTTTCAATTCCGAAAGGACAAAGGACTGAGTTCATTTTATACGAATCCTCTAATGATTTACTGTCTAGCCGCCAATTTGATATTCCTGATCGCGAATCCTGGATGATTCCGAAACCTTTTGTTTTAAATGATGCAGTTATTATTAAAAAAACAATTCGGATTGAATAAAATCATATTTGGCATTAGTATTGTTATATCCTAATTGATTAATTTTGACAAAATTTTTTAAGGAAGACATATTATGAAAAAGTACATAGGAATTATTATTGTAGTATTTACATTTAGTGTTAATGCACAAAGCAATTCAGAATTATTGAAACATTATGAAGCGTACTACAAGCAAATGAAATCTCAGGGCGATGTTCAAGGCGTGATCAATGCACTAACACATTTAAATATTATTGAACCAAGTCAAGCAAGAAGAGATACTTTGGCTGTGCTTTATATGAATGGCGGTCAACATATTCAGGCATTGAATACTGTTGGAATAGAACATGATCCATCTGCATCTGATATGGCAGTTGAAGTGAAGGCGGTTTGTCTTCAAGCATTAAATCAGCAGGAGCTCGCAATTAAAGAATTTGAAGAGTTATTTAAGCGTTCTCCAAACGCCTTGATCGCATACGAATTGGCCGATCTAAAAATTCAAATTAATGATCTTGATGGCGCTAATGCCAACATTACATATGGATTGGCTAACTCTGACAATGAAATTATGCGTTCATTTTATGAAGGTCAAACTCCTTATCAGGTGCCAATTAAAGCAGCATTTTTATATTTAAAAGGACTTGTAAAGTATAGAGAAGCTCCGAATACAAATATCGATGCAGCAATCGCAATTTTAGATGAAGCTCTTGCTGTTTCGCCAGAATTTAATTTGGCAAAAATTAGCAAGGATGCCTTAAATGCCCAAAGGAATACTACAAAAAAAGAGGATTAAATATTTAGAAAGTTCAAAAAAAAAAGCAGCTCATAGAGCTGCTTTTTTTTTACGGTATTACCAAATCCTTACACGTTGTTCAGGTGGTAGGTACATACCATCACCTTCTTTTATATCGAAGGCTTCGTAGAAGGCATCAATGTTTTTTAGAGGTTGAATAGCACGATTTAAACCAGGTGAATGTGGATCTGTTTTAATTTGTGTTTCTAAGGCATCTTGCCTGATAAGGGTTCTCCATACAGTAGCCCATGACATGAAAAATCTTTGTTCAGCAGTGAATCCATCTATATCATCTGGTCTTCCATTTTCCTCAAAGAACAATTGAAGCCCATCATACGCACCTAATAGTCCGCCAAGGTCTCCAATATTCTCACCTAAAGTAAAGCGTCCATTAATAAATAAACTATCAGAAACTTCTATAGCTGAGTATTGATCTGCAAGTGCATCACCTCGTTTTTTAAATTCAGCGAGGTCTGATTCAGTCCACCAATTGATCAGGTTGCCATCACTATCAAATTGTGCACCTTGGTCATCGAAGGCGTGAGATATCTCATGACCAATTACGGCCCCAATACCACCATAATTTACGGCTTCATCGGCTGTATAGTTATAAAAAGGTGGTTGCAATATTGCAGCAGGAAATACGATCTCATTATTAAATGGATTGAAATAAGCATTCACCATTTGAGGAGGCATACCCCATTCCTTTTTATCGACTGGCTGTCCGAGATCAGCTAAGTTTTCTTTTAGGTTCCAGTTAGCCAGCGCGAGCATATTTTCAGCATAACCGTTTTCTTCTTTGATCATGAGCTCTGAATAATCTTTCCACTCGTCTGGATAAGCGATCTTTACTGTAAACTTATCTAATTTTTGCTTGGCTTTAGTTTTTGTTTCGTCACCCATCCAGTCCAGATTATCAATTCTTGTTTTAAAAGCAGTGATGACATTGGCGATCATTTTTTCAGCCTTTTCTTTCGCTTCCGGCGGGAATTTCGCATCTACATACAACTTTCCGATAGCTTCACCTACACGAGCAGTAACATTATCCATAGCTCTATCTTCGGCAGGGCGTTGGGTTTCTGTTCCTCGCAAGGTTTTACTATAAAAATCCCAGTTGGCTTTCTCAAGTTCCGTTGTTAAAAAACTAGCGGCACCATTTAGGGTGCTCCATTTCATAATTGTTTTAACATCGTCAATGCTTGTTGATGTCAGGACCTTCTGTAGTTCTTTCATGTATTTTAATTCAAGAACATAAACCGTGTCTAATTTTTGTTCAATACCAATATCAGAGATGAATTTACTCCAATTTACTGCTGGAGTCATTTCAGTCAATTGAGCTAAACTACGTGGGTTATTAAAATTACTGATGTCTCGACTTTGGGTTTTGTCTAATTGAGGTTCAGCCAATTTGGTTTCCAAGGCTAAGATCATTTTTGCAGCCGCTTCAGCGTCTTCTTCAGAATAATCAATATACTGCATCATTCTGGTGATATGATCAACATATTGTTGTCTACGTTCTTTAGATTTTTCATCTTTTAGCACATAATAATCTCTATCAGGTAATCCCAAACTACCTTGTGAGATATACGGCGCATTGATACTACTGTCATTGAGATCTGGAAAAACTTGAAATCCGAAAAATGGTGAATCTACGCCAAGGGTCTTTGCATAAACCGTTTGCATATCGGCAATAGAATTGATACCATCAATGGCAGCAAGCATGGGTTTTAAGGGCTCTAATCCGGCCTCATTTCGTGCAACTGTATCTAATTCTGTTTCAAAAAGAAGAAGTGCCTTTTTTTGATCCGTCCCTTCAGCATAGGTGCCAAGTTCTTTTGCTGTTTTTACGATTTCTAAAACGTCATTTCGAGTTGATTTACGTAAAACGCCAAAACCTCCCCATCGCGATTCTTCTTCAGGAATTTTATTCGTTTTCATCCAATTGCCATTGACATAATTGTAGAAATCGTCTTTTGGATTTACCGTAGTATCCATATTCTCTAATACAATACCAGGTATTTTTTCAACCTCGGCCATTGCTTGTTTTTTATCGTCTTTACATGCCACAATACCTAAAAAGGTAATACAGGCTACAAGCAGAAATTTTTTAGTGTTGGAATTCATTTTTTGATGTATTTATTATTGATACAATTTACTTATTATTTAGAAGCCTAAACATTGAGAAGGTTACATCTTAACAAAACATTAAGATAAATAATTACAGAAAAGCGGTTCAGAATTCCTGAACCGCTTTTAATTTTTAAAATAACTTCAATTTAATTTAGGATCAACTTTTTGGTTAATGATCGTCCGTCTGCATTAATATTCAAGAAATACAAACCAGATGCATGATTGCTCATATCTAATTCAAAAGTTGAGCGGGTAATGTTTGTATCTTTTAAAACAATTTTACCCATTATATCAGTTACGGTATAATTAAAATTAGTGACTTGTTTCAATTTGATGTTAAAAATATTGTTGGATGGATTAGGGTAGATCAAAACATCATTTACAGAAAACTCCTCTGTACTTAAGGTTCCATCCACATAAAAATCATCCATGATGACCCCTTCAAAAGTGACCGATTGATCTGAATGATATACCATTCGGAAAATAACATTTGGCTCATTAGTAAATGCATCAAGGTCATATGAATATTCCTTCATAACTGTATCTTGACCAGTCCATTGTCCGCCAACACAGTTAAAACAGTTATTGCCCAAACCATCGCCAGCAATTCTTGAGCTGTTATACCAATTTGGATCATTAGCAGTTCCTAATAGAGACCAGCTGTCACCACCATCTAATGTATATTCTACATAGGCCAAATCCCAATCGAATTCTATTTCGAATGCCATATGAAATTTCAGTACGGGACCAACAATGGCGCTCAAATCATAACATTGCGACAATAAAAAGCCTTTTGTTAGATCGGGATGATTTCCAGCTAAATTTGTACCATAAACTTGAGTTCCTGATTGTGCTGTATTTAAATCTGGCCCAGTTGGCACTCCGCGTTCCCATAATGGCGTTCCTCCACCTTCATTGAAAGAAATAAGCTCATCGGCCGGATCTTCAAAAGTATTGATCAATTGTGCCACACCTGCATCATTTGTGAAGAAGGTGATGTCTGAATTATTATTATTTGGAAATGTGTCGTTTGTGATGTTCACTGAAACACTTAAACTATGTTCACCACGAGGTAAACTAAGTGTAGTAAGATCGATTATTGTGGTTTCTTCAGATGCCAAGGTACCGTTCCATGTAAAGTTGGTATTGGCTCCACCATCAATAGACCAAGTAACATCGATATCATTAATTACATTCTGGCCATTATTTTTTACGGTTATTTGAGGTGTAATATCACCGCAGGTAAAACTGTTTTGAGTAGGATCATTTACACTTACCAATCTTATATCATCTTGAGCGAGTTCGGTAGTTGCCAAATCACTTTGCCATATACCACGACCATAGGTTCCAGCAATGATCTTTTCATCAATAACATTTATTGCGAGATCCGTCACTGCAACGTGAGGCAGATTGTTATCAAATTCCTCCCATACACCTACGTTATCATCGTATCTGTAAACTCCTAGAGTTGTGCCTACATAAAGTGAGTTTAACGGATCGTTTTTTCTATGTTTAATTACCAGTTTGGTGATGTTTGGAAATGTTCCAGTAATATCTGTAAAGGTCAAACCACCGTCTACTGACTTTCTAATGTCACCATTAGATCCTGCGGTAGTAACATATACCACATCACTATCATTATTATTGACTTCAATAGAAGTAATATTAGTTGAAAATGCTTCTACATTGGTAAAAGTGACTCCTCTATCAGTACTTTTCCAAAGTACATTATTTATCCCTAGATATATGTTATCTGGAACATTCGGGTCGATCTCTAATCGATCAATATCTTGTCCGAAATTCGTAGAAACCGCTGTAAACCCTTCAGAAGTTGAAAACCTGTACAAACGGGAATAAGCACCATAAACTTCACCTTCACTATTTACTGCTAATGGTGTGATCCAATTTCCGTTTTCTGGTCCGCCATAAGCTTGGCTTCCACTTTGACCGGAGTTATTTGATACAAAAAGGTTTTGTCCAAATTGCATGAATCCATAATACAAATTATCATTATTTGGATCGATAACACCTTCCATACCGTCACCACCATGATAATTGCTCCATTGATTAAAGTAACCAAAGCCACCATTATCTTGTGTGCCACCGGCAATTTTTGTGGCAGTCTGCTCAGAAACATCTATACGGTAAAACTGACTGATCTCCATACCAACAGTATAATCGGTAAATGTTGTCCCACCATCAGTTGATTTGAAATAACCACCATCTGTTCCTGCATACAGTTCGTTATCATAAAATCTCAAGAAATGAATATCAGCATGCGTATATGAAGCATTTCGTTGGAACCAACTGTTAATTTGAACAAAAGAATTTCCGCCGTTAGTTGATTTCCATATATTTAAAACGCCAACGTAGATCTCGTTCTCATCGATATCAGAAACAGCTAGTGCAAGGTCAAACCAAGCTTGATTACTTTCAAAAATATTTGTTGCATTTGCAGTTTGCACAAATGTAGAACCACTGTTTGATGATTTATAAATACCTTGATAACCACTTCCAGTATCTGCACTTACTACGTAAACAACATTAGGATTTGCTGGTGTAACATCAATGACCAGTCGGCCGGAAGATGCAGGTAATCCTTGTGTTACGACACTAAAACTATCACCACCATTGGTTGATTTGTAAAAACTGCTGGAAGTTACTGTATATACTGTTTGAGGATCGCCAGGTTTAATTTTTACATCTCTTGTATTTTGGCCTGGCAGATTATTGCTCCAGGTATTACCAGCATTGGTGGTTTTCCAAAGACCGTTATTAGTCGAAACCCAAAGAATATTAGAATTGGTTGGGTGCATGTAAATGTCATTCATTCGTGTTGGGGAGTTGCTCGGATTTAATCCAGTTTGCGCCCAAGTAGCACCACCATCAACAGATTTCCAAACACCGACACTATAAGAATCTCCTGCATCATCATCACCCGTTGCAATATAAACGGTTTGCGGATCGGAATGATCAACAACAATTCCTGAAACACCAATTTGAGGTAATTCATCATTGATCAGTGCTGTCCAGTTAAATCCAGAGTCAATAGATTTCCAGATCGCACCAGCCGGAGCGCCAGCATATAAAATGTTGGCGTTAGAAGGATCTTTAACGATCACATTCACACGACCAATATTTGCTGTTGAAGTTGATTGATTTGTAAACGACGTTGGACCTAAGGATATCCAGTTACTTTCATCAATAAGTGGATCTCGTGTTGCACTTCGTGCTTCCTTTTCTAACCAAGTATTCCAGAGGTCAGTTGATGTAGGAATGAATCCATCTTCATCGATAAGATTTTCCCAAAATGCTTCCCATCTTTTAAATGGTTTGTAACCGCTTCCTTTTACATGAGGATCGCGTGTTTCCCAATAGGTATTGAAAGCATCAACAACATCTTGAAATTTCACTCTAGAAGTTCTGTTTTCAAGATCAAAACTTTCCATCCATGGAGCGTTTTGATTAAATTGTGCATTGGTAGAAAAAAAGGTACAAATAGCAATTAGTAGTAATAATTTTTTCATAAGAATTTTTTTTGATTTCCAAAAATAACTGATTTTTTAAAAATTCAGCAATAAAACCGCAAATTTTATATCAAAAATTATGATATTCTGAAAAAAATCTAATGAAAAACCAATTAGAGGGGTCTCTTAATTTTTTGAGCTTCCTTTTCTAAGGTCTTATTGATCTGAAAGATGAGATTTGTATGTGCTACAAGAACAGCTTTAATACTCTCAAGAAGTTCTTCCTTTTTTACGTCGTTCAGATTGGCAGTACCTTCGAGTTTGTATAAGACCGTTTCCAAAGCGATCATCCTAACAACAATTGAAGGACGATCTAAGGATTCAGGAATTTCGTTCTTCAGATCATTAATAAAACTTAAAAGAATGGCCTTATCATCTTTAAAGAAGGATAGATTTGCTTTTTTTAAAAGTTCGATTTGCAAATTAAGTTCTTGAAATTTCTGCCAATCCTTTGTAGCTCGATCTGCGGCATTACTTAATACATACTCTGTATAATCAATAGTTTGAACGTCTTTAGATGTTAACTTAGTGCGCTCATATTGGCCCGCCTCTTCAAGGGATGAATCAGGTTCGATATCAGACTTGCATGAAAAAATGAGTACAACCAAGATTAAAGTAAACCATAATTTATGTTCTAACTTATAATAGTGCATATCCATAACAACTGGAAATTTGTCAAATATATTGTTTTCTAACATTTGAACCGTGAGAATAACTCAATTTAAATTTTAATAGATTTACATGATATTTTTTATTCATGATTCCTGAAATACCATTAAAATCTTTTTATTTTTGGCTCAAGATTAATATCGTTTAAATGACTTCAAAGACTTTGATTATTGGCGCATGTGGGCAAATTGGATCGGAACTGACCCGAGCCTTACGTGAAATACATGGTAAAGATCAAGTAATAGCGAGTGACATAAAGGAAAGTAACCCTGAAATTGTAGCTTCAGGACCATTTGAGATCATTGATGCCAAAGATTATGAGGAAATTAAACATTGTGTAGAAAAGTACAATGTGAAAACCATATACCTAATGGCTGCTTTATTGAGCGCAACGGGAGAGAAATACCCAGAAAAGGCCTGGGATTTGAATATGACTACACTGTTCAATGTATTAAATCTTGCCAAAAACAAGGTCATTGAAACTGTTTTCTGGCCGTCAAGTATAGCTGTATTTGGGCCATCGACGCCAAAATCGAACACGCCACAGCACACCATTATGGAACCTACAACTGTATACGGAATCACAAAACAGGTTGGTGAACGCTGGTGTGAGTATTATCATAAAAATTATGGGGTCGATGTTAGAAGTTTAAGATATCCTGGGATCATTAGCTGGAGAACAAAGCCAGGTGGAGGCACAACAGATTATGCTGTAGAGATCTATCATAAGGCCATTGAAGCGGGCAGTTATACTTGCTTTTTGTCTGAAAACACCTCTTTGCCTATGATGTATATGGATGATGCGGTACAAGCCACCTTACAATTAATGAACGCCAATAGTGCTGATTTGAGCATATGGTCTTCCTATAATTTGGCTGCAATTAGCTTTACGCCAGCAGAAATCGCCGATTCAATTAAGAAAATAATTCCAGATTTCAAAGTAGAATATGCTCCAGATTTTAGACAAAACATCGCAGATTCATGGCCAAATTCAATTGATGATTCATTAGCGAGAACCGATTGGAATTGGTCACATACCTTCAATTTAGACGCAATTACCCAAGAAATGCTTCAAAAATTAGATAAAAAAGCACTTATTTAAGCTGTTTTTTGGCGATATTTAAGAACAACTTAATGTATTACAACGAAAAAATTTAACATTTTATCGATAAAATAGTTGCATCTTATGTAGATAAGACTTACATTTGACCCAACATTTCATTTAAACCCCAATAAAATGAAAAACCTACTAAGAGGCGTTATATGCGTCATGTTATGTTCTACACTATATAATTGTTCTAGTGAACCACTAGAAGAATTTGATTCAGCAATTGTTTTGGAAGATCAGAATTCAAGTGAAGATCTTGCAGCTTGTGTTGGGAACAACCCTGAAGCCCGTATTACGAATAACGGTACAGAGGCTATTGATCTTGATATTTTTGATATGAACGGCAACCTTTTAGGTTTTGTTCATAATTTGGCCCCAGGTGATACCTCTATATGGATATCATTTCCAACAGGAGAAACATTATTTGCAGTATCTCGAGATTCATTTGAAGACGAAAAAGTGATCTATACAATGAATACTTGTATGATATTTGATATGGAAGTGGAAAGCACGAATACGCTATCATCTGCTACACCACAATCAATTTAATTAGAAACCATTCATTTTTACATAATTACTATAGCAAAAAAAGCCTGAACATTTGTTCAGGCTTTTTTATTGTATTTAATAATTATATTCGCTTAAAAAAGCGAGTTTTCTACATTCTAAAAAAACAAAAAACCCACTCTTTCGAGTAGGTTTTGTGAGTTATGTGGTACCTCCAGGATTAGTTCGCTTTGCTCATGTTCCTTTGATCCCAAACCTGAAAATGCAAAACCCTACTGCTTTCAGCAGCAGGTTTGTTTTTTCATCCCAGATTAGAAGAATAAACTCTTCTTACTGGTCTAAAAAAATAAACCCACTCAAGTTGAGTGGGTTTTTCGCTTTAATGTGGTACCTCCAGGAATCGAACCAGGGACACACGGATTTTCAGTCCGTTGCTCTACCAACTGAGCTAAGGTACCTCCTTATGGTGACTTGCACCTTCTAACCCATAATGAATATGGCTTTAGAGGCTGCAAATATAGATGCATTTTTAATATTCCCAAAACAAAATCTTTAAAAAATGGTTTTGTAAATTTACCACTTTTAAAAGACCTATGAATTTAGTTATTGATGTTGGAAATACCCAAGTGAAATTGGCCATTTATTCAAAAGGGAGATTGATCAAGAAGGTCACCGATGCACAGAAAAATATTTCTGCAAGGGCATCTGAACTTATCCTATCATATCCATCTATATCAGCAGGAATAATATCCTCTGTTGGAAAGGTGAATAAGCAACAACTTCAGCGATTAAAAAAAATAGTGCCATTGCATATTTTAAGTTCACGAACAGTTTTGCCTTTCAAAAATAAATATAAAACCCCCTTAACATTGGGTGTTGATAGGATCGCACTTGTGAGCGCTTCAGCCGAAAAATATCCCGATTCAAATGTCCTAATCATCGATGCAGGTACATGTGTGACCTATGATTTTGTAAATTCCAAAAATGAATATCTCGGTGGTGCTATTTCTCCGGGGATAAGGACCCGCTATAAATCCTTAAATAATTTAACTGCAAACTTACCGTTATTAGAAACAAAACCCCCGCGTTCAATAATCGGGAATACCACAGCAAGTTCTATTCATTCTGGAGTTATTTTTGGAATTTTAAAGGAATTGGATGGCGTTATTGAAGAATATAAGAATGATCATCAAGATTTAACAGTTATTTTAACAGGTGGAGATGCGAAATTCTTGTCAAAACGATTAAAAAGTAGCATATTTGCGAACTCAAATTTTCTTTTAGAAGGTTTAAATTACATTTTAGAATTCAACATTAAATAATGATAAAAAAACTGTGTTTAGTTTTTGTAGTGCTTTCTGCGTTAAACGTATATAGCCAAGAAGGGACAACCTCGCCATATTCATTTTATGGTATTGGAAGTTTGAAATTCAAAGGAACTGCCGAAAATAGAAGTATGGCAGGATTAAGTATTTACGCTGATAGTATTCATGTGAACTTAAAAAATCCCGCCACTTTTGCTGGAAATAATGTGAAAATTTCACCTTTTAATAATGAAAGCAGACCAGTAAAATTTACAGTCGGCGGTACACATTCAAGCACTAAATTAAAAACGAACGACGCTTCAGATAAGGCGAGTTCTACTACGTTCAATTATTTGGCAATTTCTGTGCCAATGGGGAAAGCGGGCTTTACATTTGGCTTATTACCATATACGTCTGTAGGCTATCGTCTTGATGCAAAAGAAATGCTCATGGATTCATTGGTCACTAAAAATAGATATCGAGGAGAAGGCGGCGTAAATAGAGCGTTCCTTGGTTTGGGATATCAACTTACCAAAGACCTTAGTATTGGTGCAGATGCGAGTTATAATTTTGGGAATATTCAAAATACAACTATTGAATTTCTTTATGACGATGAAGGTGAGCCGTTGCAATATCAAAGTAGAGAACAGAACAGATCAGATCTTAGTGGAATAAATTTTAATTTAGGGATTTACTATACACCAATGATCAATGAGAAATTAAAATTGTTTTCTGGGTTAACCTATTCCCCAAGTAGTGATCTGAAATCTCAAAATGAAAGAGTTTTTGCTACCATAGTTATCAATCCAAACACCGGACAAGAATTTGAAATTAATGAAATTGATGCTGATCTTGAATCCGTGGGACTTGATAGAACCACGCTTAACTTGCCTTCAAAATTTAGTTTTGGCGTAGGAATTGGTAGAGAAAGAAGGTGGTTTTTGGGCGCTGAATACACATCGTTGAAAACTAGTGAGTTTTCTAATAGGATTTTTGACATAGAAAATGCTACCTTTGAGGATGCCTCAACATTTGCCTTCGGAGGTTTTTATATTCCTCAATACACATCTTTCAACAAGTATTGGAAACGAGTGGTTTACAGAGCTGGAGTTAGATTTGAGAATACAGGATTGAAGATAAATAACGAATCTATTAATGAGTTTGGCATATCTTTTGGAGTAGGACTACCAGTTGGACGCATGTTTTCTAATGCTAACTTAGGGTTTGAAGTAGGTCAAAGAGGAACTACGAATCAAAATTTAGTACAAGAAAATTTTATAAATTTCCAACTCAGTCTGTCACTAAACGATAGATGGTTTGTAAAACGAAAATTTAACTAACACATTAAAACTTGAATTATGAAGACGAAGATTACATTATTGATTGCAGTGGTTTGTTTAGCATTCAATTTTGGTGCTGCTCAAAGTAATGAGGAAGATATGAATACGCTTTCCATATTTGTGGAGTATGCTAAAGCAAAAAATTATGATGCAGCATATCAACCATGGATGGAACTTAGACAAAGAAACCCTAGGTTTAATCGAGCCATTTATGTTTATGGTGAAGATATTCTCGAGGATAAAATTGAAAAGTCTCAAGGCTCTGAGAAAGTGACTTATCTGAATGACCTTGTAAAATTATGGGAAGAACGAGGCACTTATTTTGCAAATAAAACACCTAAAGGTGAATATATGGCCAAAGCGTGTCAATTAATGTATGATAATCGTAGTGCCTTAAAGAAAACAGATGCCCAGTTGTATCAATGTTTTGATGAAGCCTACAAGGCAGATAAAAGTACTTTTACAAACCCAAAGAGTTTATATACTTATTTCTCATTAATGGTAGATCTTTATGACGCTGGTCAACAACCTGCTCAAGCCCTTTTCGATAAATATGATGATGTTTTTGAAAAAATTGAAGACGAGGTAAGTAACTATTCCGACAACTTAAATAAGCTTGTGGCTAAAGAAGACGGCGGAACAGCATTAACAAGAAAAGAAAAGAGTTATAAAAAATACTATGAGAGTTACTTGAGTGCATATGATCAAATCTCTGGAAGTATAGATAGTAAATTAGGTGAACGTGCAAACTGCGCCACTTTAATTCCATTATATAATAAAGACTTTGATCAAAATAATCAAAATGCTGTTTGGTTGCAGAGAGCTGCTGGAAGAATGTCGGCCAAAGAATGCACAGATGATCCTTTATTTTTCAAATTGGTAAATGCATATCACAATTTAAGCCCTTCTGCAAACTCAGCTTATTATTTGGGGATTTTAAAAGATAAGGAAGGGAATTCAAGCGAAGCATTGAAATTTTATGAGCAAGCTTTAGGATTAGAAACGGATAATTTCAAAAAATCAAAATTGTATGAGCGAATTGGCGATAAATTAAAAAATAAAGGAAGCTACGGAAAAGCAAGAAATTATTATTCACAAGCGCTTAATTTAAATCCATCTAATGGAAGACCTCACTTAAAGATTGCAGCTATGTATAACAGTAGTGCAAATAACTGCGGAACAGATAACTTTAGCAAGAGAGCTGTATTCTGGTTAGCTGCTCAAGAAGCGGCAAAAGCAGGACGAGTTGATCCAAATTTAAAAAGTGCAGCTGCTCAAACAGCAACAAGTTACAATGCTAAAGCACCCCAGAGATCCGAAATATTTTCAGGAGGTAGAGCTGGTGAAACCATAAGGGTTGGTTGCTGGATACAACGAAGTGTAAAAGTGCCTAATCTATAATGATTAGACTTAGATACAATATATTACTAAACCTAGTCACAGTTTTTACTGTGACTTTGTTTTTTTCATGTAAAAACAACTTTAAGGAGGTTCAGAATATTGGAATTTTAAGTAGTGAACCGCTAACGATAGCAGAAAATATTGTTACAAAATATACCGATTCAGCAAAATTGAAATCGGTTCTGGTTAGTTCAAAAATGCTCGATTTTTCAAATCGTGAGTTTGCTTTTTATGAATTTCCGGAAGGTGTTGATCTTACGCTTTATGATAAGGATAACAATAAAAGTAATGTCATTGCTGATTATGCGATTGTTTATGACGAAACCGACCTTATAGATCTTCGCGGGAATGTGGTCTTACACACGCATCAAAAAGACACCTTGTTTGCAGAACAACTCTTTTATGATCAAAAAAGACAATGGTTGTTTACCAACAAACCAGTGAAATTTAGAACCAATAATGAAATAATTGACGGTAACGGATTTGATTCAAATATGAATTTCTCAAATGCTTATGTTCTTGAAGTCCATGGGAAAATTTACATAGAAGAATAATCACTATATTTACTTAACATCTAAAATGCTAAAAACCAAAAATTAATGAAGCTCCTTAAGGTTTTACAATACGCATATCTTTTCTTTCTAGTCTTATTTATTTACGATGCATTCACTAGTTGGAATACAGATCGCAACCGTGCATATATGTCTTTGTTCTTTGCAGCACTGGCATTATTCATGTTTTTTTTCAGGAAAAAGTTTAGAAAACGATTTGAAGATCGCGACAAATTATAAGCATGAAGGCTGAATTCATTATCATTATTTTTAGTTTATTGTTTTCGGCGTTTTTTTCCGGCATGGAGATCGCCTATGTGTCTTCTAATAAAATTCACATTGAAATAGAAAAAAAGCAGGAAGGGTTTTTAGCTAAAATACTCACTAGACTGACCGCCAAACCATCCAAATTCATTGCCACCATGCTCATCGGTAATAATATTGCCTTGGTGATCTATGGCTTTTTCATGGGCGATGCTTTGGTCGCTTGGTTTCAAACCATGTTACCTTCATCGAGTGAATTGGTGAACTACCTTTTTACTGATTTAAGTTTGCTTACACAAACAATCATCTCCACATTGATCATTTTATTGACAGCCGAATTTTTACCGAAAGTATTTTTCCAAATATATTCAAATACATTATTAAAGTTATTGGCATTTCCTGCCTATGTGTTTTTTATCATTTTTTCTTGGATATCAGATGTTGTGATTTGGATCTCAGATTTTGTTCTTAAAAAGTTCTTTAAAACAGATGGCGATGTCACCCAACTTGAATTCACAAAGGTCGAATTAGGTAATTATATCAGTGAACAAATGGAAGCTGTTCAAGAAGATGATGAGGTTGATAGTGAAATTCAAATCTTTCAAAATGCCCTAGAATTCTCTGATGTGAAATCGAGAGAGGTCATGGTGCCAAGAACCGAATTGATCGCTGTTGAAATTCATGATTCTATAAAAAACTTGAATGAGCTTTTTACATCCACTGGCTGTTCAAAAATCTTAGTTTATCGAGAAACGATTGACGATATTTTAGGATACGTGCATGCCTTCGATCTTTTTAAAAAGCCTAAAACAATACATTCTGTGATCATGCCTGTTGAATATGTTCCTGAAACCATGTTGGTTAATGATGTTCTTAATTTGCTTATCAAAAAACGAAAGAGTATTTCAGTAGTCTTAGATGAATATGGAGGTACATCAGGTATCATGACCGTTGAAGATATTGTTGAAGAATTATTTGGTGAAATTGAAGATGAGCATGATAGCATAGAACTCATTGAAGAAAAATTAAGCGATACCTCCTTTGAATTTTCAGCAAGATTAGAAGTCGACTACCTTAACGAAACCTATAAGCTTAATCTTCCAGAGAATGAGAATTATGAAACTTTAGGTGGCTTGATCGTCAATAGTACCGAGGAAATTCCACAGCAAAACGAAAAGGTCAAGATCGATAATTTTTTGTTTACCATTTTGGAAGTCTCTAATACCAAAATTGATCTGGTATCCCTTGAAATCAAGGTTGACAACTAAAAAACTCATAAAACTCAATTTAATCCGTTGTTCTGCTTTTATGTTTTCATATAAAATGGTATTTTCGCACACTGTATTTTGTAAAAAAATAAACTTGAAATGGCAATTTTAAATAAAATAAGACAACGTTCACTTGTTTTGATCTTGGTTATAGCAATGGCATTATTCTCATTTGTCCTCGCTGACCTGTTCAAAGGTGGAGGAGGAGATGGTAAATCTGAAACTATTGTTGCAACTATAAATGGTGTTGATATCAAGCGTGATGATTTCATGCAAAAAGTTGAAAACATGCAACGTCAATTAGGACCTCAGGTTTCTAGTACTCAGGCAATGAATAGAGTTTGGGATCAAGAACTTCGTAAAGCAGTTATGGACGCCCAATATGAAAAAATAGGCATTTCTGTAGAACGCGAACAAATGCGTGAATTGATCAAGCAAAATTTATCAAATTTTGAAGAATTTAAAAATGAAGCAGGGCTGTTCGATGAGAATAAACTTAATGAATTCATCGCTAATTTAAAGGCGATAGCTCCTGATCCAGCATTTTTAGGGTCCTCGCCAATTACTTATGATTCATGGACAACTTTTGAAAACGATATTGCGGCAGGTGGTAAATACAATACCTATTTCAATATGGTGAAGGCTGGAGTAACAAGTACTTTGGCTGAAGGTCAAATGGAATACAAACTGGAAAACGACAAAGTTGACATCAAGTATGTTCAAATTCCTTATGCATCTATTCCAGATAGCTTGATTACTGTAACAAAATCTGATATTGCAGAATATGTAAATCGTAATTTAAGCAAGTACCAAGTTGAAGCATCACGTGATATTCAATATGTCGAATTTAAAGAAGAGCCCTCACCAGAAGATGGAGACGAAGTTAAAAGTAAGTTGGTCGAACTAGCTCAGAACCCATTCTTCTCAGATATGGATGAGGTAGCTGATTTTGTGAACACTAATTCTGATATAAAATTCAATGATAATTTCTTATTTAAAGATAAATTGCCAGTAACGATAGTAGATAGCCTCTTTCCAAAGGCTGTTGGAGAATCTTATGGTCCGTATAGACAAGATGATCTTTACGTGATCTCAAAGATCGTCGCTGAAAAACAAATGCCAGACTCGGTTAAGGTAAGACACATTCTTATTCCATTTGCAGGTGGTACTCGAGCAGCTGCAACTGTGACTAAAACTCCAGAGGAAGCCAAGAAGACAGCAGATAGCATTTTAAGAATTATCAAAAGCAGACGTGCAAAGTTTGTTGACTTGTTGGATCTATCCTCTGATAAAGTAAGTAATGAAAAGAATGGTGAGATCGAATTCGATTATAATGCCGGTATGGCTCCAGAATTTAAAAATTTCTCTTTCGAAAATAAAAAAGGAGATATAGATGTTGTAAAAACTGATTTTGGATATCATGTCATCGAGATCATGGAACAAAAGAATAGACAACGTGCTATAAAAATTGCCAATTTAGCTTTAGAAATAGAACCGTCTGAAGCTACTGTGGATCGCGTATTCAATGAAACGTCTAAATTCGAGATCGCAGTTGCAGATCGCGATTTCCAAGAAGTGGCAAAAGAAAATAACTACACCGTAAAGCCGGTAAGTAACATTAAGGCTCTGGAAGAAAATATCCCAGGTCTAGGTCCACAACGCGCCATTGTAAGATGGGCATTTGAAGATGATACTGAGGTTGGTGATATAAGACGCTTTAATTTAGCTTCTGGTGGTTATGCCGTTGTTGTTGTATCAGAGATCAATAAAAAAGGTGTAATGAGTAACGAAAATGCCTCTATTACAGCTTTACCAGAATTAAAAAAGGAAAAGAAGGCAGCACTTATTCGATCACGCATTTCAGCATCAACATTAGAAGAAATTGCTGCGAATCAAGGTCAGACAGTGAAAACAGCGGTAGGATTGACTATGAAAAACCCTACGTTATCTGGTGCAGGTCAAGAACCTAAGGTTGTTGGTGCCGCATTTGGTATTGCTGAAGGTACCACGTCGAAACCAATAGATGGAAATAATGGTGTTTATATCATTCAAACTACCAAAGTGACTCCTGCTCCCGAATTGCCAAGTTATCAAGCCAATGCTTCACGATTGGCCTTAGCTAAGGCTAATGCTGCTGGAACATCATTATATAATGCTTTGAAAGAAGCAGCCGAAATAGAAGATAATAGAAAAGCGTTTTACTAAAAAACGTATGATATAAAATAAAAAGCTTCACACATGTGAAGCTTTTTTTATAGGATCATATCACTATATGGTAGAATAACATCGAAGCCTTTGCTTCTGAAATAAGACCTAGGGTCATCAATAGATGCTGCCAGAATAAAATCCCCACCCCAAGCACCTAAGCTCTTAATAGAACCCTTAAAATCGCTAAAGTGAAGTGCTTTTATCGGACTTATATTTAGTATCGAACTTAATAGTTTTTCATGAGCATCAATCAATGTCATAAAGCTTGAAAGATCTTTACAATCAATCCACTTATTAGTAATAACATTGACTTCGGAAATTTGTTTTTGGTCAACTTGAAGTGTTTTATATTGGGAAATGGCATCTTGACTATTTTGTTTCTTATTTAAATACACAAAATAGAGATGCTCTTTAAAAATTGGATCAAAAGCTGTTGCACTAACAGTATGAGAAGACCCTTCCCTTTGATACACTAAAGGACCATCTTGATTTGCACAGGCAATATCATAACCACTGCCGCCAAAAGTTAGTTCAAGTAGTTTATAAGGATTGACCTTTGCCCAAGCTGCAATATTATTAATTAGTGTAGATGATGAACCCAGCCCCCATGCTCTGGGGAATTCTAAAAGTGCCCTTGCATCACAGCCTTTCGCTATTCCTGCAAATTCAGGATTTAGTGAGTTTACGGCATTTAAAATTTGAACGAACCGCTCTAAAACGAGATCGTTTTTTACATCAGATTTAAATGCTCCATCTTCAATTTGAATTTCTGTCCTGAACCAAACCAAATTTTGATCATCAATGCTGGTCCAGTGTAATCCGTTGTGGTCATTAGATGCTATTTCTAATGATTGACCGCGTTTAGTAGGTACCGCAAGTGCCATTGCACCGTCAAGTACCACATATTCTCCAGTCAGGAGTAATTTGCCATGGCTGTAAAATTTTTGCATGGTCTAACTTCTAATGTTTTCAAGAGCTTCAACAACAGAATTGTGTGTGACTACATTGGTTTTGAAATGGCTAACCATTGCTTTTTTTTCAGAATCTGATGCTTCGAGCTCATTTAATATGTTCATCAAATGCATTTTCATATGACCTTGTTGAATGCCGGTTGTAATGAGAGAACTAATGGCAGCAAAATTTTGGGCCAGTCCAGCCACAGCCGTAATTTTCATTAATTCTACTGCCGTTGGATTCCCAAGCATTTGAAGGGCTATTTTTGCCAGTGGATGTAATCTCGTTAATCCTCCAACAGTTCCTAATGCTAGGGGTATTTCAATCCAAAATTTAAAAATGCCATCTTCTACCGTGGCATGTGTCAAACTTGAATAGCGACCGTTTCTGGCAGCGTAGGCATGTGCTCCAGCCTCAATGGCTCTAAAATCATTACCCGTAGCCAATACAACCGCATCAATACCATTCATGATGCCTTTATTGTGAGTGACGGCTCGATAAGGTTCTATTTCAGCAATCTCAATGGCCCGAATGAATTTTTCGGCGAAAAGCTGAGGAGATAAACTCTCACCAACTTTTAATTCCTGAATCGGACAACTTACTTCTGCACGAACCAAACAATCAGGAACATAATTAGAAAGTATACTCATTATGATCTCAACAGAACCTAAGGATGGATCAACCTCACGTTTAAAGGTCTTTGCAAATTGCTCAAGACAAGAATTGATAAAATTCGCTCCCATTGCATCCTTAGTTTTAAAACTCGCATGTAATTGGAAATAATTAGGAATGCTATCGGATTTATCTATGAGATCTATAGCAACGATTCCACCACCTCTGGCTTCCATATTTTGTGTGATGGATCTTGCTTCTGAGATCAAATTGCCCTTGATACTCTCAAATTTTGAGTTTAATTTTTCGACATCGCCATCAAATGTAAAATGAACTTGACCAGTCTTTACCGTTGCAATCACTTCGGCCTTAAAGCCGCCACGTTTCAACCAAAATTTGGCCGCCTTACTTGCTGCTGCAATTACAGAACTTTCTTCAATGGCCATGGGAATAACGAAGAGTTCACCATCGATTAAAAAATTAGGAGCAATTCCAAAAGGAAGGTAAAAATTAGTGATCGTATTTTCAATGAATTCATCATGCAATTGCTGTAAGCGTTCATTCGAATTCCAATATTGTTTAATGATGTTTTCTGCCACATCACTATTTTCAAAATAGGTCTTAATGATCCACTCGATTTTTTGGTTTTTTGAGAGTTTGGAAAATCCGGAAATAGACTTCGACATCAATTATTCGTTTTAAGATTACAAAGATACTATTCTGGTATAAATATTGTGCGTATTGCAACCATATTGCTGATTTAACTGTTAATAATAACGGTTTTTTGCATTATTTTTAGTAAACTTGACAACATTTTGAATAAAAATTATACGAAATGCCAAGACTGAATATTGTAGCAATACTCTTCTTTATATGATGCGGATAATTGATGCATTAATCCAAACTAATAATCAGTTTGATCCAGGTATCCTTCCTGATCGAAGTCATAGTATTTATGTTATAAATACGCTCCTTAATCGCCATTTAAAAATGACCAACTTCATCAATGATAGATTAGGCGATGATATTAAATCACCCCAAACTCAAAAGAACGAATTGAAAGAACAAAAGATAAACTAACTAAATACAAATTAATAAAACAACCAATGACAGATTCAACATCACTCAATCAGAAAACCCTTTTCGGGCATCCAATTGGACTATATATTTTATTTCTTACCGAAATGTGGGAGCGCTTCTCGTATTATGGAATGCGTGCAATTTTGGTACTTTATCTCGTTGCAGAAACCGCTGCAGATAATCCAGGGTTAGGATGGGCTAATGATAGTGCGATCGCACTTTATGGCTGGTATACCATGTTTGTTTATGTGGCCTCAATTCCTGGAGGAATTATTGCCGATAAATTAATTGGTCAGCGTAAATCAGTATTTGTAGGAGGGCTACTTCTTGTTGCAGGACATAGCATTTTGGCCGTTGAAGAAATGTGGGCTTTTTATACCGGTTTAGTGCTCATTGTTATGGGTGTAGGTATGTTAAAGCCAAATATTTCAACGATGGTAGGTGGGTTATATCCTAAAAATGAACAGAATAGAAGAGATATGGGATTCTATATCTTTTATATGGGAATTAATCTAGGTGCCGCGGCAGCAGCTTTAATTGTGGGATATGTTGGTGAGGAATATGGCTGGCATTATGGTTTTGGATTGGCTGGAATTGGAATGGCTCTTGGCCAATTAACATATTGGTACGGTCAGAAATATTTAAAACATGTTGGTAATCTTGTTGAAGATACACGATCGGAAGAAGAGAAAAAGGAAAGCAGTAATCTATTGGTTTCTATTTTTAACCATACCAACTCGATCATCGGATTTACAATAATGGTATTGGCCGGAGCAGCGGTTTGGTATTTTGCCGGTTCCTGGTCATACGGACTTCTGATCATTGGCTTAGCATTTGCTGTTGGTGTTGGAATCGTTGTTTATAATGACGGTAATAAGGTTGAAAAGGATAGAATCTTAGTTACTTATTTATCCTTCTTGATCATTATCATTTTTTGGGGAGCTTTTGAGCAGGCAGGTGGATTAATGAATTTATATGCGGCTCAAAAAACGGATTTAACCATAGGTAGTTTTGAAGTTAAAGCTAGTTGGTTCCAATCGGTTAATGCAATTTTCATATTAATATTTGCAACTATCGTTGGAAGTATTTGGGTGTGGTGGAAAAACAGAGGTAAAGAATCATCATCCCTATTTAAAATGGCTATTGGTGTCATTATTATGGGTTGGGGATTTTTCTTTATGAGTGCCGCTTCTATGCAACACGAAAGCGCTGGACAATCGGCAATGTACTGGTTGGTTTTAGCATATCTATTTCATACAATTGGTGAACTTTGTGCATCTCCAGTTGCTCTTTCATTTATTACAAAATTAGCTCCAGAGCGATGGATGGCCTTTATGATGGGAGCCTATTTTGCTGCTACTGGATTAGGAAATAAAGTGGCGGGACTTTTAGGTGAATCAGCTTCAGATGTTGGTGACTTTGCGATATTTACAGGAATAGCCATTTTCTGTACCGTATTCGGTATTCTTGTTATTTTAATTTTAAAGCCATTAAAACGTCTTACTCATGGTGCTGAAGAACGTGAAGGCACAAATAATGATGAAGCCGAAGGTTTTGAACTTGCTGACGCTAATAACTAATCCTAAAACATAGCATTATGAGTACGAATTCAACTGATCAATTTTTTGAAAACCCAGTTTTAGGACATCCCTCAGGATTGTTTGTGTTATTCTTTACCGAAATGTGGGAACGTTTTTCCTATTATGGAATGCGAGCGCTTTTGGTGCTGTTCTTTACAGCATCACTAATGGATGAAGGCTGGGGATGGCCAAGAGAACATGCCATGGCCTTATTCGGGACCTACACAGGATTGGTCTATCTGTCTACTATGTTAGGAGGATATTTTGCCGATAAAATCATCGGGTATCGCTATGCAGTAGCTATAGGTGCCTTACTGATGACCCTTGGTCACGCCTGTATGGCATTAGAAACCCAATTTTTCATTTATACTGGGCTAACCTTATTGGTTTTTGGTAGTGGTTTCTTTAAACCAAATATGACTTCCATTATTTCTGAAATGTATAAAAACCATGAGCATAAAAAAGATGGTGCTTTTACAATCTTTTATATGGGCGTAAATGCAGGAGCTTTTCTCGGTATTTTATTATGTGGTTATTTAGGTGAGAAAGTAGGTTGGAGCATAGGTTTTGGTCTTGCCGGAATCTTTATGTTGTTTGGCCTGTTACAATTTTGGTTTTCACAAAAAATATTTGGAAATATAGGACTTAAACCAACCGCAGAATCCAAAGCTGCGAGTTTGGAAAATGATACAGACAAGCGCAATCCATTTACAAAATGGCAATTGGGTGCAATCGTGATTTCAAGTATTCTAGGATTATTATGGTTACTTAATTCACCTGCTTCAAAAATATCTGATGGCGCTTTTAATATTTTCGATTTTAATGTCGGTAGTTTAGGCGGAAATGATTTTGTCATTTTATTAGCTCTGGGACTATTCATTGTTCTACTGGTACATCGCCTCACTTTATATTCGAAAATTACCAGAGATAAGATGATCGCTATTGCGTTTTTCTCATTCTTCATCATATTTTTCTGGGCTGTTTTTGAGCAAGCACCAGGAACTTTGACCATATTTGCGAGCGACTATACAAATCGAGTTTTAACGGGGAATGCCAGTTTGATATACCTCATTGTAAACTCATTAATAACAGTTGTGCCTTTAATTTTAATAAATTGGGTGTTACTTCAACTTTTTAAAAGAACATTTAAAAGTTACACCCTTGCCAATACCATACTTGGGACAAGTTTTGTCATCATTTGGATTATCACGCTTTGGATGCTAACGAACGATTGGTACCAAGCTGGGCATTTAACATTATCTGACGGATTTAGAGAATTTTTGATGATTGAACAAAGTACGATGCCATTAACAGAAGTTCCAGCCTCTTGGTTTGGAATTCTAAACTCATTATTTATTATCATATTTGCCCCATTGTTTTCAAAATGGTGGGAAAGCAAATACAACCCTTCTGCCAATGTTAAGTACGGAATAGGGTTTGGTTTGTTGGCCTTAGGTATGGCCTGCGTTGCTTTTGGGGCTGGAGGTATTGAAGCCGGCGCTAAGACGGCATCTGTAAGTATGATATGGTTAATTTTGGTGTATTTGTTTCATACATTGGGAGAATTATGCATATCACCAGTGGCCTTATCTTTGGTAAGTAAATTGTCACCGGCGCGTATGATCGCTTTCATGTTTGGCGTCTATTATTTAGCTGTAGCTATAGGTATGAAGGTTGCAGGAATGTTTGGTGAAAACGTCGACCGTATTGCAGATGAAAACGGAATTAGTTACTTTTTCTGGATGTTGACCATAATTTCATTGGTACTTGCCGTATTTGCAATAGTCATGCAGCCTGTCATCAAAAAACTGATGCATGGTGTCAGATAACGAGAAAAACGTTAAAAATAACGCAAAACGCTCCTATTTTGGGGCGTTTTTTATATTTTAGGAACACTTTTTGCTCTAATATTAAGCAATTAGAATAAAATCTATGATCATGAAAAAGATAGTTGCCATATGCGTTTTATTGGTTTTTTCAATGAATGCCATTGCTCAAGAGATCAACTGGGTCACTTTAGAAGAGGCTGTTGAACTTCAGAAAAAGAAACCAAAGAAAATAATTATGGATGTTTACACCAAATGGTGTGGGCCATGTAAGATGCTTGATAAAAATACCTTTCAAAATAAAGATGTGGTAGAGTATATCAATAAACATTATTATGCTGTGAAGTTCAATGCCGAAGGCAATGAAGAGATCACCTTTAAAGGGGCAAATTTTTCTAATCCTAATTATGATCCTGCAAAGGCAAATAGAAGAAATAGTCCGCATGAATTAACACGCCATTTTAATGTTAGAGCTTACCCTACAATTATATTCTTAGATGAGAATCTTGAATTTTTGGCACCAATTAAAGGCTATAAGAATCCGCAGCAACTGGAATTATATTTAAAATTGTTTAAAAATAATGATCACAAAGCCCTCACAACCCAAGAGGCTTTTAATGAATATTATACAGCTTTTAAACCTGAGTTTGCTGGCGAATAATAAAATTAATATCTAGTGATAAAAGCTCCCTTTTTTCCAGTTTGGTGAAAAGGGATTTTTTTTAATTGACAAGTTTGTGCCCAACGGTCTTGATAGCTTCTATAATTACTCCCGTCACTAATAATAAGTTTAGGATTGATCGAATCAATCATTCGACTTAAATTTATTTTGGGTGAATTTCGAAGTAAAATAAGGTCAGGTTTGAACGTCTTAGTACCATAAACTCCTAAACTGTCTATGATTAATATTTTAAGGTCATTTATCAGATATAGATCTCTTAATGTATCCGTTTTTATGACTTGAATATCTTCTCCTACCTTATACGTCTCTAATAACGATTGCTCAAATACTATTGAATCCTGGAGATTGCTGTGAATTTCTAAGTTGTTTTTTTCCTTTATTCCAATTACTGAATATCTGCTTTTATGAAAGACGATAAAGGCGTTGTGATACTTGTTGCAGGATATAAAAAGTAAGTAACATTGGTAGAAGATAATTGAAAGCAGTATTAATCTTATTATTACTGCTGTTTTTTTTGAGATCAATAGGATGAAAAGTGATATCATCACATAACTGAATAGCACTTGGGAAAGGTCGAAAGATATATTTTGAAAAACAAAGGCTTCTTGTTCTGAGATCCATGCAACAAAGGTGTTAAGCAATTCAATAATATATGAATATAACATCGCCAGCCATTCAGGGAGGCTATTAAAAAATGACAAAGTGAGAACCAAAAGCCCAATGCCAAGAATCGATCCCAAACATGGAATGATGACCAAATTCGAAAGAAAAAACAATCCAGGAAATTGATGAAAATAAAAAAGGCTTAGTGGTAAAACACCAATTTGAGCCGCTAAGGTCACTGTGAAAATACGCCAATAGAAATTGATGATTTTTAGTTTAGGATGCCATATTTTTCTTAGCATTGGTTCAAGGGTCACTATAGACAGCACCGCTACATAACTCAATTGAAAGCCAACATCATACAAATAGTTTGGGTTAAACAATAGCAGCAAAAAAGCTGAAATTGCTAGAGTATTATAAACATTAGTTGGACGTTTCATTTGCATGGCGATCGCAAATAAACTAAACATGGTAACGGCTCTAACAACCGAGGCTGAGAGTCCAGCTATAATCGAATAGGACCAGATCAAAATCAAAATTATGGCTACCTTAAGAGTATTGCCATATGTAATAAACTCTAGTGGTTTGAGTATGTATTGAAGGATAAGCAATATCAAACCAACATGCAGTCCCGAAATTGCTAAAATATGAATGGCTCCTGCTTGTGCATAGCGCTCGTATTCTTCCTGGGATAATTCTTGCCGTTGACCTAAAAGCAATGCGTTAATGATGGCTAATTCTTCGCTTGAGAACTGGTGTTTTTTTAAATGGGTTTGAATCCGCTCTCGTAATTGGGCTGCGTAACTAAATACAGATCTTACCTGATTTTCTATTAAATACAATTGATCTGATGCTACTGTTAATTGGTGATAAATATATTGGCGTTCCATATAGGAAGCATAATCGAACTGATAGGGATTTAAAGGCGCATTTATTTTTTGAAACTTAACCGCACTGAAATACCTCTGACCAACTTTTGGATGATTTTGAAGCGAATCTTTAGATATATTCAATAAACATAAGCCTTTTACCCGTTTTCCGTTAAAACTGTGAATTGATATCACATATTTATCATGAAATCGGCTTGGTTTTAATTCCTCTCTAATTGAGAAAGTAACGTCATAAGATGTATTTGTTGGGGATACAAAACTGTTTAGATAATGCAGTTTATGATATTTTTGTTCGTGAAGTGAAAATGACAATAGTCCAATTATAACCGTGGCAACACATAGGTATACACCAAGTAAATTGTGCAAATGAAATACGTTCTTTAATAAGAAATTGAGTCCTATAAAAAGTAAAAGAAGACCAACCGATAAAAGAACAAGATCATCCTGATTAATGTGAAAAAATTGACCTAACCATATACCAATAATGAGATAAATAGTTAATTTGATCATTGCGTAATTAAGCGTCTTCACATATTACAGAGTAAATATTCTACAATGCAATATAGTAAATATTCTATAAAACGCGTCTAGCCTGTACGAAGGCTAAATACCAATATCGTTCAGAAAGTTTAGATGTGATCACACCCTTACTTGTGGTTGAATGAATGAACTCGACAGTTTCATCTTTGATGTCGGTGACAATACCTACATGATTCACTTTTCTACTGTTCTTTTTGGTTGCAAAAAATAGGAGGTCACCTTTACTCACCTGTTTAAGATCGATCCAATCGCCAGAAGTTGAAAGTGCATTTGTCGTTCTAGGTAAAGCAATGTCTTCCGATTTAAACGCTGTGACAACCAAGCCTGAGCAATCCATGCCTTTTTTTGAAGAGCCGCCATATCGGTAGCGCACACCTTCAAAGGCTTGAGCGGTTTCAATGATTGTGGCCACGGTATTATTTTCAAACTGAATTTTCTCCTTCTCTTTCTTGGTCACGACAGTAGTTCGCTTAGACGATTTGCATGACGAAAAGCACAATAAGGTAATTAAGATCAGGGTTATAAATCTCATTTTATTCGTAAGTAGTTCTGCTAATTTAGAGAATTATAAATAGATTCTGCAACTTTTTTACTTGCACCTTTACCACCAAGTTTCTTTTCTAACTCATAATAGTTCATAAAAAACTTGGTCCGTTCGTAGTCGTCAAGAATAATATCGAGCTCTTTTTTTAATCTTTTGGTGCTGCATTCGTTTTGAATTAATTCGGTTACAACTTCCTTATCCATGATCAGATTTACCAATGAAATAAATTTGATGTTTTTAACCAATCGTTTTCCAATTTGGTAGGACATCCAACTGCCTTTATAACATACCACTTGAGGCACCTTAAATAATGCGGTTTCTAAGGTTGCTGTTCCTGAAGTGACAAGGGCGGCATAGGAAACACTGAGTAGGTCATAGGTCCGATTACTTATAAATTTAACGTTATGGTTTATCGTAAATTGCTCATAAAATTGCTCATCTTGACCAGGTGCACCTGCAATAACAAACTGATAGCCCGGAACATCTTGGATTGCACTAAGCATAACTGAAAGCATTTTTTTTATTTCCTGTTTTCGGCTACCAGGTAATAAGGCAATAATTGGTTTTTCATTGAGCTCATGTTCTGATCTGAATTCATATTCATCAACCTGATCTCTATTTGCAATGGCGTCAATTAACGGATGCCCAACAAAATGTACAGGATAATTGTGCTTGTCTTCATAGAATTCCTTTTCAAAGGGAAGAATCACATACATGGAATCGATATCTCTTTTGATATCCTTGATCCTGTTTTCTTTCCAAGCCCAGATCTGAGGTGAGATATAATAGTAAGTTTTAAATCCTTTTAACTTGGCCCATTTAGCAATGCGTAAATTAAAACCGGGATAATCAATAAAAATGATACAGTCTGGTTGGAATGCGGAAATGTCCTTTTTACAAAACGACAGGTTTTTAGTAATCGTTCTCAGGTTCAAAACCACTTCTAAAAATCCCATAAAGGCAAGGTCTCGATAGTGTTTTACTAAGGTGTCACTAACAGATTGCATGAGATCGCCACCCCAGAATCTAAATTCAGCATTAACATCCTTTTCAAGAATGGCCTTCATTAAATTGGAACCATGCAGATCACCTGATGCTTCTCCAGCTATAATGTAATATTTCACTAGCTATAAGTTAATAACAAATGTAAAAATAGCGATCAAAAGCGTCGCAAGCAAAACGCCGCGCGCTCTATAATCTTGTTTCTTTTTTATGAAGATAAAAAATGCGATCAAATTAAAAATTGCACCTAAACTCACCAATTTTCCTAGAAATCCTTCGGTTTGGGCTGCTCGAATAACCGTAGAAAAATCATCACCGTTTCCCAATATAAGCGTGGCAACAAAAAGACCTAAAACATTGGCAATAATACCAACGGCAAGTCCAATAAACACTTCTTTTTTAATCATTTAATGACCAAGAATTTAAATTTTGAATGCAATGATGAGCCGTAAGATCAAATTGTACAGGAACTACCGAAGTAAATCCATTTTTTAAGGCCCATTCATCAGTATCTTCCCCTTTGTCTAAATTAACAAATTTTCCCGAAAGCCAATAGTAATTTTTTCCATTCGGATTTTGACGCTTATCAAATACTTCCGACCAATTTCCTTTAGCCTGTCTACAAATTTTAATGCCTTTAATTTTTTCAACATTTGGAAAATTTACGTTAAGAACAACATCCTTAGGTAAACCGTGTTTCAATACATTTTGAGAGATGACCTTGACATGTTTTTCAACAGTTTTAAAGTTGGCTTCCCAGCTATAATCACATAATGAAAATCCAATAGCAGGAATGCCTT
The DNA here is from genome assembly GCA_013001285.1 of Flavobacteriaceae bacterium. GTDB lineage: Bacteria > Bacteroidota > Bacteroidia > Flavobacteriales > Flavobacteriaceae > JABDMU01. The sequence continues at coordinate 34,403 of JABDMU010000075.1, forward strand.
CTATACCAGCTTCAATCGCAGCACTCATGGTACCAGAATAAATAACGTTAATCGACGAATTTGAACCATGATTGATTCCTGAAACGCAAAGATCAGGGACACGTTTTAAAATTTCATGCTTCGCTAATTTCACGCAATCGGCAGGAGTTCCGGAGGTACTATATTCAATTTGCGGACCATCATCAACCTGTTCTTGCCTAACATGTAAAGTGGCATCTACTGTAATGGCATGACCCATACCACTTTGAGGACTATCAGGAGCCACTACAACCACCTCACCAAGCGTATTCATGATCTTTATTAGCGTTCGAATCCCTGGAGCGGTTAATCCATCGTCATTTGTGACTAGAATGAGCGGTTTATCAGCCATTTTTTGTGGTGTTTTCACTAGCAAAAGTAACTAAATTGAACTATAAATTGGTATTTTATCGTGTTTAACAAAAAATTAGTACCATAACTTAACTTTGGCATAATATTTTCTTTAATTTAGTTGCAAATAATTGCTGAACATACTAAGAGCTTAATAATGAAAAGGAATATTAATATTTTGATGCTTACCCTACTTCTGGCGTTTGCATCCTGTAGTTTCACAACCAAGACTTTTGAAGATAATGATAAAGATAAATTGCTCATCCAACTCATTACCTACGTGCTGGAGCAAGGACATTTCGATCCTAAATCAATGGATGATAACTTCTCTGAAGGGGTTTATAAAGATTACCTAAATCAGTTAGATCCATTCAAGCGCTATTTTCATGAATCAGATATTCGCGAGTTTGAAAAGTATAAAGATGAGATCGATAATCAGTTGATGAATTATGACCTGAGCTTTTTTAATTTGACACATGAGCGCTTATTAAAACGCATTGAAGAGTCAAAAGCAATATATAAGGAAGTGCTTGAAACGCCATTCGATTTCTCTATTAAAGAAGATTACACCACCGATTATGATAAATTGGATTATGTAAAGAATAAAAAACAATTAAAAGAACGCTGGAGAAAACAGCTTAAATTCTCTAGTATTGCGAATTTTCATGATCTGAAATTAGATCAAGAGCAGTATCAAGAAAATTTGAAAAAAATGAGTGCTGCTGAGCGTGAAAAGGCGTTAAATCCCGATAATGAATTTGTGGTAAGATCTGAGGCTGAATTAGAGAAAGAAGCTAGAGAAGCAACTCTAAGATCGCTTGACGAACTTTATGATTTCATTGATGACAGACAGCGAAAAGATTGGTTTTCTGTTTATGTGAATGCAGTTGTTGAAGAATTCGATCCACACACATTTTATTTTGCTCCAGAGGATAAAGACAGATTTGATGTGGCCATTTCAGGAAATTATCGCGGGATTGGTGCTAGACTTCAGAAAAAGATGGATAACATCATTGTGAATGAAGTGATCTCGGGAGGTCCTGCTTGGCGCCAAAATAAATTAGAAGTTGGTGATCAAATTTTAAAGGTCAGACAAGAAAATGAAGAAAAAGCGATCAGTATTGTAGGTATGCGATTAGATGATGCTGTTAAATTGATCAAGGGTCCAGAAGGCACAGAAGTTATCCTGACCCTGAAAAAAGTAGACGGTACCATTGAAGATCTTGCCATTATGCGTGATATTGTTGAATTGGAAGAAACATATGCCAAATCATCTGTTGTAAAGAAAGATGGAAAAACCTTCGGGGTGATTAATTTGCCTAAGTTTTATGTCGACTTTACAGACTATAATAATAGAAATGCAGCAAGTGACATTAAGGTAGAGATCGAGCGCCTTAAGGATCAAGGTATGGAAGGTCTAGTCTTAGACCTCAGAAATAATGGTGGAGGATCTTTAAAAACGGTTGTCGATATGGCTGGGTTATTCATAAAGGAAGGTCCGGTTGTGCAGGTACGTACTACTGGCGAACCAAAAGAAATATTGGCGGATAAAGATAAATCAATAGTTTGGGATGGACCACTCGTTATTTTAGTGAATGAATTATCAGCATCAGCTTCTGAAATATTAGCGGCGGCAATGCAAGATTATAAACGAGCTATTGTTATTGGTAGTAAACAAACCTATGGAAAAGGAACCGTTCAAAATGTACTTGATCTAAACCGGATGGTAAGGAATAATACTAATGGCGATATGGGGGCTTTGAAATTTACAACTCAAAAATTTTACCGAATAAATGGTGGTTCAACACAGCTCGAAGGTGTAAAGAGTGACGTCATTGTTCCAGATCGTTATAGCTATATCGATATTGGTGAACGCGATCAAGAAAACCCATTGCCTTGGGATCAAATTGAAGCGGTGAATTATGATCTATGGAGTAATTACTTCGATTATGATACCACCATTCAAAAAAGTAAAGAGCGCATGGACAGCAGCGAACAATTAAAATTAATTGATGCTAATGCCAAATGGATTAAAACCATACGCGATCAGAATGAGTTCTCATTAAAATATGATGAATATAAAGCACGGCTTGACCTGAATGAAGAAGAAGCTAAACGTTTTGAAAAACTGTCAGATTATACTACCAATTTGACTTTTGAATCATTGCCTTATGAAGTTGCCTTGATGGAAAAAGATTCCGTTTTAAAAATGAAACGCCAGCGATGGCATCAAAACCTGAGTAAGGATGTGTATATGGAAGAGGCATTGAATGTGCTTAATGATCTTAAAATGACATACGGGATAAAGACCAAAGTGGCTGCCGTTAAGGATTAAAAAATAAATGACAAAAACCAAAAATTCATTATCTGGTTTAGCGCTCCAAAATTTCAAAAAGAGTTTTTGGGGCGTTTTTAGTTTTTGGTTTATTGTATTGGTTGGTTTTATTTCAGTTTTCGCCTATGTGATCGCGCCAGACAACTCGCAGTACGCCAACCAAATGCATTTATCAATTCATTCAAAAGCACCAGGATTTGAAGTTCAAATGCTAACTTTACCTTTGTCTACAGGTGTTCAACCTCCTCAAAATTGGTTGGATAGGGTTTTCTTCGGAAAGAAAAATTTAGAGACTGAAATTCCGATTTCTAGTTTTCAGGTTAGTGATGACGGAAACCAATTGGTATATGTTGAATATGCGTCTGATGGGCTGACAGGTATGACAAAAACTATCGATTTAAATGGTGCCCATCCTAAAGATCTTGTCAAAGAAAAAAAGTTTCTTTTTGGAACTGATAAATATGGACGAGATCTTCTAAGTAGAATTTTAGTTGGTGCAAGAATCTCTTTCTTTATAGGTTTTGTAGCGGTATTTATTTCTCTATTGATCGGTATTCTACTGGGAAGTCTAGCAGGATATTATGGCGGGAAGGTAGATACTATCATCATGTGGATTATAAACGTGACCTGGTCCATCCCAACCTTACTTTTGGTCATTGCCATAACCTTGGCATTGGGCAAAGGTTTTTGGCAGGTATTTATTGCCGTAGGATTGACCATGTGGGTTGAAGTAGCGCGTGTGGTACGCGGACAAATTATAAGTACAAAAGAACAGCAATACGTCACTGCGGCAAGAGCATTAGGTTTTGGAGATACTAGAATCATTGTCAAGCACATTTTACCTAATATTTTAGCACCAGTCATTGTGATCTCAGCTGCTAATTTTGCAGCAGCCATTCTTATTGAAAGTGGCCTAAGTTTTCTTGGAATAGGGGCACAACCACCAATGGCAAGTTGGGGTGCTATGATTAAGGACCATTATAATTATATTATTTTAGGAAAACCGTATTTAGCCATAATTCCTGGACTTTGTATTATGAGTTTGGTCATGGCTTTTATGATGATAGGAAATACCTTAAGGGATGCCCTTGATGTGAAAAATTAATATGAAAAGAAAAACGATATACTCAATTATAGCAATTCTTATTCTAGTAGGAATTTATGGTTATAATTATTATTTAGATCATAAGGTTCAGCAAAGCCTTTATGATCAAGGTGCAGCTACCAAAACCGATACGAACACGTTCTTTTTACCGACAAGTACCACAGGACAGATCATTCATCATGATGGTTATTCATTGTCTTATCACGAAGCTTACGAACAAGCCGAGTGGGTAGCCTATGAGCTAAAAGCATCCCATGTTACATCCAGTAATTTTAAGCGACCATATTTTGAAGTTGATAAAGCGGTGAAAACCAAATCGGCACATTGGAAGAATTATAAAAAATCAGGTTATACACGGGGTCATTTATGCCCTGCTGGCGATAGGAAGTACAGTAAAGAAGCGCATGACGAGACTTTTTTAACCAGTAATATCAGTCCGCAATCTGGTGATTTCAATGGTGGCGTATGGAATCGATTAGAGCAAAAAGTACGCTATTGGGCCAAACGAAACGATGGTGTATTTGTTGTGACTGGAGGCGTCTTAAAAAAAGGCCTTCCAACAATAGGTGATGAGCGAGTTGCTATACCTTCACATTTCTATAAAATACTTGTTAATTATAACAATGGCGACCCCAAAATGTTAGCCTTTTTAATACCTCATAAAGATTCAAAAAAGCCGCTTTATAGTTTCGTGGTATCCACAGACAGTATAGAAGCTCTGACTGGAATTGATTTCTTCCCACAATTAGAAGATACTATTGAAGATGAGTTAGAAGCGTCGTCTAATTATAAGAATTGGAGTTTCTAAAAAAAAAACGACTCAATTTGAGTCGCTTAATTTTCTAATTTTCTATACCAGGTGGGTATTTTTCCATGATCCTCATCACAAATTCTTTGATACGTTCTTCCTTTTTACTCATGCTTTGTGAAAGATATCCACGTCCTACACCTTGCCATACCAATTCCCTTTTTGAAGCGTCTATGAGGTCGATATATAAAGAGCCTTCTGTGGAGGTACTTACATGACCAAAGCCGCCTCCCCAGTACCATGGACTCCAGCCCCAGCCATAGCCGAAGCCGCCCCAGCCGTTGTTATAAACGTTTAATTTTTCTCTTGATTTGGTAAAAATACTTACCAAAAGGTCTGGGTTTTCTGATTTGGTAAATCCTTTGGCTAATAATTCGGCTTCAATAGCACGAAGAATCCTGCGTTTGTCAAGGTCGCTAATTTCAGCCTTATCAATTCCTGTTTTGTAAAAAGCAAATGTCTTGTAAGCATTAAAATCTGCCTGTTTGTCGTAGTCTGTGGCTACACGAACCGATACACACGAAGTGATCAATACGGTGAATACCAAAACCATCGCGGTTGTTAATAGTTTTTTCATAGCTTTTGTATTAATGGTTATTTAGGTGTTAAATAATTTTTCATCTACACTATTTGGAAGGGTTACCTTTAAATTAGGTTCGGCCTCCATGGCGCGTTCAATAGCAAATATTGCTTCTTCATTTCTTGCCCAACTTCGTCTTGCAATACCGTTATTAACGTCCCAGAATAACATCGATTTCAGACGTCTTTCTGCGTCACTAGTACCATCAAGAACCATACCAAATCCGCCATTTATAACTTCACCCCATCCTACGCCACCACCATTATGAATGCTCACCCAGGTGGCACCGCGAAAGCTATCACCAATAACATTGTGAATGGCCATATCTGCTGTGAATTGCGATCCGTCATAAATATTGCTGGTTTCTCTGTATGGAGAATCAGTTCCAGACACGTCATGATGGTCGCGTCCAAGGATTACGTAACCTATTTCACCGGCATGTATAGCATCATTGAAAGCTTTTGCAATCTTCATACGCCCTTCAGCATTTGCATATAAAATTCGAGCCTGAGATCCTACTACAAGATTGTTGTCCTGAGCGCCTTTGATCCATTTTATGTTATCGGCCATTTGCTGTTGAATTTCTCTAGGCGAATTTTCTTTGATCTCCTCAAGCACTTTACAAGCAATGGCATCTGTTTTTACCAGATCTTCGGCATCACCTGAAGCGCAGACCCATCTAAATGGCCCAAATCCATAATCGAAACACATTGGTCCCATGATATCCTGAACATAACTTGGGTATTTGAAATCGATACCATTTTCCGCCATAACATCGGCTCCTGCTCTAGAAGCTTCCAAAAGGAAGGCATTACCATAATCAAAAAAATAGGTGCCGCTAGCGGTATGTTTATTTATTGCTTCGGCATGTCGTCTTAAGCCTTCCCGAACTTTTTCTTTAAATAGTTTAGGGTTGTTTGCCATCATCTCATTCGCTTCTTTAAATGAAAGTCCGACCGGATAATAACCACCAGCCCATGGATTGTGCAATGAGGTTTGATCAGAGCCAAGATCGATGTAAATATTTTCAGTAGCAAAAGCTTCCCATAGGTCAACCACATTACCATGATAGGCTATGGAAACAACTTCATTTTGTGTTTGTGCAATTTTAACTCGGTCTACCAGTGCATTGATATGTGAATAGACTTCATCAACCCAACCTTGCGAATGTCTTGTTTGAACGGCTTTTTCATTTACCTCGGCACAAACTGTAATGCATCCAGCTATATTACCGGCTTTTGGTTGTGCGCCACTCATGCCGCCTAATCCTGCAGTTACAAATAATTTGCCCTTTGGTGACGTGTTGATTTTTCTAAAACCATTCAAAACGGTAATGGTTGTGCCGTGAACGATGCCCTGTGGACCAATATACATGTAGCTGCCTGCAGTCATTTGACCATACTGAGTAACGCCTAAAGCATTGTATTTTTCCCAGTCATCTTGCTTCGAATAATTGGGGATCATCATCCCGTTAGTAACCACTACTCGAGGCGCATCTTTATGTGAAGGAAATAACCCAAGTGGATGCCCCGAATACATGACCAAAGTTTGTTCTTCGGTCATTTCGGCCAAATATTTCATGGTTAGTCTGTATTGCGCCCAGTTTTGAAATACGGCCCCATTCCCACCATAGGTAATCAATTCATGGGGGTGTTGTGCTACGACATGATCTAGATTGTTTTGAATCATTAACATGATAGCTGCAGCCTGTTTTGATCTTGCGGGATACTCATCTATAGGGCGGGCATACATTTTATAATCTGGTCGGAACCTATACATATAGATTCGTCCGAAGGTCTCTAATTCATATTTAAATTCACTTAGTAATTCTTCATGATGAGTCGCGTCAAAATAGCGCAAGGCATTTTTTAAGGCCAATTTTTTCTCTTCTGAAGTTAATATGTCCTTACGTTTTGGAGCATGACTTACTTCTGGATCAAAAGGTTTAATTAAAGGTAAATCAGAAGGAATGCCTTCCAAGATTTGATCTTTAAAAGTCATAGTCGAAGTTTGCATTTTGTGTTGTTTTAAACTTGTTGAATTTTTATTAAAACCATATGGACAATGCCTGCAATTGCTTTCACAACAATAACCTCGTTTAAGTAGGTATTGCTCAGTAAAGACCCTGTATCCTTCGGGCGATAAATAAAAATCTCCTTTTTCAATCGGGACAATTTTCTTCATATATTACAAAGATAATGTAAATTGGATTGATTTTTGAATGACAATAATGATGATTTTAGTACTCAAATATTTAATCCCAAAAGGTTACATCGGACTTACGGTCTTTCCATTTATTTTCATTAAGAACGGAGGTTTAAAAACGAATGCATCGCTAATTAATCATGAGAAGATCCATTTACAACAACAACTCGAATTATTGATCATTCCTTTTTTCATTCTCTATGGTTTAGATTTTATTATTGGCCTGATATACTATCGTAATTGGCATTTGGCATATAAAAACATTATTTTTGAACGTGAAGCCTATGCAAAAGAAAAAGACCTAGATTATTTAAAATCTAGGCCTTTTTGGGCATTTTCAAAATACGTTTAGTGCACTACTGAACCACTTTTTTGATTTTATATTTGCCGTTGCTTAAAGTTGCCTTTACGATATAGGCGCTTTTCGATAGTTGTAAATTATTAAGGGTTTGTTGTTGCGAGTTCACATCTTTCAGATCAATGATCACACGTCCAATAATATCATAAATAATTATAGATTCTATAGGCAAACTACCAGAGGATACATGAATACCCTGTTGATCACCTCGTATAATAAGATCTGAATTATCTGTAATTTCGTCAGTTCCAAGTGCTTCATTAGTATATCTTAAAACAAATCGGTCATCAAAGGTACCTGCTTCAGAAGTAAAGCCATAAGGCGAAACTCTTAAATCATGAATCACATCACTGTAAGTATCTTCAAGATATATTGCTTGCTGCGCATCTGAGAATAATCCATCTACCGAATTTATTGCAATTCGATAAGTTTCATTTACAGGCACAGTAAATCCAATTGGCACCAGATCCTCTTCAACAAATGGAATTGGTCGTCCTTGAATAGACATTTTCTTTTCAACTGCCAAGGAGTAAAAACTAATAGGAGTGCCAGGATATTCATAACCATCATATAGTCGGTCGTCATCTAGTGTCGCACCTTCAATATAACCTACTAATAAAGATGTTGCAAAATCATCTGGAGTAATGAGATCTAACCAAATTCGATGACGTTCAATGTCGTTATTATAAGGATTACTTCCAGGAGGACCATAAAAAATACTGTTAGTATTGCTTGCACTTCGCATACTGTTGTTAAAAGTAATGGTCTCAGATTGGGTACCGGTATCTAACATCAATACGAAGAAGGCCTGACCAGCAGCTAAATTACCATTAAATCCAGGAGGATTCGGTCCCGTCCAGTTATTATCGATATAATCATTAGGATTGTAATTATAAACAAAATCCTGATAGAACGGACTATTCTCAGTATTACTTGGTGGATTTTGATGAGTCCATAAATAAATAGTGCCATCAATTGTATTGTTTGCAGGATTCGTTATAAAATCTGAATAGGAAACAGCTGAAGGAAATGGATTTCCTACCAGGTTCCAGTTATCATCCTGAGCCGTTACCATGGTATCACCCGGTCCAATATAATCAGCTCCAGTATAAGTACCTCGCTCGATCGATCTTGTGATAACTCCATTTCTTGCTGTACCAACAAATAAAGGTGTATCTGCTGTTGGTGTACCCGCAATATCTCTAATAATGTAGCCTTTTCCAGGTAACATTGGATTATCATTTGAATTCAACCATTGTCCATAATTATTAGCAACAGTAGGATCCCATTCCCAAATAAGGCCAGGATTAGATCCTGGAGAAACAAGCTGAACATTTTGTCCATCAACTGGCGATGACCAATACACATAATCTTGAGGGCCGACACCTGTTACGGTTCGTTCCATTCTAATATCTCCTGAATTGCTAAACGTATCATCAATTTGAACCAAACTACCTCCTGATCTTATTAAAAAGGTTCCGCCTGCGTTAACAACAACATCTTCAGTTACGGTAAGCACTTTGTCAGAAGCGATCTCGAGCGATGCACTTGGCCTAACAGTAAGGTTAAGACATTCACCAGGTGTTGGTGGTGTAGGAGCACCTGGATAGGTTAATATCGGACTAGGTATTACATTATTAATGATCACACAATCAGCGGCGGTTGGTACAATTCCAGTATTCCAGTTACCTGGAGTATACCAATTTGAAGTACCAGCACCTGCGGTCCATTCTGTACAAGTGGTACAGTTTGAAATCACATAATCTGCTTGAGTTCTCGGGCCTCCACCTGGGCATCCGGCCCAGAAAGAAGTTGTTCCTGCGGTATTGGTGTCAGTTAGGCCTGATCCAGCAACTCCAACAGGATCAAATACAGCTCCAGAGCCAATAGCAGTGCCACCTGTTGCTGTTGTATACCATTCTACATCAACAGTTGTTGTTGATACATTCCAAGTAAAAGGTCCTGTATGTGTAATGTTTCCAAAACTGAATATTGTTGTATATAGTCTGTAATTTACCCCAGCAGTTAAATTGGCGGTGATCTGAGGATCTAAAGCAGGTCCATCATCATCATCACCTGCTACCCATCCAGCACTACAAATACCAGGGGTAAAACCGATATCCTGATTCACAATATAACCCATACCATCAAAGTATGGAGATGGTGTATCCATTGCAAAAACATAAGTTCCACTTACTGTTACAGTAAAATCATGAAAGGTATAATTCGAGGTTTGAGGATCGAATGAACAAGCATCACCACTTTGAATAAAGATCTCTGGTCTTGAGGCAACGGAATCGGTTGCAGCATTTAAAGCACCAGCAATAGCCCCTCCAAATGGAACCGTCGTTCCTGCAGAGGTACAAGTGATATCTGTAGTTAAAGGTTCGCTTGGATCCCCTACACAAATGCTCACCCCGTTGGTTCCTACAATGGTTGTTGTCACACATAGTCCAAATGAACCATTATTATTATTTCCGTATTCCCACATTCTTACATATAAGATTTCTCCTGGCGTTTGACCAGTTAATGTAATCGAAGACATTAAACCGTTCGCACTGCTGTCATCATCACATTGAATGAGCGTTAGCGCGCCACAGGTTCCAGAATAAACTGCCATTCCGCTATCAGTCACAGTTCCAGTTTGAGAATCGATGATAAGATCTCCAGAAGGTGGAACTTCCACATAAAACCAAAGATCGCCACCTTGATAGTTAGCACATCCAGGATTTGCTACACCACTATCACTAGCTGCTGCATTATTATAAGTAGTGTAATTGCAAGTAACATCTGGAATCAATTCAATAGCACCAACACAAGCATCATTTGGTGGTGGAGGTGGAGGTGAACCGATACAGATATCAAAAGAAGAAGTTTGTCCTGAACTAGCTGTCCAAGAATATACTTGAACAAAATATGTATTACCAATTGTTAATCCAGATAATGAGCTTGAATTTGGATCTGAACACAGCAATGCAGGTCCGGTAATTGATCCACAAGGGCCATCATAAATGGCGTGATATAGATCTGTTGTACCACCTGTGATATTATAAAGATCAATCGTATGCGATGTAGACGTCGCTGTAAATTCAAACCAAACATCGTCATCATCAGTTCCAAAGCAAGCACTCGCAACAATACCTGTATTGGTAGCATATTCTATTGTCCCCGAAGAAAAATTAGTACAGCTTTGATCAGGGTTTGGTGTCACTACAGTGGCCGTACAAGGCTCATCATTTGGCGGCGGCGGCGGTGGTGTGCCTATACAAATATCAAAATCTGTTGTTTGACCTGCAGTGCCTGTCCAAGAATACACCTGAACATAATAGGTGTTACCAATGGTCAATCCGCTGACCAAACTTGAATTTGGATCAGAACACACAAGAGCAGCACCAGGAGCGGCACAGCTTCCGGCATAAACAGCATGATAAAGATCTGTAGTTCCGTTCACAATATTAATAAGATCAACTGTATGTGTTGTTGCTGTTGCTTGAAATTCGAACCATACGTCATCATCTGAGGTTCCTCCACAAGCATCTGCTCCTGGAGAATTTGTTGCAAACTCGATAGACCCTGATCCGAAAACGGTACAAGACAGATCAGAATTGGTTCCGATCACAGTGGCTGCAGCACATTCATCATTAGGTGGAGGTGTCACGGGGCTACATGATCTTGATATCGTAAAATCTCCAGTTGTGGTATTTCCGTTAGCATAATGAGCAATATAAACATAGTAAGTTGTCGCATTAACTGTGATAAATGTATAGGATTCTATACCTCCAGATAAAGCAGAATCTTCACAAGTGATGTTTGTTAGGGTGCCACAATTTCCTGAGACAACGGCCATTTCATGGTCATATCCCGGAGCTGCATCTACAGTTATCGTTGTTTGATCGCCATCGCCAACAAAGGTATACCAAACACCATAATTACCTATACTGCATCCATTGCTAGTAGCGATATCAGATGTGCCAATCGTAGTGCCGGCAAGATTCGTTGTTCCACATGGCAGAGCTGTGGCATTCGCACAAAGGTCGTTAGCAACTGTTCCAGCGGTTGTGAATGTTCCCGAAGGGGACCAGGAGCTAAAATTTCCAGAGCCGCAATCACTTCTAACAAATACATAATATGTGGTGCTTGGAGCTAAGCCTCCAACATTCGCAGTAAGGGCTGTTGTTGCTGTACCAGCTCCTCCAGGAGCTACATTAACCGTAGAAACTACATATTCATATCCTGTTGAAGGAACGGGAGTAGCTGCATTCCAATTTATGGTTGCAGAATTTGATGTTATGGCTGTTGTTGCTGTTAAAGTTGGTGGATTGCAAACTACAGGAGTATTATAAACACAAATTTCACCATTCAAGTTTGTGTCACTACCACTTCGTTCAACCCTAACTCTATATCGTATACCTATAGTGGTTGCATACACAATTGTTTCGACAACCCCAACACCACCGGTATCTGAACAAGCGATACTTCCCATAGCTGCATTACATGCACCTGTAAAAAGGGTTAAAATTCCATCCCCTAATGTTGGTGAATAATTAATAGTTGTAGAATTACTTGTTGCATCAAACCATCCCCATATATCATCAACCGAAGTTTCACCACACGATGCACCAGTTGCATCCCAGTAATTCGAATTACTGCCATTATTCCATGTTTGGTATACACAACTCGCTCCAACAGTGATTTCTCCTCCATTGTTATCATCACAACCATTTCGTTGTGAAAATATAGGGGAGCTAACAAATATTATAAAAACTAATAAAAGTAATTTTCTTATCATATCATGTATCTTAGGGATGAAATAAGGTTCAACTTTATTTCATACAAAAACACCATAGATAAGCAGTATCCAGTTCAGATTGTGGTTAATTTATGCCGAGATTGCTATTATAAATGACATAAATTATTGGGTGCGAGTAAAATAACAAATAAATGTCAGTATTTACAATTATTAAGACATATATTTTTAACATCTTATTAAGTTTAATTTACGCAGTTTTGTTAAAATATTGAGAATTAATAATCGATATTCAATAAAATGAACCTGAATACAGACTTAAGCAACATTCATATTAAAAACAATTTATGGATTAAACCAGAATACTTAAGCCATGAATTTATCTCAGGAAACAAGCTAAGAAAACTTAAGTACAACCTTATTGAAGCAAAGGCCGATGGCTTTACCAAATTACTCACTTTTGGAGGTGCTTATTCCAATCATATTGTGGCGGTTGCAGCTGCAGGTAAGTTGGAAGGCTTTGAAACCATTGGGATCATTCGTGGAAAAGAGATCGAAAACAATCAAGAAACAAATCACACCCTAACATTGGCAAAAAAGTTCGGGATGCGATTAAAATTTATAAGTCGAGATCTATATAGAGAAAAAACCTCAGATACATTTATCAAATCCTTAAAGGAAGAATTTAAAGATTTTTATTTACTTCCTGAAGGAGGGACGAATAGGTTGGCCGTGCGAGGTTGTGCTGAGATATTGACTCGTAACGATGCCGAATTCGATGTTATTTGTTGCCCTGTGGGTACTGGTGGTACTCTGGCTGGCTTGATAAATTCAAGTCATGTCCATCAAAACATACTGGGTTTTTCTGCTCTTAAAGGTGATTTTTTAAAATCAGAAGTACAACGCTATACCGAAAAATCAAATTGGGAATTGAAAACCGATTACCATTTTGGCGGATATGCTAAAATAAATCGAGAACTTATCAGTTTTATTAATCGGTTTAAATTAGATTTTGATATACCTTTGGATCCAGTTTATAATGGAAAAATGATGTATGGTATTATGGACCTTTTAAAAAAAGGTCATATTTCCGAAAATAAAAAGATTTTGGCCATTCATACAGGAGGATTGCAAGGAATTGCAGGAATGAATCAAAAATTAAAATCTAAAAGTTGGCCAATTATAATTGACTAATATGAAGAACATAGCCCTTAGTTTCCTCATTGTGATTTTAGCAACAGGATGCGGATCGCGAAAAAAAATTGTTACAAAAAAATCAGAATCTTCTGATCGCGTAGAAACGGTTGAATCGACGCCAACTTCTGATAATAATGAGACCCAAGATAATGACATCCCGAAGGTTTTAGCAAAAAATGCCACCACAGCATATATCGAAATGTACAAGCCTATCGCTATCGCCGAAATGAATACCTATGGTATTCCGGCAAGTATTACTCTAGCACAAGGCATTCTTGAATCTGGTTCAGGTCGTGGGCGTTTAGCCATTGAAGCTAATAACCATTTTGGCATTAAATGCCATGACTGGGTAGGAGATCGCATTTTTCATGACGACGATAGGTCACAGGAATGTTTCAGGAAGTATTCAGAAGCTTCTAAGTCGTTTAGAGATCACTCCGAGTTTTTAGTGAATCGAAAACGCTACGCCAAATTATTTCAGTTAAAACGCTCTGATTATAAGGGTTGGGCGAAAGAATTACGAAAGGCTGGATATGCTACCGATAGGAAGTATCCAGAAAAACTGATCTCACTTATTGAGAGGTTTGAACTCTATAAATATGACAATTTTAATAATCATCAAAATGCCGAAATTGTAGCGCCAGATGAGCACGTCGTTGTGAAAGGTGACACCTTGTATTCCATCTCTAAACGGTACAATGTTCCCATTGAATATATCAAAAAATTAAACGGATTACAATCAAATGCGATTGCCCTTGGTCAGGTGCTCTATCTTAGATATAAGGAATAAAAAATCCCTCGAAAATTCGAAGGATTGGTATATTATAGACCTTGAAAATTACTCGTCTTTCGGATTGGTTTTTAATTTGCTTAAATAATCTCCATAAGCTTGAAATTGCTCTTCGTTTAGAATTTGAAGCATTTTTGATTTAAAGTTCATATCGATCTTTGCTAATAATTGATCGGCTTCTTTTTCATCTAATTTAGTGCTGGTGGTAATATCCAAATACGATTTTTGTTTGGCATATATTGTTCTCGAGATCATGGCCGTTTGATCATCATTCAAACCAAGGATCTTTTGTAAATCCTGAGATTGAATTCTCGCCATTTCATCAATTGTTTTATATTTCTCTTGCGCTTCTACACTTTGAACACCTATAATTAAGCCGAAAGCAAAAAGGCACATTGTAATTATTTTTTTCATAGTTTAAGTTTTAAATTCTGATAGTTATTGTTTTTCTAAATATAAGAACAGTTCATATTGTTCTTCGGTTAGGATGATATTTAAATTATCACATAAGGATGCATACACTTTTTTCTTTTCGTCATCTAAAGTATCTAGAGAATTTGATTCTAAAGCACGTATATGCGCCAGTTGTCTCTCATAGAGTTTATAAGCATCAAATACTTTATTCTCTTGGTCAGTATTGAATTTGATCTGTTTTTTTAAGGAAGCTGTACTTTCAAATGCAGCTTTATTGATCTCAATTGCATTTTGCCCCCAACTTGATTGCACACCAAAAATAAAGGTCATAAATACAAAAATAGAAACGCAAATTTTCTTCATAACAACTACCACGCTCTTAACGATGGACTAAAATACTAATTTTTACTAAATAATCGGCATAAAAAAAGCATTGCAATACAGCAATGCTTTTTAAAAACTAACCAATCCAATCAATATCGATCATTTAGACCGATGTTTTCTATGTTTTCTCTTATGAGCTTGTCTAGCGCTGCGTTTTTTATGACCACGTTCCCACTTTTCAAACTGATTTTGATCTAAAATTCGTTGCATTTCCTTTTTATGAGCGATCTGTTCATCCAACCGTTCGTTCAAGAATTTAAGTTTATTCTCTTGAGACGGTTTTTCGTTTTCCTTTTGTTTACGAGTTTTTTCTCTTTCGGAGCGTTTTTGCTTTCTTTTCTCTGCATTTTTTAGATTGATATCAAAGATTTTCTTCTGTTGCGCCTCAGTGAGGTTAAGATCCAGTGTCATTTTTTTAGTTTGTAACTCCGCTGCTTGATCTGGAGTTAACGCTTTCATCATGTCTTCTTTTTCTTGCCCTTCAGGACCGCGATGCCTTGGACCTTCCTCTTGTGCAATAGAAGGGTAAGCTACCAAGACCATTATTAGTATCAATATTTTTTTCATAACATTTTTTTTAATTGTTTTCAAGTTTAAGACCATTAGAAAGCTGTTTGGTTTAATTTGAAACACAAGTTTAACGTCCTATTAACAAATCGGCATAAAAAAAGGCTTCAACGAATTGAAGCCTTCTAAATATTTATTAAATTATTATTTTACTTAGGTTCTAATATGAGTTTAATACGTTCAGAAGCATCCTGTAAATGAATTCTACTCATGGTATCTCCTGTTCTTCCAATTGCGGCATTTATTCTGCGTCTGAGTGAATTTAGCTCTGCTCTTACTACAGCTCGTATATCAGACTGACTGGTATTGACCGCAGTAGATTTTACGTAAGCACTGCCTCGGCGTTTTGCTTGATTTTTTGCCGTCATTAAATAGGCCAAACGATCAATATGGGCACGTTGCAAATTTCTACGATACGTATCAATAGAACTACCTCTGCGCAACTCGCTCCAAACACCATTACTTAAATCAGACATCATGGTGCTTAATTTATAGGCGCTATTTCCATTTAATGCTTCATTTTCAATCATACGGGCCATCTTACCCAGACTTAATATGGTTGTCAATCCACGTTCTTGCAAGGCGCGAACACGCTCTACAGATCCAGAATATTCAATACGACCAAAAATATCTTTGTCAATTAGCCATTCTGGAGTTTTAAATATGCGGTCATTCATCCATACCATTGCATTTTTTTGATGGTCTTTTGGAACATGGGTGTACACAGCACCAGCTTGATCAGCTGTTTTATAATGTTCATACACACCACCTACATTATTGGCAACGTGACCCATATAACGTCTGAACTGAGAGATCACATGACCATACATTTCGCCTAAGTCATCGTAATCTTCTCCAGCTTTGGTGGTCCATGAAATGAGATTAGGAACAATACGTTTTAAATTGGCAATTCCATAATCACTTGCTAACATGGCATTATCGCCCAGATCTTCGGTTTGAGAACTTGGATCCACAACATCACCCCCGGCCTGTTGATGACCAAATCTATACATTGGATCGCCTGCATGTTCTAGGATCCAGCTATTCAAGATTGGTTTTTCATCTTCAGCCTTTTCTACATTTAATATTGGTCTGTATCCCCAACGTATGGCATGCTTATCATAAACCCCAATATTAGGCATTAAGGCAACACCTTCGTCGCCTGGTTGTGCAATATAATTGAAACGCGCATAGTCCATTATGGAAGGCGCAGTTCCATATTTCTGAGTAAATTCAGCACTTCTAAGATCTTCAACTTTATAGGCGCAACTAGAGCCCATATTATGAGGTAAACCGAGCGTATGTCCAACTTCGTGGGCCGATACAAATCGGATTAATCTTCCCATAACTTCATCCTTAAATTCAGGGCTTCTTGCCTCAGGATTAATAGCCGCTGTCTGAACAAAGAACCAACCACGTAATAAGGACATCACATTATGATACCAGTTAATATCACTTTCAAGGATCTCTCCACTTCGTGGATCACTGACATGAGGGCCGTTGGCATTAGGTATTGGAGAAGCCAAATAGCGTACAACTGAATAGCGTACGTCCTCGGGGCTCCATTCTGGATCTTCTTCTGGTGAAGGCGGATCCTTTGCTATAATGGCATCTTTGAATCCTGCTGCCTCAAAAGCAACTTGCCAGTCTTCAATGCCTTGTTTGATATATTTACGCCATTTTACTGGTGTTGCACGATCGATATAATAAATGATTTGTTTTTTTGGAACTACAAGCTCACCGCGATTAAATTTAGCACGATCCTCGTCACGTACTTCAAGTCGCCATCTGTCGAGGTAAGTCACAGTTTTACTACGTTGATCTTCTAACCCGTAATCGGTTTGTCCTCTGGCAAACCATCCTACACGTTCATCAAAATAACGGCGTTTCATTTGCTCTTTTGGTAATAAGATCATCGAGTTATTGATCTCTAATGAAATCGTTCCTGTACTAGCATTTGATGGTGGGGCACCAGCTGCATAAGTTTTTACATGCCGCGCTTCTATATTTAAAGGGTAACTTTTAATAGATTCGATATAGGATTTATTAGCTTCCAAACGTGTGACCTTATACCCTTTTCTTCTAAAATTATTTAGACCAAGTGCTTTGACATCTTTTTCGAATAATTCGGTGACATCAATAACAGTACTTGTCGAATCTTTACTAAAAGCTTTTATTGGAAATGTGTAAAGAACAGGTTCAAAATTAGAGTTAATTACCGCTTCGCTTACTGGAAGTGAATCGGCAGCATATACTTGGTGTGATACGACACGAAGTACTACTTTTTTATCTTTCTTTTCCCAACGTAATACTTGTGTGTTTTGTTTACCTCCTCCAAATCCAATGCCTGAGGCTGTTTTAGAAATACGAGTCACCATCAGCATTTCTCTGTCAAATAATGTATCAGGGATCTCATACATAAATTTGGCATCGATCTTATGAACTTTAAAAAGGCCAGCATCGGTTTTGGCGTCTTTTGTTATGACTTTACTATAAGGTTGAATGTCCCCTTTTTTTGGTTTTGGTTTTGAAGCAGCTGTTTTTTTTGCTGCTTCGGCCTCCTTAGCTTTTTTAGTTGTAGTACAAGAAGAGACCACAAGAATTAGTGCTAGTAAAAGCACTTTGAGTGTAGAATTTTTCAATGGAATAAAGTTTTGATTATGCCCGTGAAAATAAGAATAACCAATAAAACAGAAGTAAGAAAATGAAAAATTATTCATTTTTTAACGAAAGAAGCATAACAAATCAGTGAAAAATCACACTACAGTCCGTTCAAATATGATTGAATGAGTTCAAATCCTTCGGCATGGATAAATGTTGTACCAATGTAGGGCATACTAAAGCCTTGTTGATAGGTTTGCATGCGATTGATAATACTGAAACGCTGCGTATAGATATTGGTGTCGTCAAATGGTGTTTCCCAGAGTAAACGCAAAGACGATTGCGTTTCGCAAAACCCACCATCTGAGTGACAGTGCGCACAGTTTACATCGAAGTAAGCACGAGAACGCTCTTCTCTAGAATAAGATGTGTTTTCCCAATCGGGTAATTGTTCAATTGATGACACATCTGAAATACCGGTTAAGTATTGCATATCGATCAGATTTTGAAGCTGATCGTTCATATTCATGGTTCTTAATTTTGGCCCAATTGGTGTTTCATTTCCAGCATTGCTATGACAAGTAAAACAGTCTGAGGCAGAAGGGATCACATAATCAACATTTTTTGTTTCGCCATCTTCATCAATGAAGCTGATTGGAACCAAGGCAGATTCTGTCGTCAATACAGCTTCAGTTTGAGCCACATTCCATGTATAATTTCCCAATTCCCATTCGTTATTAGTTTTGATAAGAACTCGTGTTTCAATAATGGTTCGCCCTAAAGACTCATCACGATCATCCTCATTGTAATAAAATGTTTTCGCGATCAAGGTGCCGTTAGGAAACTCCGGAAATCCGTTATCTATAAAGTGCATGCTCGTATCTGGAGGTAGAGCAATTAATCGTTGTTTGTGAGCATAATCTGTAAATAATGGCGTGACCAGATCATATTCAAATGTGTAAATAGAAGGAATCAGATCAGCAAGATCTCCCGAAAATATATTGAGATCAGAAAGATTAGCTAAGAATTGTGGATTCACCAATGGCGGAAGCGTATTAAAACTAAACACCTGAGACTGCATACTTAAATTTGAAACACTACAAACCGACTGCAGGTAGACATCATAACTTGTATTTGCATCTAAGCCTGATAATGAAATGTTGTTTGTATTTATATTTACGATTGTTCCTGTCCCTATTGAAAAACCCGATAAACCATATTCAATTACGAAAGTTGCTGATGCATTGGCGTCATCCCAAGTTAGAACAGCGGTATTTTGAGTGATTGAAGTTGCTTGGATATTGGTAGGTTCTGAACAAATTGGTACGGTAACATCGTCATCTTTTTTACAAGAAACCAGAATGAATACACTTAAGATAAAGGGCAGTAAATTTTTCATTTTCTTTTTTGACTAATAGCGAGTATAAATCTAGTAAAAATTGATTTACAGTAGGTTATAATTTCGATATAACTCCTCTTTTTTGCTTTCAAAGGTTAGTAGCATCTATTTTTTATATTTCATATATTGTCTTAAATATCTTATAAATGCCATATTGGGTTCAAGTTCTATTGTTCATTTTAGCCATATACATTGTGGTAAGTGTGGCGCTGTACTATTTACAAGATTATTTGTTATTCAAACCTGAAAAACTTCCGGAGGACTTTCAGTTCTATTATGACAATCAAGAAACCATGGAATATAATATGGAGACGCGAGATGGTGCAGTTATAAATGCTGTTCGGTTCCTTCCGAAAGGCGAATCAAAAGGCGTTATTCTTTATCTAAAAGGCAACTCTAAAAGTATAAAAGGCTGGGGAAAATTTGCAGTTGATTTCACGCGACATGATTTTAATGTGGTTATGGTGGATTATCGCGGATTTGGGAAAAGTACAGGAAGGCGTTCTCAAAAAGCCATAAAAAGAGACCTCCAGGAGGTTTACAATAAATTAAAAGAACAAACCACCGAAGATCGTATCATCTTATATGGACGTTCATTAGGTTCTGGTTTTGCTGCCAAATTGGCTTCGATGAACAATCCGAAAATGCTCATATTAGATGCGCCTTATTACAGTTTAACAAAGGTGACAGCACGCTATATGCCGTTTATGCCTTTATCGTTATTGATGAAATACCCATTACCTACTTACAAATGGTTAAAGTACGTGCAATGTCCAATTCATATCATCCATGGGACTGATGACAAGCTCATTCCGTATAAATCAAGTGTAAAATTATCACAGGTCAACCCAAAGTTAACGCGATTACATACCATAATTGGTGGCGGTCATAAAAACCTAAATAATTTTGAATCGTATCATAAAATCTTAGGTGAGATCATCAATTCAGAACCCAAAGATATTGACTTGTCATCAACCAGTATAAAAGTCAATCATAGTGCAAAACATAACAAAACGAAGGCTTAAACGCAGTGCTATTGTCATTGTGTTATTATATATCATGATTGGATCGATCTTATATTTTCTTCAAGAACAGTTTTTATTTCATCCCACGACGATGCCTCAAGATTATGTGTTTAATTTCGAGCATCAGTTTGAGGAAGTATTTTTAGAAACTTCGGAAGATGCTGTTATAAATGCACTTCATTTTCAGGTTGACCAACCAGAAGGTGTGATCTTATATTTTCATGGAAATGCTAGAAATCTGAAACGTTGGGGGCGAATTGTTCAGTATTTTGTGGATATGAATTTTGATGTCTTTGTGATGGATTATCGTGGCTATGGAAAAAGTACAGGTCCGTTGAGCGAAGCTGCTTTTTATGAAGATGCACGTGCTTGTTATAATTATGTTTTGCAGCGCTATGCCGAAGAAGATATAACTGTTTATGGTCGCTCATTAGGATCGGCAATGGCTTCAAAAGTGGCCTCAGAAAACCAGCCGAAGCGTCTCATTTTGGAAGCACCTTTTTATAGTGTTATTGATGTTGCCCAGCGTCGTGTTCCCATTTATCCGGCCGACAAATTGTTACACTTTTCATTTCCTAATAATGAGCATCTAAAAAACGTAAATTGTCCCATCACTATCTTTCATGGCACCGACGACTATGTTGTGCCTTTTTCGTCTGGAAAAAAATTAGCCGATGAGTTTTCAGATCATAAAATGGAGCTGGTGACCATAGAAGGTGGTGGGCACAGTAATTTAAAGCGCTTCGATGCCTTTAAATCGGCTATGCAACGCATCCTAAAAAATTAAAGGAAGAACAAACTGAAACATAAGAATAAGCAGTGCAACCGCAATAAGATTTAATATAATACCTACGCGTGCCATTTGATGTATTTTGATATGACCACTGGCAAAAACAATAGCGTTCGGTGGTGTTGCCATGGGTAGCATAAAAGCACAACTGCTGGCAATGGTCACTGGAATCAAAACATATAGCAATGGTACTTCAAGTCCTATGGCAATACCTGCCACAACTGGCGCAAGCACCGCAACTAAGGCCACATTACTCATAAGCTCGGTCATGAAGAGCATTAATACAATGAGCAAGGCTACAGTGAACAAAATGCTGATCTCGCTGGTTGCTATGGCTGAAGCAACCACATCCACAATTCCTGACGCCGACATACCTTTTGCTAAAGCTAGGCCACCTCCAAAAAGTATAAGAATTCCCCATGGTAGATTTCTTGTGTCTGGCCAGGAAATGATAAATTCATTTCGCCTTATGCTAAATGGAACAGCAAATAAAGAAATTGCAGCTATCATACTAATTATGGTATCGCTAAGTGCCAATCCCGGTAATAGTTTATTGATCAAGGTTCGGAAGATCCATAGGAAGATGGCAATGGCAAAAATGAGCATCACTCGTTTTTCCTTTTGGGAGGTAGGACCTAATTTGGCCAATTCCTCATGGATGACTTCACCAGAAGTGCCAAACTGAATGCCTTTAGTAGGAAAAAATAATTTGACCATCACAAAATAGATAATGGTGATCATGATGATAGAAAAAGGCAAGCCAATGACCATCCATTTCAAGAAGGACACTTCAATATTATATTCGTTTTCAAGCAAACCTATCAACACCGAATTTGGTGGCGTTCCTATGACCGTTGCTATGCCTCCTGCGTTTGCCGAAAAGGCAATGCCGAGCATGACACTGAGTGAAAAATTCTTGTCTTGTTTGGTAAATCCGTCGGCATCAGCAATAAGAAGTTTGATCACAGACATTGCAATTGGTAACATTACAACAGTGCTCGCTGTGTTGCTTATCCACATGCTTAAAAACCCTGTGGCAATCATAAAGCCAAGTACCACCTTATTAGCTGTGGTACCTGTAAATTTTATGATGGTCAAAGCTATGCGTTTGTGGAGATTAACTTTTTCAAGAGCAAGTGCAAGGACAAAACCACCAAAGAACAACCAAATGATCGGGCTGCCATAATTTGCCCCAACGTCTTCTATTGGTAAAACTTTTAAAAGCGGAAATAGAATCAAGGGAAGTAGGGCTGTCACGGAAATTGATACTGTTTCGGTGATCCACCATATGACCATCCATAAAGCCACAGCAATGACGTTGTCACCCATGTCTGAGATCAGATCGAAAGGTAATAACTGAATGATAGTAAAAACCAGTGGACCTAAAATAAGTCCTATTTGTTTAGACAATGGCATACGTTACGAATATATCATTTTCTTTTTATTCGTAGATGCTGGTTTGAAGAGAGATTACTCCGCTTCGCTCGTAATGACTATTTGGTTGTCAGTACGAGGCAAATTTTGACGAAGCAGTCGCCCGTAAAAACCGTTTTTAACACTCAAATGATGAGGTGATTCTTAATATTATGATAAAGTGTTTAAGAAATTGTTAAATCGGTCTTAACGTATGTAACTTTTTGAGGTATTCGTAGTCTATTAAACAAAGATATTAAACAATAAAAACAACCAAAAATGAAAAAAATATTTATAGTATTATTTGCCTGGTTTGCCTTAGGTGCAAACGCAAATGCAGAAACAGTGGGAGACCCCTTATCAGATTATTTTGCGCTTGAAATTGAGCGTTTAGAATTAGAGCAGGATTTGTTCGGAATAAAAGAACAAAAAGAAATCGTCAGTGTGGCAGCTATTGCGACTTATGAAGTTGAAGAAGAAGTAGAATTTAATTTTAATACAATTGAACATTTGCCTGAAGGATTCAACCCAAAAGCCGGAATGACGGAAATTGATTGGAATTCGGTAGAGTTAAACGAATTGGAAGAAGAAATTGAATTAGATTTTGATACCAAGGACTATTTGCCAGAAAATTTCAATCCGTTTCAAGGTATGAATTGCCCTGAAAGTAAAGTAATATCGTCTATATTTAAGATAAAATAATCCTCATGAGATAAGATATTCTCTTTGATAGACAAGTTAGTTGAATTAGTATGTAAAGGCCAAGATTTTAGAATTTTGGCCTTTATATTTTGGCTTATTTAGTTGATAACTAAGTGCTTATTCATCAAATATCAATGTAAATATTTCGTATCTTAATTGTTATTCACAAATAAATTCTTAATCATGAGGTTATTAGTTAATGTTACCTGCCCTATTGAGCCTTTTAACAGCCTTGTCCGTAACGGTACTGCCGGAGCGGTCATTGAACGCTGTATGGATGAGATTAAACCCGATCAGGTTTATTTTTCTGAGCATAATGGTAATCGTGGTTGCACCATGATTGTCAATGTTAAAGATGAATCGGAGATTCCCCGGATCGCTGAACCCTGGTTTCTAAATTTTAATGCCAGCTGCGAATTTCGGATTGCGATGACTCAGGAAGATCTGATGAGGGCTAACTTGTCTCAATACGCCGAAAAATCGACTGAAGCACAGTTGAATTAGTGCGAAAAAATTAAGCTTAAAACCAGCTTCTCAAGCTGGTTTTTTTATTCTTCTTTTAATCTTGATATCACTTTATCCACATGTTTTGTCTAAAAATTTTGCATAAACTTTAAGACAAAACGCAGTGTTCGGGTTTTTGGTGCATGTATGAGTTCGGAATGTTGTACTGCTAAGCAGTTAATTCTAGGAATGGCTTCTTGATTATGGTTTTCGCTTAAGGACCAAAGGAGATTTGCTGAATCCCAAGAGTAATCACGGGATTTTCGCATGCTAAAATCGATGTTCTTTTCATCTTTATTTTTTCCCAGCCAATCCATAAAAACATGGAGCTGTTCCTAGACTTGCTCTATATTGGTAGCACGTGGTATGATATTAAAGGTAGAGGAATGAATATTATATACTATTGTGTTTTTATGGTAATAATAAAAACAATCATGACAATCATTATGGCTAATAATATCATATAAAAAGTGACATTATTATTAGCTTTTTTAACCTCAAGTTGCAATCCTTTCAGCCGTTTTTGGTCATCTTCTTGTTTCATTTTATTGAAGATATCCATACGTTTCTGATTAGACATCGCAATAAAAATAACAATGAACGCCACCAGAATGAGTCCGAGGTAAATCATCATAAATGTATTTAAACTTAGAGGGATTGCTAAGTAAACTAAAGATAAAAAAAAATGAATTAAAATTCTAGCGCTAAAGAATTAATTATCAATAAAATGCATTAATGTGAAGTGAATTTCTTAATGCTATTATGTTGTTCATCAACAAGATGAAATATGACAGGTTGGTTTTTAAAGAGGTCTCGAGAAAGTTTACGTGGATAAGAAGAATAGTTACTCGTATCCTTTTCGGTTTTGACCACACGTTTGATAATAAAGCCATGTTCATTTTTATCAAGGTAAAGAACACACGGTTCAGCGTTTTTTCCTAAAGACAAATAAGCTCCTAATTGCTGAGCTTGTGCTTGAGTGACACTAAAGGTATAATACACAGTAATTTCATTGACTTGCTCATTTTGGAGCTCTTCATCACAACCATAAAAAAATAAGAGCAAACAACAACCAAATAGGATTTTGGTTTGAAATCTAAATGGATTTATTTTTAGAATCGACGTCATGTTCTAAATGTTCAAGCATGTATCCCATTTCAAAAGCAGAATACGGCAAGTTTAATAAGGTCAAGGCTTGTTCTAAGGTTGAACAATATTCATATTCAAAGCCTTTTTCACGCAACTGTTGATGATATAAATGAATGATGGCTGTATTAGCCGAATTGCTTATTAAATGTACATTAAAATATTTGGATTTGACATGTTGCTCTCTAAATTTGACCAAGGCGTCTAATTCTTTGTAGCAAGATTCTAGGTTGATCTCGGTAACATCAGATAAAACTTTTTTGATCTGTTTAAATTCGGGAATTTTTAAAATCATGTTAAATTGATCTTTATAATCTTGAAAAGACCAAGAACCAGAATATTTCATCACAAGAAGTCCTGTCTCCTTATAAAATTGAAATTTTATTACCATAGATCGTAATTAATTCATGTGTATCCTTAATGAATTGCTATTCAAGAGGGCATATTATACTTTCTGTTGTTCTTTCTTAGAGGGATTACTAAGAGCTAGGAAGATAGAAAAATAATGTAACTAAAAAAAAGGAGCAAGCCTAAAAATAGGTTTACATTTA
The DNA here is from genome assembly GCA_013001285.1 of Flavobacteriaceae bacterium. GTDB lineage: Bacteria > Bacteroidota > Bacteroidia > Flavobacteriales > Flavobacteriaceae > JABDMU01. Next base: position 60,393 of record JABDMU010000075.1, read on the forward strand.
GACTTAAACTATTACAATAAAATTGCAAAATGCTCTTAAAAAGATAATTAAGTAATAAGAATATGTGAAGCCGATATTTACAATTAAAATAACTTTAATCTTTCAATTCCACGATCAAGCTATCATCAGTTTTAATCACCTTTGTGAGTCCGTGTTTGGCTAAGCCTTTCATGCCTTTATCCCATCCTTTATTGCTCAATCCAGCTTGTTCCTTAAGATCGGAAAGGGTCATGGATTTTTGAGATTTAAGGATCTCAAAGATGGCTTTTTCATTATCACTTAAATCAATTTTCTTTTGTTCTGGTTTCATCTGAGGGAAGAACAAGACATCTTGAATACTAGCACTATCGGTCATGAACATTGTAAGGCGATCGATCCCAATCCCAATCCCTGATGTAGGAGGCATACCGTATTCTAAGGCACGCAAGAAATCCTGATCGATGAACATAGCTTCGTCATCACCCTTTTCACTTAATTTCAATTGATCTTCAAAGCGTTCACGCTGATCAATAGGATCATTCAACTCGCTGTAGGCATTGGCCAATTCTTTTCCGTTGACCATCAGTTCAAAGCGTTCGGTAAGGCCTGGTTTGCTTCGGTGCTTTTTAGTTAGCGGACTCATTTCAACAGGGTAATCTATGATAAAAGTTGGCTGTACATAATGCGCTTCGCATTTCTCGCCAAAGATCTCATCAATAAGTTTTCCTTTACCCATGGTGTCATCCACCTCAAGGCCTAAGCTTTTGGCGATGTCTCGAATATCATCTTCCGATTTGCCATTCAGATCATGACCTGTATGTTCATTAATCGCATCTAAAATACCAATGCGTTTATATGGCGCTTTAAAATCGATAGTCTTATCGCCAAGCGTTACCTGAGTGCGTCCATGCAATTCAATAGCGATCTTTTCTAATAAAGCTTCGGTGGTATCCATCATCCAGTTGTAGTCTTTATAGGCCACATACAATTCCATAACGGTGAACTCCGGATTATGGGTTCGGTCCATACCTTCATTTCTAAAATCCTTTGAAAACTCGTATACACCATCAAATCCACCAACGATAAGTCGTTTTAAATAGAGCTCGTTTGCGATTCGTAAATACAATGGCATGTTCAATGCATTATGATGCGTCATAAATGGACGTGCTGCAGCACCTCCTGGAATGGGTTGTAAGATTGGCGTTTCTACTTCTAAGAAATCCATATCATTGTAGAACTTACGAATGGCATTCATGATCTTGGTACGCTTGATAAATACGTCCTTGACATGTGGATTTACGACCAGATCAACATAACGTCTTCGGTAGCGCTGTTCAGGATCGGTAAAGGCATCATGAATGACACCATCGGCATCTGTTCGCGGTTGAGGTAACGGTCTCAGGGCCTTACTTAGAAGGGTAAAATCTTTTACCATCACGGTTTGTTCACCAACCTGTGTGGTAAACAACTCGCCTTCGATCCCAATAAAATCGCCTATATCCAAAAGCTTTTTATAGAGCTCGTTATATTTTGATTTGTCCTCATCCGGACAGATCTCGTCGCGATTAAAATAGACTTGAATACGACCTTCACTATCTTGTAATTCGGCAAAGGAAGCCTTTCCTTGAATACGTCGCGTCATTAAACGTCCAGCAATGACCACCTGTTTACCTTCTTCAAAAGTTGCTTTAACCTGTTTACTGGTATGGCTTACAGGGTACAATTCTGCAGGATAAGGATCAATGCCTAGGGCACGAATACTTTGAAGTTTTTCACGTCTGACGAGTTCTTGCTCTGATAATTGCGACATTGTCTTGAAAGGTTCTTGAATTAAGGGTTCAAAGATAATTACATTTCTTGAGGAATTCAATTTCTAATTAGATAAAACCCCATCTGTAACAAATCTACTAGGGTTGCGTCATACAAGTACATCAATTAATAATTATCAACATGAGTATTTGGCGCGTTTTATTAGCGATCTTCTTTCCACCATTATCTGTCCTTGACAAAGGTTGTGGTTCAATTTTTATTGTTTTCCTATTATGGCTTTGTGGTTGGGTGCCGGGCGTTATTGCCGCATTGGTCATTCTTAACAATCCTGAGCGCTAATGGGCTTTTAGTCTTTATTTAATAGTGTCTTCGTATTGATCATAAAGTGTATATTTGTCCTTCACTTTAAATAATTTGGAATGAAACGATTTTGGACTCTTATTATTACGGTTATTATTATGAGTTTTAATAGCTGTGCCGTAAAAGAACGGCTGGTTTTTAATGAAGATGGTAGCGGGACCTTTCTCGTTACATATGATATGTCACAGATCATGAGCCAGATGGGTGATGCCTTTCAAGATATTGGACCTGAAGATGACAAGGAAGACGATGAAGATTCAACAGAGATCAAAGAGAAAAAACCCAATACGGTTATTGACTCCATCATTTATTTTAAAGACATCTTCGAACAGTATAAGGACAGTATCGCTCAAATGACCGATAAGGAACGTTATGAAATGGAAACCTTAAAGGACATGTACATGACCATGAAGATGAATGAAGAACTGAAGATGTTTAACTATGGTATTGGCCTTGAATTTAAAAAGGTGGAAGACTTAAAGGATATTCAAGAACGTGTTGAAAAGGCCAAATCTTTTAATGAGCAAGGCGAACAATTAGACATGATGAAAGAAGGGTCGCCAATGGGAAAATACATGGGTGATGGTGATCAAAAGGTCGATTATTATTTTACCGAAACTAGCTTTTCACGAGTGACTACTATGCCTGAAAAGGCGGTTGATGACACTTTGGATTTGAATGACAATCCAGAAGAAGGTGACGATAGTTTTTCTGAAGAATTGGAAGGCTCTTTTTATAGTGTGGAGATCACGTTTCCGAAGCGAATTAAATCGACTTCAGTTAAAGACGCCCTGATATCTGAAGATGGAAAAACAGTAAGTTATAAAGTGAACTGGGCCGACTACCTAAAAGATCCTAAATTATTAGATATATCAGTTGAATTTGAAAATGAATAAGACCGTAGACATACAAGATCTTGGACTAAAAGATTACAGAGAATCTTGGGACTATCAAGAACAGCTTTTTAAAGGTATTGTTGAAACCAAGATCAAGAATAGGCGAGAAGACGCAGGATTGGAAACACCAAATTATTTTTTGTTTGTTGAACATCCTCATGTTTATACTTTAGGAAAAAGCGGCGATATATCTAATTTGCTTGTTGATGAAGCACAATTGAAAGAAAAAAACGCCACTTTTTATAAGGTGAATCGAGGTGGTGATATCACCTATCACGGACCTGGTCAAATTGTAGGCTATCCAATTTTAGATCTTGATAATTTCTTTACTGATATACATAAGTACTTACGCTTTTTGGAAGAAATGATCATTCTTACGCTCGCCGAATATGGTATGAAGGCAGAACGCAGTCCAGGCGAAACAGGAGTCTGGTTGGATGTGGGTACGCCATTTGCCAGAAAGATCTGTGCCATGGGAGTGCGCGCAAGCCGTTGGGTAACTATGCACGGTTTTGCACTTAATGTCAATGCCAATTTGGGCTATTTTGATCTAATGATTCCATGTGGTATAAAAGGCAAAGCAGTAACGTCTTTAAACGTGGAATTAGGAAAAGAACGTGTTGATATGAATGAAGTGAAGGAAAAACTTCTGAAGCATTTCTCTGTGCTATTTGAAGCAGAGATAAACATAAAATCTAGAGCATTATGAATATAGGAGTATGGTTCGCTGTTGCCGTGGCTATTTTTATCGCCATTTATTTTGGAAACAAGGCCGCAAATAAAAACCAGAAAAAAGAATAAAAACAAAGCGCCAAGGTAACAATTAACCTTGACGCTTCTTAGAAATGGGGGCTTTTCGGTTAACGTATCGTCACATTTTTACAAATTCTACGCGACGGTTTTGGGCCTTTCCGTCAGTTGTGTTATTATCGCCTAAGGGTTCTGTTTCACCTTTGCCTTCAGTTTGTAAGCGATCTTTAGAAATGCTATATATATTTATAAGTGCCGACTTAACCGCATCGGCTCTAGCTTTTGATAATTTTAAATTGGTTTCGTCATTGCCATCAGCGTCTGTGTGACCAATGATATTTAATTTGATACTGTTGTCTTGCATTAACACCTGCGAAATCTGGCGGATGATTCCATAAGATTGTGGTTTTATATTAGCCGATCCGGAATCAAATAAAATCCCATTAGTTGAAATCTTTCCTTCGCTTAATAATTTTCTTCTGAGGTCAACGCCTCCTTCGGCTACCTTTAAATTGGAAATGAATAAACGTTCTTCGCCATCTTTAAAATTATTGATATGAAATTTCAAATATTTTAAAACATTCAATTCCTGAATAAACCGAGGGATATCGACGTATTTTTTGGTATTGATCCACAATCTAAATCTTTTTTTAGTTACTGATATTGAGATATGCGGTTGATTAAGAACCTCTTTTCGTACATCAGCTTTGATATCGGTATTGACTTCCCCAACCCTACTGTTAAAATAATTATTCGCTCTTAAAGAAAATGCTCCGTATTGTCCCACAGGAATAGAAACTTGAACGTAATGATTTAGGCCTTTTTTAAAACTATTGTTGTCACTTACAATCACATGAAATCGTGCTGTTGATGAGGTTTGCCTTCCAATACCTCTTGTTATAATATCAAATTCAACTGTAAAGTCCTCAGGGAGGGCTTCGACATCTGGAACAAAGAAGACTCCATAGCCTGATCTCAATTCGAACCATTTGCCTTCAACGTTATTAAATTGAACGACTTCGCCTGATGCATTGGTATTCCATTTACTCGGAAAATCACCAATAAAATCTTGGGAGAAATCATCAAAAAACAAGAGTTTGTCACCAGGTACAAAATCGAATTTGCTATACACTTCAAGGGCATCAGATATATTAATATCTTCCTCAGCATCGGAAGAATCCTCATCATCGTCGCTACTGCCTTCACCGCTTGTATCCATATCCTCATCGGACGTGGTGTCATCGTCTGATGATGTTTCAGTTTCCTCCTCGTCTTCATCTTTTTTATTTTCCAACAGTAATTTTTTAGCTGTTTTTATGCTGTAAGAAAGCGCTTTTTTTGAGCGGTTTATTTGGAGCGTGGCTTTTCCTTTTTTAAGGACACTTTGCCCATCAAGATCGCCAATAATTCGTGGCGCACTATCGCTTAAAAGACTGAGATCGTCTAATGCATTTTCAAGTATATCAATATCATTGTCATCGAGCGGCTTACCGGCTTCAGCATAGCTATCATACATGTAAACCTTATCGTAAATATCAAATGATTCACGAACAAATTGGTCAACGCTACCAATGCCAACACGACTCGTAGGTCGTTTCAATTTCTTTGTTTGAGCATGTATTTCTGGAACAACAAGACATGACAACACAAATACACTAATGATTTTAAGGGTATTCATAATTTATTGATTAATAGCACATCACACAAAACAAAAACGTGATCAAAGAACATTACAAGATTCCGGGCGAATCATAAATTAGTACTTTACTAAATCAAGTTAATATAAGGAAGAGTTGTAAATGTAAAAATTAATTGATTAAGAATCAATCTTATACCTAATTTTTTTTATAGACTACAATACTGTTGGAATCCCCTTTGGCAACAAATTCTAAATTGCTATCACCATCTATATTCTCTAAATCTATTGTAGAGTTGCCATACACTGGGAAATGAGGTATGGATTTTGCCTGGCTATCAAACAAATAAATCTTTTGCGATTGCAGATCGGTGAGCGATACATAGATCTTATCATTGATGTAAAAGATCTTCGGAGGTGTATAATTTCCAAAATCCAATTCAATCGATTTGTCTTTAATGCTTAGGATATTTTCAGACAAGGTTACTAAGGTTTTTGCTGTAGCATCAATAAAATGATCACTATTTAAATTTAAAGCTGTTTTGGTTACAGCCCCATTAAGTTTAACCTGTATCAATTCCCCATTAGCAGTTGTAGTTGCTAAACCATTATTATAGAAATAAATATCCTGACCTGAAAAATCGATAGCTGTTCTAACATTTACTCGTGTTGACCCTTGCCTGTTAATGATCTGTAATTTTTTGCCGGCACCAAATACGATGTAATCTTTACTACCTACTCTAATATGTTTAGGTTGGGTTTTTACGACACTTCTATTCATGTATTTGAAGCCTTTAACAAAACGGCCATTTCTATCGTACATTAATAGATCAGTACCTTGAGTTACGAGAAATCTATAGTTTCTTGTTTTATCATAATCGAACACCGAAAGTGGTTGTGTGATACGCTCACCAAACTTTAATGGAAAAGGCCCTACATTTTTTCCATTTCTATCAATAACATAAACACGAACCGGAGTGGCAAATGCTAATTGCAATCTGCCATTTCTGTAAAGATCTACTTGTTCTATTTTTCCTTGAATTGCTCCAATAAGGCGTTTTTTCCATAGGATTTTTCCCGTATTTGAAATGAGATATAAATTGTTATTGACATCTTGAACAACGATCTCCTTTTCCTTTGTGCGATGATTAATTACGAACTGAGGCTCCATAATAATATCTGCATCAAGAGTAACACTGAATAGTTCATTGATCTTGTTCAAGATGGCTTTTCGCTTATGCTTTTTAATGATGCCATTAATATGTGCATAGCCGTCATCCTGGACCATTTGTATAGCAGATAATTTGTAGTCTTTTGTGTTAAATTCTTTGGCCTCTTTTTCAAATATCTTAGATAAGGTCTCCTTTAACCTTTCGGCATCGGCAACAACCAGGAGCGAGGACTCGTCGCTAAGTTCAGACATACATGAATTATAAGCGTCATTATTTGCAAAGGTGGTTCCATTTTGAAAATTGGCTATGATGTTGAACAAGGCGTCTTCCGAATTTGAAAAGACGAAAAAATCATCGATAACAACATATTTAGTTACATTTTTACTTTTGATTAACGGACTAAAGATCGTGTTGAAAATTGCTGGGTCTCCAAACTTTAGAATGTCAACACTTCTATATGTATTTACAACATCTTGATGACCTCTTAGGGCTTCTTTAGTTGCAGCTGCGTCAATTGATTTTAAGGCAACTAAACTTGTGTTTTCATAATAAATCTCCGCCACCTCATTCAAGGTTTCGAAGAGCTCAAAATTGAGAATGCTATCCGTCGCTGTATCTCTATAATTTTCAAGATTGGTATATATATTTTGAAAGTCATTGAAGGTAAAACTTAAAAAGCCTTTGGCATTGCTCGGTGCAATGTGTTGGATTGTATTTTCCTGCGGAATATTGTCCTTAAAAATAGAAGCTAGTTGAAATGTACTATCGTTGGTCATCGTAATACCATTCAATGAGATCTGCTCAGGAGCTATCGAGGCATCAATAAAACTTTGTTCAGAAAACTGAAGCGATTCACCAGTCAAAAATGCTCTACCCAGAATCTGAGAATTATTTGGGCTTGTGATCAAGGAGAAGGACTTATCGCTTTTGGCCGTAGCCAATAAAGATTCAATATCAGGTCTTGGTTTCGGCATTAAATTAGTTAAAAGCCGTTCAGAATTTGAAGCGATCAACACGCTGTCTATTATTTTATATGGTGCTTTTATTGAGTCGAAGGACTGTCCGCTAAATAAGCTATCTGTAAGTTTGGTGATCAACCGGTAATTTAGGCCATCATTATCTCTTTGTATTGTCAGTAAAATGGGAAGCTTGGTTTGAAGCAGGTCAAAACTTTCGAATTCCTCTTCGAGAACATGGAAGGGGCTGAGGTTGGAAAATCTTGAGCTCAAATCACTCGAATTGAAATCGGTTTTAAAGGTTTCTAGATCATGGATCTTGATGATGACCGAACTGTTTTCTGGGATAAAATCGCTGAGCTTCGCGCTGCCCTTGTTTGATTTATTGCAACCTACAATAAATACTAAAAGGAGGGCAGTAACAATCTTTTTCATTTAGGATCAATTAGTTCATTCTGGCATACAAATATAACTTAAAAATCAAAATATAATTGCTCCGGAAGAAGTCTAAAAGATTTTCTGTGGTATTTGCTGGGGCCATATTTTTTTATGGCTTCACGATGCTCAACAGTGGGATAGCCTTTGTTTTGTTTCCAGTTGTACATTGGGAATTCTTCATGAATTTTTTGCATGTAAGCATCCCGACTTGTTTTTGCTAAAATGGAAGCGGCTGCAATATTTAAATATTTGCCGTCGCCTTTTATAACTGTCGCAAAAGGTATGTTCTCAAATGGCTTGAATCGGTTGCCGTCAACACTTATGAAATCTACTTTGTCGAGTTGTGCAATGGAATGGTGCATCGCTAATATTGAAGCATTTAGGATATTGATCTTATCTATCTTTTCCGGAAATATATGTGCAATTGCAAAACCTATGGCTTCAGATTCAATAATTGGTTTTAGAAGGTCTCTCTTTTTTTCAGACAGTTGCTTGGAGTCATTTAATAGCGTGTTGGAAAAATTGTCGGGAAGGATAACTGCTGCTGCTGTAACAGGTCCAGCCAAACATCCGCGTCCAGCCTCGTCGGTACCGCATTCAAAAGAAGTTTCTGAATATTTTAACTTTAGCATTTAAATAATTCTTATTATCGCTGCGTTTATGTAATTTGAAATGACCTTTACTACACAAATTTTAATTTTCCATTTGAGAATTACTATTTTTGCGCAGTCTTTAATGCAAGGTTAAAAAATATTTATGAACCGAATCCTTTTATTACTGCTTTCTTTTTTCTGCTTAGGTATGGTTCATGCTCAGGACAGACCTATAATTCAAAGAGATAATGCAGACGTAAACCAAAACTTTAACGACACACTAAGCGGTCGCTCTAGAAGGAGTTCTTCAAACCGAAATATTAAGAATTTAGAAGCCAAGATTCAGGATTATAAGATCATAAATCAAGAACGAGATACAACCTATGTTGACACCTCCTTGGTCATGTTGAAAGACTATAAATTTAATTACCTTAGAAAAGATGAGTTTGACCTATTACCATTTGCCAATATGGGACAAACTTATAATACCTTGAGTTATGATTTTTCTAGTGTTGAACTCATGCCAAAATTTGGAGCCCGAGCACGACATTTTAACTTTAAGGAAATTGAGGATGTCAATTACTTTTATGTGCCAACACCCTTAACCGAGCTGATGTTCAAAACGGCCTTTCAGCAAGGTCAATTATTAGAATCATTCTTTACCGTAAATACGTCTAAGCAATTTAATTTTTCAGTTGGTTATAAAGGTTTAAGATCCTTGGGGAATTATCAACATTCATTAACGAGTACTGGAAATTTCACTGCGACATCGAACTATAAAACTAAAAACGATAGATATCATGCACGTGCTCATATCGTTATGCAGGATTTGATGAACGAAGAAAATGGCGGGATTAAAGATGATGACATTATAAATTTTGAATCGGGTAATCCTGAATTTTTAGACCGCTCGGTTTTTGACCCTGCGTTTGAAAATGCCGAAAGTATTTTACAGGGAAAGCGATTTCATTTAGATCATTATTATAATCTGATAAAAGTAAAAGATTCTCTGAGAGATCATCAATTAAGTCTAGGAAATATCTTGTCTTTTACAGATAAATATTATGAATTCAAACAAACCACACCCAATGATATTTTTGGAGATGCTTTTGACAATATCATTCATGAACGAACAACGCTCGAAGATTTTTATGCAGAAGCAAATGCCACTTATAGAAGCAAGACCTTGGGAAGTTTGAAAGCCTTAATAGGTTATCGTGACTATAATTATGGTTATGATAAATTGGTTCAAATTAATGGGGAAACATTAGTAAACCGATTAAAAGGCAAGGTGATTTCAGCTGGCGGCGCTTATCAAAATACTATTGGAAAGATCCATTTGGATGGAAGCTTTGGAATAAATGTTTCAGGAGATCAAACAGGAAATTATTTAAATGCACAGGCACACTATATATATAAGGACAAAATTAAGGTTGGTGCTTTTATAAAACTCAATTCTTCGGCTCCAAATTATAATTACCTCTTGTATCAAAGTGATTATTTGAATTATAATTGGCAGAACTCATATAAGAACATAGAAACAAAACAACTGGGCTTTCAAATTAATGCTAGCAAGATAGCCGATGTGGAATTAGATTATAATACCCTTGAAAATTACACCTATTTCTCTAAGAATGATGAAGGATTTGTAAAACCGAATCAATCGCCAAAAACCATTAACTATTTCCGAATAAAATTGAGCAGAGAATTCAGGTTTGGAAAATTTGCATTGAACAATACCGTCAGATATCAAAAAGTTATTGATGGGGAAGGCATTTTAAATGTTCCTGAATTTGTATCTCGCAACACCTTATATTTTGGTAGTGATTTATTTGATAAGGCCTTGTTTTTACAAACTGGTGTTACGTTCAGCTATTTCACCGCTTATCATATGAATGGTTATGACCCTGTGCTTGCAGAATTTTATTCGCAAAACTCGACAAAGCTTGGTGGCTTTCCAAGGTTCGACTTTTTTATAAATGCGAAGGTGAGACAAACCCGTATTTATTTGAAGGCCGAACATTTCAATTCGGCTTTTACGGGATATAACTTTTATTCTGCCCCTAATTACCCATACCGTGATTTCGTAGTTCGGTTTGGTTTGGTATGGAATTTCTTCTTGTAATACTGTTATTTTTTTAGGTTGCTAACCGAAGCAAAATAAGGCGATTAGAAATTATTTTTCAACAACATTAATTTTTTTATCAAATAGTGTTGTAGGGTTAGAAAAATGGTTTTATATTTGCACCCGCTTAAATGGGGAACTATTTAGGTTAGAATAAAAGAAACGTTCATTAAACATATTGATTGACAGCGTACGATATATATTGGAAACGA
>JABDMU010000005.1 GCA_013001285.1 Flavobacteriaceae bacterium
TGGCGCCTGTGCCTCCTTTTACGGTAAGGATCTCAGCGACTTTCAAAATCACATCTTTTGGTGCTGTCCATCCAGACAATTTTCCAGTTAAACGCACACCGATCAATTTTGGAAATTTCAATTCCCAGGCCATTCCAGCCATCACATCAACGGCATCTGCACCACCTACGCCAATAGCGACCATTCCTAACCCGCCAGCATTTACAGTATGCGAATCGGTTCCTATCATCATTCCGCCAGGGAAGGCATAATTCTCTAAAACCACTTGATGTATGATCCCAGCACCTGGTTTCCAAAATCCTAATCCGTATTTATTTGAAACAGATTCCAAAAAATTAAAGACCTCGTTACTTGTATTCAACGCCGATTGAAGATCCATGCTTGCTCCGTTCTTCGCCTGGATCAAATGATCACAATGCGTTGTGGTTGGCACGGCAACTTTCTTTTTTCCAGCTTGCATGAATTGCAATAAGGCCATTTGCGCTGTTGCATCCTGAAGTGCGATGCGGTCAGGAGCAAAATCAACATAATCTTTTCCTCTTACAAAGGCTGTTTCGGGAGTACCATCCCATAAATGTGAATATAAAATCTTTTCTGAAAGGGTTAAAGGTTGCCCCACAACTTGACGTGCTTTTGATACACGTTCGGCTACTTGAGCATACACTTTTTTAATCATATCAATATCAAATGCCATAAATCATTGTTTTAATTTAGAAGTCTCGCAAAAGTACGAATTCCTAAAGAAATTTTACAATATGTAAGAAAATTATAGGCTTTGTGAATATTATTCAAAAAAGGATGAATTTCGCCTTAATATTTTTCGAAATTTATATTTTTTTTGTTTAAAAAATAATAATTTAACAAGTTCATCCTTAAGGGATTAATTGAATTCCTAAATCGAAAAGTGTAATAATGGAATAAGTAGAATTTATTTCAGAACAACTAAAGCAGACTCTTGATCACATCTTCATCTGTGACGCCTTCGGCTTCAGCCTTGTAGTTTTTTATAATTCTATGTCGTAAAATAGGATTGGCAACAGCCTGCACATTTTCGATGTCTGGAGAGAACTTTCCTAAAATAGCAGCATGCGTTTTTGCCGCTAGAATTAAATTTTGTGATGCTCTCGGACCTGCACCCCAATCGATGTATTGATTAACCAGATCTGTAGCGGTTTTACTTCCTGGTCGCGTTTTTGCCACCATTTCTACAGCATATTCAATCACATTATCTGCTACGGGAATTCGTCTGATCACATGTTGATATTCTAAGATCTCTTCGGCAGAAAACAATGGATTCACTTTAGCAACGTCATCGCTTGTCGTAGTTCTTACCACTTCAACCTCTTCTTTAAAGGAAGGGTATTGCAAATTGATTGCAAACATAAATCGGTCTAATTGTGCTTCAGGTAATGGATAGGTCCCTTCTTGTTCAATGGGGTTTTGTGTTGCCAATACGAAATAAGGCAGGTCTAATTTATAATGATGTCCTGCCACAGTAATGGCGCGTTCCTGCATGGCTTCTAATAAAGCCGCTTGGGTTTTAGGTGGTGTTCTGTTGATCTCATCAGCAAGGATAATATTTGCGAAAATTGGGCCTTTGATAAACTTAAAATGTCTGTTCTCATCCAGGATCTCCGATCCTAGAATATCTGATGGCATCAAATCTGGTGTAAACTGAATCCGTTTAAAATCTAATCCTAATGCTTGAGCAATGGTATTGACCATCAAGGTTTTTGCCAACCCTGGAACGCCAATTAACAGCGAGTGTCCACCGGCAAAAATGGAAATTAGCACTTGATCAACAACTTCATCCTGACCAACAATTACTTTGGCGATCTCAGTTTTTAAGGCTTTGTATTTAGATACGAAACGTTCTATTGCAGCAACATCAGACATGGGCTTATTGTTTTTTTAACCAGTTAGAACTAAAATCACAATCTCTATGCTCACCATTGATCTTTATGAAGGTTTCCATGATCTTTTCATTCTGCCACTTCTCAATAGCCTTAAATTGTTTTTCTTGCAGAGCTAGGGCTTTTATCTTAAGATAATCTTTAGCAAAGTCGGCTTCATGCTCATCAACTCGGTTCGTCACCTTTAATATTTTGAATTTAGTCTCATTCACACGATCTGAATCTTTATAGATTAGACTCACCTCATCATCTTTTAAATTTTGAATTTGAGAATAGAGTTCAGGCTCCATTTTGGTCAATTCGAAACTGTAATCTTGGGTTTGCGGATTAATTAGCAGTCCGCCTTCAAATTTGGTTTCTTTTTCATCACTAAATTCACGAGCTGCTTCGGCAAAGGTTAGTTCACCATTAACGATACTTGTACGTACTTTCTCTAGCTTGGCTTTAGCTGCATCAATGGCTTCCTGACTGACCTTAGGGCGTAATAAGATATGTCTAACATCGTATTCTTGTCCGCGAATTTTTTCTAATAATATAATATGATAACCGAATTCTGTTTCGAATGGTTCAGAGATCTCACCTTCCTGTAGTGAAAAGGCAACATCACGAAATTCTTTGACCATCTGTGGTCGATTCTTATTAAGCGTATATTTTCCACCGTCTTTTTTAGATCCTGTATCTTCAGAATAAAATACGGCTTTGGTTGTAAAGCTCGCACCATTATCGATCACATCGGCTCTAAATTCATTAAGCCTATTGATCACTTTTTGTTTTTCTTCTTCCGAAGTTTCAGGGATGACCACAATTTGAGAAACTTGAAGTTCGGTACCAAATAACGGACGCTCATCTTTTGGAATGCTATTAAAGAATTGACGCACTTCTTCAGGTGTCACTTCAATTTCAGAAATAATAGATTGTTGCATAAGAGCGGCCATTTTATTGCTCTTGTTCAGCTCATACATCTCATCGCGTAGTTGCTGTTCTGACTCTTTTTTATAATAGGCAATCAACTTTTCCATAGATCCAATTTGATCAGCAAAAGCATTGATCTGAGCGTTTACATTTGCTCTGATTTCAGCATCGTTAAAGACCAAACTATCCTGAATGGCATGATGTTGCAAGAGTTTATCTTCAAGTAATTTTCCAAACATTTGGCAAGGCGTGATATCATCAATTGATGCACCACTTGCTGCTAGCATCTCAAATTGCCTTTCAATGTCAGAGCTTAACACTACATAGTCACCAACAACTGCGGCGACACCATCAATTTTATGACGACCTTCGGTATCCTTAACGACCTCAGCCTTTTCCTCTTCTACTTCATCTTCAATGATCTCTTGGGCTGTTATTGTCGATGTCATTAGCACACTAAGACCGATCATAACATACTTTAGATCACTTATAAATTTCAAACTTTCCATTCTTAATTGCATCCTTGGTAATATCTTTTTCTAATTGTTTTATAAATTCTAATTTCCTTTTGTTGATCACGATTTGTTTAATGGTTGGCATCACATATTCCAGTGGTGCCAATTCATTCCGCGTGAGCACATCTTCAATTTGCATCAAATATAATCCTAATGAATCTTTGAGCTGTATAAAATTAGATTTTTTTAACAGTTCATTTCGGTTTTCGGCATTCAATACCGGAATTTTCTCAAGTGCTTGATTTGCCTTGATCCAAATAGAATCATTCAAGGAGTACGATCTGAATTGAATTGATATGGAATCTAGTAAGCGTTTATCGGCATCATCAAATCGTTTTAAGCGTTTTTCAATGTCTTTTACATCTGAATTCATTTCATCCACATTAATATATCTGAATTTGATAAGTTCTTCATTTAATTTGAAGGACTCCAGATTCCGTTCATAAACGCTTTGTGCTTCATCAATTGAAACCGTTGTATCAATATTTTGTTTGACAAGAGCCTCCAAATAGGCTTTTGTATACAGATCGGAAGCATACTGTTTTACCAGTTGATCAAATTCTAATTGTTTCGTTTCGCTTAGATTGAGTTTGGCACCGTTAATAAGCAGTTGTTGGGTGGCCCATTTATTGATATAATTATTTAATTGAATCAAGCTATCTTCAGGAGTTGTGCCTTCGGGTATGACGTTTTCAATATCGTGTTGATATAAATAGCTTCCATTTACACGAGCAACAGGAATCCCTGGTTCTTCCTTAGCAAAAAATTCGCAAGAAGAAAAGCAAAAAATAACAATAAGAAATCCGATTAACCGCACTTAATTATTTATTTGTGATTTGACCTTATTCAAAACTGCGTTATTGATCACAACTTTATACTTTTTTCTAAGCGCCTCAAGCCATTCGTTTTCTTTTTGGGTTTGGTAATCACCGATCACCTGACCCTTAGCTTCGTCTAAGTTTTTTAAGCGCGAAGGAATGACTTCCTTAACATATACAACATGATAGGCATCGTTATAATCATAGATGTCAGAAATGCCTTTTTCGAATTTGAAATCTGGAGGTAATGCTTGATGGTCTTTGGTCATTTTTCCCGAAGTAAAGATCACATTTTGTTTTTTCTCATTATGTTCATGTCCTAAATGTGTAAGATCGGATTCATTTGACAATTGTTTTTGAACAGCTTCCAGTGTTTTTTTATCTGGTCCAGAAGCGATCACCGCATCAATCCTTTCAGGCCAGACATACTTTTCTCTGTTAGCATTATAATAGGCTTCAATACCTGCAGTGTCTTGTTTGACGGCGTTCCAAATTTTGGTTTGCATAAGATCAAACAACAACAATCCATCTCTATATTCGCCTAGGATCTGAGCATATTCCTTATTTTCGAACTCAAGATTATCCTCGTGATATTTTAATATCTCTTCGTTAAGAAAGGCTTCAAATTGGGAATTGACCACGAGCTCATAATTTTGTTTTTCACGAATGCGTTTTTGGGCTTGCTCAAGAAAGTTGGCAAAATCAAAATAGGTAAATTGCTTGTCTCCAATTTTAACCAGTGGCTTATTTTTTTGAATATTTCCAGGAACGGTCCATTTATTATTGATGTAATCATCATTTATAATACCTACAAAGTAGGAAATATCAATTTTCATTGGAACGTTATATTTCTTTTTAAGCGTTTTGATAAAAGCCTTGTTGATGATCTTTGAACGGGCGTCACGTTTCACTTGCGACTCCAACTCATTTTTCATTTGATCGAAAGAAGCAATTGGTTCTTTTTCATATAACTTTGTAATGTGCCAGCCATAATTGGTTTGAAACGGCTCAGAAATTTGTCCGATTTCAGTCAGACTAAAAGCCATATCCTCAAACTTTACAGATGTTAGTTGTCCGCTTTTAAAAGCTGTAAGCCTACCTCCTTTTCTGGCCGAACTTTGATCATCTGAATATTGTTGGGCCAAAGATTCGAATTTCTCACCTTGCTGAATGAGCTTATAAATTTCCTGAATCCGTGTTGCGGGATCAGTAAGTGTGTCTTTTGAATTGTTAGCGATCATGATATGACCTACTGTAACTTTTCCACGTGATGGTCGCTTATCATTAACTTTCAAAACATGAAAGCCGAATGACGTTCTAAATGGCATTGAGACCTCTCCAACAGGAGTATTATATGCCACATTTTCGAATTCATAAACCATTTTAAAACCAGAAAAATAGCCCAATTCTTCGGCGAATACTGATTGTCCGTTATGCACTTCACTTTTAATGGTCTGAAAATCTTCGTTTATCAAGCGCTCACGAAACGCCATCATTTGTTTGTAAACTAAGGCTGTATCGGTCTCAGTTTCGGATAATTTGATAAGAATATGATCTGCATTCACGTCTTGGGAAATACGATCATAAGCTTCACGTACAAGTTTATCGGTCACCTTAGCATCGGTTAAATAATTCTTGGACAGTTGTTTTTTATAAGACTTGAATTCACGTTGATATTCAGGTTTTTTATCGAAACCAAGTGCTTTTGCCTCTTTGATCTTCAGGGCATAATTGACAAATAATTTAAGATACTCATCGATATCTTTTTGCGATTCGTCTTTGACCAGATCGAGATTTTTATTGTAAACCCTTAAAAATTCGGAAGCCAAAACAGGTTCATCATCAACTGTGAATAGCACATCGTCCTTTTTAATTTGTGCATGGCCCAAACTAATGAACAGGCAAAGGCAAGCTGAAAAAAATAATTTAAGTTTCATAGCGGAACACTTTTTTCGGATAGCAGCAAAAATACTAATAATCGTTTATAATACAAGGTAAATGTGAAACGTTCGTATTTGGAAATTAGTACACTCATTTCGGATAGATAAAATTAAATTCGACAAGATTAAAACTTGAGCCATTTTTATTTATACCGAAACTAGGTTATCTTTAAGGAAAATACGCAGTCATGAAATACAAAGTAGAAACAATTATCGAACTGCCCCGTGACGAAGTTATAAAGAAATTAGATAGTATTGATAACATCAAACATTGGCAGCGCGGCTTGTTACGAGCTGAGCATTTGTCTGGAACCCCAGGACATGTTGGTGCTAAGATGAAATTGAGCTACAAAATGGGTAGGCGCGAATTAGATCTTATTGAAACTATTACAAATAGAAATTTTCCTGATCAATTTGATGCCACCTATGAAACAAAAGGCATGCATAATTTGCAATACAACCGCTTTGAATCGACGCCTGAAGGGCATACGAAATGGATCAGTGAATGCGAATTCATTCCGTCTTCATTTATGCTAAAATTGATGACCAAATTGATGCCTGGTGCCTTTAAAAAGCAATCGAAAAAATACTTACAGGACTTCAAGAATTTTGCCGAAAAAGGTGAATCTGTAGCCTAAGATGCCATTTCTTTAAGAGCGTTGACAAAGACATCAAGTTCTTCGGTAAGGGTGAATACATTGGGCGTAATTCGACAGCCTTTTACATTAGCATAATCAATGGCTACGGTAAAGATCTTGTAGTCTTCCATCAAGCGTTTGGCAAGATCGGCTGGTTTCATGCCTTCGATACCAACGTTTGCAATGCCGCAAGAACGCGCTGGATCCTTCGGCGTATTTAGAACAATACCATCAATATCACGTACTTGAGAAGACCAGTAATTCTGTAAATAGCGGAGTCGGGATTCCTTCCGCTTGGCGCCGAGATAATTATAATAATCGATCGCATTTTCTATAGAAAGATCGTGATAAACCGGTAAGGTACCTGTGTGATTCAGTCGTGAGATATCGCCTGGTTCTCTATGGTGTTCAGCAAAAATTGGCCAGAGCGTATCAATATGATCGTCCTTTACATATAACATGCCGGTTCCAAGAGGCACTGCCAACCATTTATGAAGGCTAGAACCATAGTAATCACATTCAAGATCGGGAATATTAAATTGAAAATGACCAACGCAATGAGCGCCATCAACCATAACCTGTACACCTTTACTATGTGCCATCTGACAGATCTTTTTTATGGGAAGAATATGACCCGTGATATTGATCATATGACAAACCATGAGCAATTTGGTTTTGGAAGTAATGGCATTAGAATAAAGGTTTACGATCTCTTCATCAGACTTAGGATGATTGGGTACTGATACTACTTTATTCACAGTACCGAAGCGTTTGGACACCTGTTCGAACATCATTTTCATGGCACCATAGTCTTGTTCGGCATAAACCGCTTCATCACCAGCTTCCCATGACATCCCTTTGATCACCATATCTAAGGATTCGGTCGTGTTTCGGGTGATAATAACATTCTTGCGCGTACTTCCGAGGAGGTTAGCCAATTTTTCGGCCATACGATCTTTATTGTCCCATTGCACCGTTCGCATGTAATAAGAACCCTCGTAGTTGACCATTTTAGCATGAGCGATCATGGCATTGAGGGTTGAAGTTGGAATGATATTATAGTAGCCACTTTCCAAATTGATATAGTCAGGCTTTAATTTATAATCGCTTCTGACGTTCTTCCAGAAATCTTCGTTGGTAGCCAATTCGTTAGCCGAAAAGTTCTCAAATCCTAAAAAATAGTTTGGAATTGCTTGTGAAACCATTGGTGCTGCGAGCGTTGCCAGTCCTATTTTCTTTATGAAGTCTCGTTTTTTCATCGTGGTTAGCCGTTTCAATAAAGTTAATAAATATGATATAGACTATTTTCTGCGTGTCGATTTATTTATTATTTTTAGGCTAACGTATGGAAAACAAGCCAGGTATTAAATTATTTAAAACCAAGCATCGCGACAGCGAATGCATTGCGATACAATTTAAGTATGATCAGCAATTAGTACAATTGGCACGTGGCATTAGTGGAAGCCGCTGGAGCCAATCGAAGCGTGTTTGGTATATAAAAAATTCAACTGGGAATTTGAGTTCCATTTATAGAACCTTTAAAGGACGCGCTCAAATTGAAGCAAGAGATGGTTTGATCATGCCTCATGATAACTGGGAAATTTCGCTTATTTCCCGTCGAAAATTAAGTAATAGGCAGGTAGAAATTCTGAATGGTTTTTACAAATATTTACAAGGCAAGCGGTACAGTAAAAGCACGGTTGAAACCTATAGTTATTTGGTAGCCGATTTTGTTTCATTTTATTTTGACAAACCAGTTGAAAGCATGAGCAATCGTGATGTAGAACAGTTTATTGAATCGGTTTATATCGCCAAGAATTATTCTATTAGTACGCAGCGACAGTTTATTAGTGCCTTGAAATTGTTTCGAGTTTATTTTCCAGAAAGTGCGATTGATGATTTGGCTTTGACCAGGCCAAATAAAAGCAGAAAACTTCCAACGGTACTTTCGAAGGAGGAGGTTATTAATATCATCCGTTTCACAAAGAATTTAAAGCATCGTGCGGTATTGGCTTTGATCTATTCCTGTGGATTGCGGATAAGTGAATTGATAGCTTTAGAATTGCGACATATAGATATTGACAGGCGGCAGGTATTGGTTAAAAATGCGAAGGGAAGGAAGGACCGTATGGTTATTTTAGCGGAAGGATTTTTACCTTTATTGCAGAATTACTTGACAACCTATCAACCGAAGCATTATTTTGTAGAAGGTGCAAATGGTGGCATGTATTCTGCTGGGAGTGTTCGGAAGTTTTTAAAGCGGTCATGTAGGGATGCCGGTGTGACCAAGACGGTAACGCCACATACCTTGCGTCATAGTTATGCTACGCATTTACTAGAAAACGGCATTGATTTGCGTTACATACAATCTTTATTGGGTCATGCGAAGCCAGAGACCACGATGATCTATACGCATGTAAGCAAAAAGGATTTGTTGAATATTGAGAGTCCGTTAGACACGGCCTTAAAGGAGTTGGGTCAGCCGGGACATAGTGCACAAAAAGTAATCATATCCGGAAAATGATAGGGATTATTAGTTATATTAGTGTGGATATAACCAGTTGTGTACAAGCCTAGTTAAGAAATGGACAGCATTTTAGCCTTATTGATTCTCGGTGGATTAGCATGGTTATTTAATCGTTGGGAATTTGACGCAAGGCGAAAACGTCGCCGAGATCGGTATAGAAAATATCTCAAGTCCGATGATTGGCAACGGAAACGATATGTGGT
>JABDMU010000043.1 GCA_013001285.1 Flavobacteriaceae bacterium
TTCTAATAGTTCTAAAGCTCTTTTTTCAGCCAAATTTCGAGCGGTACCTTTTATAAAAGCGGGAATGCAAACATTTTCTAATGCTGTAAATTCCGGCAATAATTGATGAAATTGGAAAATAAAACCAAATTGTTCATTTCTAATCTTCGCCAGATCTTTTTCATTCAGATCGACAATTGAATTTTCATTAAGGATAAGTTCAGGGTCATGATTGATCGATGGCTTATCTAGCGTACCCAAAATTTGCAGTAGGGTGGTTTTACCTGCTCCAGAAGGACCAACAATTGAAACTATCTCGCCAGATTTGATATGAAGATCTACGCCTTTTAACACATGCAGATCGTCAAAAAATTTGTGAATATTTTTAGCTGTAATCATATTACAGACGAAAATACTATTTTAATATGAATTATAAATACCTAAGTTAGGTTGATGTGCAGGAAATCGTGAGTTGCTTCCACGCATGCCAACCTGACTATTTTGAGAACTATTGATGTTAGTTCTGTTTTTCTTTTTAAAGATGCCTTTAATGCTATTATAATCAATAAAGTATTGCAGGCGTAATGAGAAGATATGATTCATATCCTGATCGAATAAATCACCCAGACTTTCAAAATATGTATTTCTAGACTCTTCGCTGAAATTAAATAATTGATTCCTATATAAAGCAGTTAAAAAGCTTCCTGGAGCTACTTGCCAAGTATAACTTAAATCAAGATTCCAAGTGTTGAAATTTACATCTGAACTACCAAGACCTAATTCTTCAAAGGTTTGAGATTGTTCAATTAAACTACCATCATCCTGAAGAAAGTAAGGATGCTGATCATAAGTTACAGTAGACCAAAAGTTTCTAAATGATAGCGATAATGTATGGAAAGGATTGAAGGTATAACTTCCAGATATGCTATTTTCAATAGATAGGACGTCACGTTCACCAAAAATAATCTCTCCTTCTATATTGTTAGAATTATTTGCATAACCACGGCTTCCTCGATTGGTTCGATACTGGAATTCATAGCTTACCCGAAATTTATCGTTGACAATTACCGTTGGTTCTATATTTCCAAAGTATCCGAAAAGATCTCGTTCTTTATCAAAAGCATGGAAGGTTCCTAGTCCTACTTCAAAAGATAGGGTCTTGTTAGAATTGGTTTCAATCCCGCCGTTAATATCTACAATATTCTTATAAACAAAGAAGCGTTTGTTCTCAAAATCACGAGGTTCAAAATAATCGAATTGTTTTCCTGGTTCGAAATTTAAGTTGCCACGAAACCACATTAATTTTTTTGTTTGACCGTTGACAAACATTCCAAAATTGGTTCCTGTGAATGTGCTAGGTTTATATAGTCTGCGGTAATTCATATAGCCTCCTAGGAAAAAATTATTTAGTTTCTCGGTTGGTTCAAAAATCCTATAATTCACATCAATACCAAAATTATTGAAGTTATTTCTAAAATTAAGCCCAAGATCATTGATGTCATAGTCGGTACTGGCAAAGCGATGATCAAAGCTATATCTGAATTTTCCATGTGCTTTTCTTATAAAAAAGAATGAACTCAATCCAGTTTTCATACTGCCATCCTCGTTTACATTACTCATTTTAATATCACCTCGTATGTTATAGGTATTCCTTTTATTTGAAATATCGGTGATCAGTCCTGTTACATTTCCATCACGAAAACTACCACTTCTAGTCACATTCGTGTTAATCAAACTAATAGAAGAATTACCATTGAATTGCTGATCTACAACTAAAATATTGTAATTCGAGAAAGGTTCAACAACTTCTTTTCGACTTTCATCTGTCAAGGTATTTTTGATTGTAGCTTCAGTTTTTTCAGTAATGGCATTAAACACACCAATTCCAAGCCCTTTTTTAGTACGTCCAGATAATTTAATCGCATTAAGTACTTTTACTTCATTTGGATAATCGACGAGTTCCTCATCTGCAGCTAATTCAACGCTTCCTGTTGGGGAATTCCCGACACGTCTGGAAAAGAATAGGTTACCTTTATTAAATAGATCGACACCTTCCTTAAAGAATTGTCGCTGTTCACCAAAAGTTTGTTCAAAAGGCCCAAGATTTAATCGAACATTATCAAAAGCAGCTTGACTAAAATCAGGAATAAGCGTAGCATCTAATGTAAAATTTTCGGTAACTCCATATTTTAAATCAAGTCCAATATTATAATCAGGGCTTTCAAAATTGTTAAAAACCGTAGAAGCAAATGGATAGAAATTAAGTCGGGTAGGAGGTTCTATATTCTCAATTCCTGTAAGTTCACCATGATATAATCCAATGTTTCCTTTTGTTCTATCAATTGGATTCCAGGTATACTGTGTATTATCAATTCTAAAGCGTCTATGGAACTGTAAACCCCATGTTTTTACATCTTTTGAAAATCGCAAGGCACGATACGGAATTTTCATTTCAACGATCCATCCATCATCAACAAGTTTTACAGCACTATCCCAAACCGCACTCCATCCAAAATCTTCGCCGTTACTCGGACTCGCAATAGCATCTGCTTGAGTACCAGAAGTGAATACAAAAAACTCTACATCGTTTTGGGCGTCATTATTCGGATTAAAAACAACTAAGAAAAAATCGGAATTACCAAAATTATCTCGACTGGTCAATTGTCGTTGTATCTCTTCAGGTTTATCTTTTAAATATGCCGAAACATAAATGGCGTTATCATCGTAGGTCATTTTTACGATGGTCTTTTTATGTTCAGGAAGGGTCACACCCATTTCAGGTCTAAACTGAATAAAATCTGTAGCAATTTCAGCATTGACCCAAGCTTCGTCATCCAAAACACCATCGATTTTTGGGGCCTGATCTGTTCTTGAAATGTTTAATGATTTTTTTGGAGGTTGCTGCGCCTTGACTAGTTGAATGCAAAGAATAACCGATAATAAAAAAGTTAAACGGACCGTCATTTTTGATTGATGATTAATTAGTTGTTGTTGGAATAAAGACACTAATTTTTATTTAATGTTACATATTCCTAAACAAATCTAAGATTACCTAACACGCAATTTTCATAAGTAAACGTTAAAAAGAAAATATCATTGTTAATGTTTAGGTAAGTTCTTCCTTTGACATTCGACTGAATAAAATTGTTTATTTTTAGTTTTTTAAATTACTATTTGTGATATGCCATACAAGAAATTTGAAGAATATTCCATAAAAGTTACAGACGATGTAAAGGAACGTTATACTAAAATTATAAGTGACTTGGGCGAAGATGTAGATCGAGATGGATTACTCAAAACACCTGAGCGCGCAGCCAAAGCAATGCAATTTTTAACCCAAGGTTATAAACAAGACGCTGCCGAAATATTAAAGAGTGCCATGTTCAAGGAGAGCTATAACGAAATGGTTATTGTGAAAGATATCGAGATATATTCACTTTGTGAACATCATATCCTACCATTTTTCGGAAAGGCTCATGTGGCATATATCCCTAACGGGTATATTGTTGGACTGAGTAAAATTCCAAGAATAATAGATGTTTTTGCGAGAAGATTGCAAGTTCAGGAACGACTAACAGAACAAGTTTTAGAGTGTATAAATGAGACGTTGAAGCCCAAGGGTGTTGCTGTAGTAATTGAAGCTTCTCATATGTGTATGATGATGAGAGGCGTACAAAAGCAAAACTCAGTTACAACTACATCTGGCTTTCGTGGTGCCTTTGAAAATATTGAAACAAGAACTGAATTTTTGAAACTCATTAGTGAAAAATTGTCATGAGCTTAATTTGGTATATTTCTTGTTGTTAAATCATCAAATACGATTTTATGAATTTAGAAAATGCAAGTAAAACGAAGAAATTGGCCTTGGGGATATTATTTGATGCCATAGGCTATTTGTCTTTTATTATCCCCATTTTTGATATTGTTTGGGCGCCTGCAGCTGCTTATTTGATGACCAAAATGTACAAAGGAAAGGCTGGAAAAATAGCAGGAGCCATTACCTTTATTGAAGAGGCACTGCCTATGTTAGATGTTATTCCAACCTTTACACTTATGTGGCTCTATAGCTACGTCTTTAAATCGAAAAAGGAAACCATAATAGAAATAGATCCTAATTAAAATTCATAGGTAATTCCTAGACTTAAATTCCTTCCAATATTTGAAATCCCATCGCTTTTTAAACGTGATAAGTGATTAATATAAGCTTTATCTGTAAGGTTTGTTCCAGTTAAACTTATATCTAATTCAGAATTGAATAATGTTACTTTAGAACCTATTCCAGCACTTAACAGGGTATAGCCAGAAGTTTGAGTTTCAAGATCACTCACATTATTTTGATCGAATGATGTGCTTAATTTAAAGAATCCATAACCATTATTAAACCAAGAATTGTCAAACTCAACCCTAATGATATTATCCAGTTTTGCTGCTGGAATTAAAGGTAAATAATCACCATTTTCCTGTTTAGCTGTAACGGTTTGAAAACTACTCTCAAAATGCAACCAATCCAAAGGGTGAGGGTGAATATGAACACCAAACTCTCCTCCGTATAGCATTGCATTTTCTTGTTCATAAATGAACTCCGGATCATCATTTACTAAATTTCCAGTAGGTGAAATGAAAATAAAGTCATTGATATAATTATAGAAGACATTGGCAAAAACTTCGAGGTGCTCAGATTGATATTCGAAAGCGAGATCGGCCTGGAAATTTTGTTCTTTGTTAAGATCGATATTCCCAATTTCGAAACGGTTTGTACCTTCATGAATTCCAAACGATGTAAGTTCAGCCAGGTTTGGTGCTCTAAACCCTGAAGCTAAATTGATCCGGGTGATCAATTTTTTAAAGAGATTGGTTTTTGCGCCTAATGCTGCATTTACGCTATTGAAAGATCTATTAAGATCATTTGTTATATTAATGACACGTCGGTCGAATCGAAGTCCAAGTTGGACATCAATAGCATCGAAATGAATATGAGAAGTCCCCAAAACACCAAAATCGGTAGTAGTTGCATTTGGAATTAAGGTTTCTTCACCATAATTCAAATTTTCTTGAAACATACCTTGAACGCCAACAATGGTTTCAAATTTGTCAAGAACCGGTAAATTGTACTTGAGATCATAATTGAACGTTTTTAATTTCATATGAAGCGCTGGGTCTTCAGATTCTTCTTCAGTTTCGTGCTCTTCTTCTTCACCCTCTTCGTCATGATCCTCAAATTCTTTCCGATCATTATATATAAAACCAAAATTTGCATCAATACTGGAGTTATTCAGAAAAAATTTAGATTTCGAACTGAAGGTGTGATTATTGATCAGTTGAGAAGGAAGCATGGGTTGCTTGTCGGTATTTTGTATTCCAATATCTTCAGGTAGACCTAAATCTGCACTATTAATATTATAGCGGAATTCGGTTTTAAAATTTGTGATCTGGTATCCTAAAGCAGCCTTAAAATCTTTCTCTTTGTATCTGGTATTGGTGACTCTGAGGTCCTTTATCTCGTAATCAGAGTGTTCAGCTAATCCAGCTCTAAAGATCATTTTGAATTTATCAAAAGATGTTTTAACGCCTGCGTTGGTGTTTATTCCTCGCGTATTGCTGAAATAATTTAAATTGACATCGAATTCTGTACTGTCTTTTGAGGCAAATCGTTCAGGGTTAATATATAAGACACCTCCAAGGGCATCAGAACCATAGAGTAGGGAAGCTGGTCCTTTAATAACCTCTATACTTTCAATACCTGAATCAGAAATTCCTAAGCCATGTTCATCCCCAAATTGTTGGTTTTCTAGGCGAACCCCTTGAGCATAGACCAAAACCCGATTACTACTTAAGCCTCGAATCACTGGTTTTCCGATGCTAACGCCTGTTGAAACGCTTTCGACACCAGCAATATCTGAAATTCCAGAAGCGAGGTTAATGGCACCATTGGCTTTTAATTCCTTGATTTTTTTCTGTTCCACTTTCATCACATTGTCACGTTGAAGCTGGTGAAAGGGTGTTGATAAAATGACCTCATCAATTTCAATGGCTGAAGGGTTCAATGAAATAATTAATGTGTCTTCAAAAGGTAAACTCACAGTTTGTGAATAGGATTCAAAACCAAGATAGGAAGCAATTATTTTATAGGTTCCGTTAGGAAGATCGTTAAGTTCAAAATTACCGGATTCATCACTTGTTGTTCCTTTTTCAATTTGAGGAATATAAACATTTACAAATGCTAAGGCTTCATTAGAAGCAGCATCATTTACCTGGCCTTTAAGAATATTTTGTCCGAATACAACGGAACTAAACACTGTACAAAACAGTGCTAATACTAAGTTTTTCATAATTTAATTTAGGATGCGTTTAAACAGATTTAAAATTTAAGGTGTTCAAACGAAAACAGGAGGTCCTCTTTGTGATTTCCGAAAATGATGAGCTTGCCTTTCAAAGTGATAAATAGTTGATACTATATCGCAAGGCTTGACCACTTTCGTGATTTCAATAGGTGTAATGGAAGAATAATATTGCGTATTTAGTTTGAATTTGTAAAACTCACAATCCCAATCCAATTGATGATAATGAGATGATTGCGGTGTGGTACAAACTTCATGCTGATGCGATTCAAAGGCATGTGCAATTTTTATTGCATACGGCATGAGTAGTGCCATTGAGAGTACTATGGCTGTAGCCAAATAAATTAATTTATTACTACTCTTTTGAATCAAATTTTTGTGTAATTTTTTTAAGTCCTAGACGGTTAGCCAATTTAATGGTAAAATTCAAGAAAAACTGGAATTCACCAAAGATCCAACCAAAACAGACTAACATAACTTTATAGAAGGGAAGGACCAAAATAAATTTTAGAATATAAAATAAACCGATAGCTAAAAAATGATCTCCAAAATTGACTCTAGTCAGTCCAATGGCTTCAAAAATAGGTTTGGTAACTACGATTGATAGTGAACCGGTAATGGCAAAGACTAAAAATATACGTATGACCTTCCATTTTTGATCTACTTTCCAACGCTTCTCAAGAAAATTAAATAAAGCAAGCGTAATTTTTAGAAGACCGGTAAAAATAATGGCTGTAGAAATGATCGTTAATACAATTGTTGAGAAGTCGAAAAGCAATGCCAATTTGTACGAAGAATATACAAGTCCAGCTACACCCACAATCAAGTAAAGGAGTTGCCAGTTACGTGTAATTTCCCAACGTTGTTTTAACCAATGCATTCAAAGTGATTTTGCTGGTGCAAATATAATTGATTTAACTAAATTCTGGGCACGAAATTAGTTAATCTTTGTTTATACTGCATTTGAAAATAGATAAAGTAATAATAGAGTTTATAATTGACCTCGTAACCATAATCAATAGTGCTATTATAATCTATTTGCATTTGATATAAATTCGCATCATACTGTGAAGGGTTTAAGACGCGATTGTTCCATTCAACTACAAATTGGCGATTTCTAGTTTCAAGAAACTGCTGTGTATAATAACCTTCAGGTTTAGCACGTCCCATCAGCCAAGCATTAAAGCCTGGCTCAATAATAATGATCTCATATTCAACTTCGTCATTGGCGATCCTCACAGTATCCTGTTCAGAAAGGTTTTCCTCAGTAACTTGTTTGGAGGTAGAATTATATGTTGAATTGCAACTCGCAAGTCCAATTGCAAAGAGGCATAAAAGAATTAGATTTTTCATAACTTTACTTTCTTTTAAATTTACAAAAATCGTTCCAATTATTCAATTGATTATAAACTCTTTAACATAAAAAAAGCCGAACTGATCAGTTCGGCTTTTTTGTTGGTTTAAAATCTTATTTTTTTCCGAAAAGACCACCAATCAAGGCGCCAAGACCACTTTTTTTCTTTTGTCCTCCTCCAAGAACCATTCCAGCAACATCGTCAATAATACTTCCGTCACCATCGGCATCTAAAATAGATTCTAAGAAGCTTTGTTCCTGTTGTGGAGAATTTCCTTTGACCATGCCACCTAATAGACTTTCCAATCCGTTTTTATCATTGACTTGTAGTTCTCTTTTCTGCTTACCTAAAACTCCCATTAGAATTGGAGCGGCTACTTTTAATATTTGATCAACAGACCCAGAATCGAGGCCTGATTTACTACTTAGAACTTGTTCAACATTTGATTTTTTTCCACCCAATACATGTCCAAGAATTTTTTCACCATCGGCCATAACATCATTATTCACACCACCTCCAAAAAAGTCACCAAGGTTATCTAAAATACTACCATCATGCTTGCTGTTCAATGCTCCTAAAAGGCCTTCTGCACCTTGAGGCGTCGCGGCATTTCTTTTCATTGCTTGCATAAGAACAGGCAATGCCATTGTTAATAAATTACTTGTTTTTTCTTGTGGTTGACCAGTTTGAGTTGATACTCCATTAATAATTGTTTTGCCTAAGTCACTGTTTAATAAGTCTAAAATTCCTGACATAATTTTTATTGTTTTTGGTTAATGAAATTAGTTCCGCACAATTTACAAAAAAAGCCCTAACATAATTTTATTAGGACTTTATAATTAAATTAAACTTTAAGTGATCTAACTAGACACGTTCTGTCTTTAATAAGCTAATGATCTGTGAAGCTAATTCTGTACCAATTCTGTCTTGCGCTTCATTGGTAGCAGCGCCAATATGAGGTGTTAAAGAGACCCGCTCATTCATTAAAACTTTAATGGCTGGAGTTGGTTCTTCTTCAAAAGTGTCTAATCCTGCAAAGGCAACTTTGTTACTCTCTATGGCTTCAATTAAGGCCACTTCATCCATGACACCGCCACGGGCAGCATTAATTATTCCAACCCCGTCTTTCATGAGATCGAAGTGTTTTTTTCCAATGACATAATCCTTTTGAGATGGGACATGTAATGTAATAAAATCCGAACGTCTTAGGACCTCTTTCATTGGCTCGGTTTCAATATCAACATTGATATATTGTCCATTGTAGAAATCAACTTTAATGGTTGCCTTTCCAACAAATTTATCGCTGGCAATCACTTTCATACCAATCCCCAAGGCAATTTTCGCTACCTCACGGCCAATTCGCCCAAAGCCTATTATCCCTAGAGTTTTTCCTCTAAGCTCTACACCGTTGGCATAATTTTTCTTAAGCGATTTAAATTTTGTGTCACCATCTAAAGGCATATTTCTATTGGCATCATGAAGGAATCTAACACCTCCAAAAAGGTGAGCAAAGACTAATTCGGCAACAGAACTTGAAGAGGCTGCTGGAGTGTTTATAACATGAATGCCTTTTTTACGTGCATATTCCACATCAATATTGTCCATTCCAACACCACCACGCCCAATAATTTTAATGTTAGGACAGGCATCAATAAGGTCTTTTCTGACCTTTGTTGCACTTCTTACTATCAGGACTGCAATATTGTTTTCGTTTATATAATTTTCTAATTGTTCTTGAGCTACAGTTGTGGTAATAACTTCAAACCCTTCTTTTTCTAAGGCATCAACTCCGCTTTGAGAAATGCCGTCATTTGCTAAAATCTTCATTAAAATTATGCTTTTGTTTCTAATTCGCTCATGACTTCCACGAGCACTTTTACACTATCAAGTGGCAGTGCATTGTACATTGAAGCTCTGTATCCACCAACACTTCTATGTCCGTTAATGCCTTCTATGCCAGCTTCTTTTAACATGGTATCAAAAGTGTCTTTAAGATCTCCATTGACCAAATTAAAAGTGGCATTCATTTGCGATCGATCCTCTTTAACAGCAAATCCTTTAAATAAAGGATTGATGTCAATCTCGGAGTACATAATGCGTGCCTTTTTATCATTAATTTCAGAAATGGCAGGAATACCTCCAAGATTTTTTAGCCATTCTAAGGTAAGCATAGAGGTATATACTGCAAATACTGGAGGGGTATTAAACATGCTACTTTTGCTAATATGAACTTTGTAATCCATCATTGATGGAATTTTCCTTGAGACCTTTCCTAAGACATCCTCTTTTACAACAACTAAGGTCGTACCTGCTGGACCCATATTTTTTTGAGCACCTGCATAGATGATATCGAATTTAGTAAAATCTAATTCTCGTGAAAAAATATCGCTACTCATGTCGCATACCATAGGGATAGGACACTCAGGAAACTTTTTTATTTGAGTTCCAAAAATTGTGTTGTTTGACGTGCAATGAAAATAATCATAATCTGTAGGAATGTCGTACCCTTTTGGAATGTAATTGTAATTTGCACTTTCCGATGAAGCTACTTCATAAATATCATCATATATTTTTGCTTCTTTAATTGCTTTTGCACTCCACGTTCCGGTATTTAAATAACCCGCTCTTTTTTCCAACATATTCAAGGCAACCATTAAGAATTGCGTACTTGCACCTCCTTGAAGAAACAAGGCCTTATAACCTTTTCCTTCAAGCCCAAGAAGTTCTAATGCCAAACTTCTTGCATTTTCCATCACGTCAACAAATGGTTTACTGCGATGCGATATTTCTATAAGTGATAATCCACTCTCATTAAAATCTAGAACAGCTTCGGAAGCCTTCAATAAGACTTCTTGTGGAAGAATACACGGACCAGCACTAAAATTATGTTTTTTCATCAGGTTTGTTTTTACCAAGGGCAAAGGTCACAATTTATTAGCTAAAAATCATTAAGAATTTGATAATTTTTAAACTATATTTTCAACAAAAAATCAACAGTATCAACACCATCAGCATAATCGTTTAATTTTGGCTCTTGGGTTTGTCCAAATGAAATTTCATCTTTAAAAAAGCCATTTGAAACAATACATTGGATCTCATCGGTTTTTGATTGTAGATTGGTTTTCAAGGTTTCTTCAGATTTATAATACTCATAAAACAAGGTTGCAATAGGTGAGGAGAAACTCGTGTCCTCCTTGATCATCATGAAACCATTTTCAAGCATATCAAACTCACTCATAAGATAAACTGCCTTATTGTAATCGTAATTATTGGCATATTTGGCTTCATTTATAATGGGGTGCCATTTGTAAATAGATTCAAAAAATGCATCGAAATTATAACCTTCTGGCACGAATAATTTAGAAACACTCCGGCAGCCTAAACCGAAATACCTAAAAATATCATCTGAGAGCAATTCTAACTGTTCTTTGGTTTCTTGACCGGTTAAAATGGCAATTGAATTTCTGTTTTTTCTGATAATTGACGGTTTATCTTTGAAATAATATTCAAAATATCGAGCTGTGTTATTGCTTCCCGTGGCGATGACCGCATCAAAATTTTCCAGTTTCTTTTCGGTAAAATGAATCCGGCCTTTAAACTCAGGCTCAACATATTCAAGATATTTCGCAAGAAATGGCAGTAAATCCTTATCGTTGGAGGACTGCTTAACCAAAACATCATGTCCAGATATAAGCACGGATAAAAAATCATGAAAACCAACTAATGGAATATTTCCAGCCATTATTATGGCAACTTTCTTTGATTTATTATTATTGAAGTTATACTTTTCTAACCAGTTATTAATAGTATTGTAATTCAACAACTTAGACCAACTTTTAATTGCGAAAACAACATTGTCTAGAGTAAACCAACCATTATGTTCATGAGCTATTTTAATTTGATGTTTGAGTCCATCAAAAAACAGGTCATTATGCAAAACAGCATTGTGTTTTTCGAAATGTCCACTTGAAAATTGATCTAAAAATTTACCTAATTCAACGAAGGCATTTATTCTTTTTTCTAAATTCATTAGAAGTTTTGGTTATGAACAGTTTTGGCGTTATTTTTGCAGTTGCAAATTTAAGTAAACAAAACTTAAAAAATTGTTATGGCAATAATTATTACAGATGAATGCATCAATTGTGGTGCTTGTGAGCCTGAATGCCCCAATACTGCGATCTATGAAGGAGCGGATGATTGGCGTTATAATGATGGTACGAGCTTAAAAGGATCTGTGGTTTTACCTGATGGGAAAGCTGTTG
The DNA here is from genome assembly GCA_013001285.1 of Flavobacteriaceae bacterium. Classification (GTDB taxonomy): domain Bacteria; phylum Bacteroidota; class Bacteroidia; order Flavobacteriales; family Flavobacteriaceae; genus JABDMU01. Next base: position 11,935 of record JABDMU010000043.1, read on the forward strand.
ATGCCGACGAAGCTCAAGAACCTATAAGCGACGAAATATATTATATCGTACCAGATAAATGTACGGAATGTAAAGGGTTTCATGAAGAGCCACAATGTGCAGCGGTATGTCCAGTGGATTGTTGTGTTCCTGATGATGATCATGTTGAAAGCGAAGAGGTCCTTCTGGGGAAACAGCGATTTATGCATCCAAACGACTGAAGAAAATAATCATAATATATATAAAGCCAGGCCATATGCCTGGTTTTTTTGTTCCAATTTATAGCGTTTCAACGATGTCATTTATTTGTTAATGCTTAGCTTTATAAAATGGAAAAGGATAATGGTTATAAAGAATTTGTAAAGTATTCAAAATTTGGCGCCAAGGCTGTGGGATTAATTTTAGTAATTGCCATTCTAATACTATTCCTATACGGACTTTACAGCGTGTTTACTTCCTAGCTATGTCTCAAGATGATGAATATAACGGATTTTGGAAACATTTAGGAACGATCTTATCGCTTATTGCGTTGCTGGTATTTATTTTTATTTTTATTTGGGTTATTCGCGTTGTCTTTGACATTCTTTTTTAAACAATTTGATATCGTATATTCAATTAAATTGATTTTCAACGCCTATATTTGCACTCGCAAAATATTTTTAAATGAAAGCTGGAATTGTAGGATTACCAAACGTTGGAAAATCAACACTGTTTAATTGCCTCTCAAATGCGAAAGCACAGAGTGCAAATTTTCCTTTTTGTACAATTGAACCCAACATTGGTGTTGTAAATGTTCCAGATTCAAGATTATCAAAATTGGAAGAATTGGTGAACCCCGAGCGGGTCATGCCAGCGACTGTAGAAATTGTAGATATTGCCGGGTTAGTAAAAGGAGCGAGTAAAGGTGAAGGCTTAGGAAACCAATTCCTTGGAAATATTCGTGAAACAGATGCGATCTTACATGTATTACGCTGCTTTGATAATGATAATATCGTTCACGTTGATGGTAGCGTCGATCCAATTCGAGACAAAGAAACCATTGATATCGAGTTGCAATTGAAAGATCTTGAAACTGTTGAAAAAAAATTAGACAAGGTCAAACGTGCGGCAAAAACGGGAAATAAAGAAGCTCAAAAAGAAGAGTCAGCGTTACTCAAAGTAAAGTCAGGACTTGAAGCAGGGCGTTCGGTGAGAACATTGGAGATTACTGAGGATGAGTATAATGCCTTTGTCAGACCTTTACAATGTATTACAGATAAGCCCGTTTTATATGTATGTAATGTTGATGAAGGATCAGCTGTAACAGGGAATGATTATGTTAACAAGGTCATGGAAGCTGTAAAAGATGAGGACGCCGAAGTTTTAGTTTTAGCAGTAGGAACCGAGGCAGATATTAATGAATTAGATGATTACGAAGAACGTCAAATGTTCCTTCAGGATATTGGTTTAGATGAACCTGGATCTTCAAAATTAATTCGTTCAGCTTACAAGCTTTTAAATCAACAAACCTATTTTACCGCTGGAGTCAAGGAGGTAAGAGCTTGGACAATTACTATTGGCTCAACCGCACCACAAGCGGCTGGAGTTATTCATACCGATTTTGAAAAAGGCTTTATCAGGGCCGAAGTTATTAGTTACGATGATTACGTTCACTATGGAAGTGAAGCTAAAGTAAAGGAAGCTGGTAAAATGAGGGTAGAAGGAAAAACATATATTGTTAAGGATGGTGATATTATGCATTTCCTTTTCAATGTTTAAAAACAACAGTTAATTTTTGACGTATTTTTGATTGGAAATTGAAGTGTAGAAGCTTCAATTTTCTCAACAAAATCAGTACTTTTATTGTTAATTACTTTGTCAGAGTGGTATTTCATTTTTTCATTTGAAATATTATATTAGCACCTTATGCAAATTTTATTCATTAATGGCCCAAAAATCTAATTATACCGAAGAAAATATACGATCACTCGACTGGAAAGAACACATTCGAATGCGTCCTGGTATGTATATAGGAAAGTTGGGAGATGGTTCGTCACCTGATGATGGTATATACATTCTACTGAAAGAAGTTTTAGATAACTCTATTGATGAGTTTGTCATGGGAGCTGGAAAGACCATTGAAATTTCTATCCAAGGTAATAAAGTGATCGTTCGTGATTTTGGACGTGGTATTCCTCTTGGGAAAGTGGTTGATGTTGTTTCCAAAATGAACACTGGCGGAAAATACGATTCACGGGCATTTAAAAAATCTGTTGGATTAAATGGTGTTGGTACCAAGGCCGTAAATGCCTTGTCTTCATTCTTTAGAGTTGAATCTACTCGAGATAATAAGTCGGCTTCAGCCGAATTTGAACAAGGAAATCTTACTAACGAAGAACTTTTAAAGGATACCACCAGACGAAAAGGAACTAAAGTATCCTTCGTTCCAGATGACGGCATTTTTAAGAACTACAAGTACAGAAGTGAATATGTGGTCAAAATGCTTAAGAATTATGTGTATCTAAATCCTGGATTGACCATTATGTTCAATGGTGAAAAGTATTATAGTGAGAACGGTTTAAAAGATTTGTTGTCTGAAAATATCAATGAAGCCGATATGCTTTATCCAATAATTCATATCAAAGGTGATGATATTGAAGTTGCCATAACACATAGTAAAACACAGTATAGCGAGGAGTACCATTCGTTCGTTAATGGTCAGAATACAACGCAAGGAGGTACACATTTAACGGCTTATCGCGAAGCTTTGGTCAAGACCATCAGAGAATTTTATGGAAAAAATTACGAACCATCAGATATTCGCAAATCCATTGTAACTGCCATTTCAATAAAGGTTATGGAGCCGGTTTTTGAGAGCCAGACCAAAACCAAATTGGGATCTACAGATATGGGTGGAAACCTGCCAACTGTAAGAACCTATGTCAATGATTTTTTAAAAAGGCAATTAGATAATTATTTGCATAAGAATCCGGATACTGCTGAAAGCATTCAACGTAAAATATTACAGGCTGAACGCGAACGAAAGGAACTTTCTGGTATTCGTAAATTAGCAAAGGATAGAGCAAAAAAAGCAAGCTTACACAATAAAAAATTACGCGATTGCCGCGTGCATTTTGGAGATACAAAAAACGAAAGAAATCTTGAAACCACCTTATTCATTACTGAGGGAGATTCGGCTTCTGGTAGTATTACCAAGTCACGTGACGTGAATACTCAAGCGGTTTTTAGTCTAAAGGGGAAACCGTTGAACTGTTATGGGTTGTCTAAGAAGATCGTCTATGAGAACGAAGAGTTTAATTTATTACAGGCCGCTCTAAATATTGAAGAGTCCTTAGAGGATTTGCGTTATAATAATGTGGTTATTGCCACAGATGCCGATGTTGACGGCATGCATATTAGATTATTATTGATCACGTTCTTTTTGCAGTTCTTTCCAGAAGTAATAAAAGAGGGTCATCTCTATATTTTACAGACACCCTTATTTAGAGTAAGAAATAAGAAAGAGACCATTTATTGCTATTCAGAACAGGAACGTAGAGACGCCATTGAAAAACTAAAACCGAAACCTGAAATAACACGATTTAAAGGGTTGGGTGAAATCTCTCCCGATGAATTCGTACATTTTATAGGCGATGATATTCGTCTCGATCCAATAATGTTAGATGATAATATGTCGATTGAAGAATTACTCTCGTTTTATATGGGTAAAAATACGCCAGACCGTCAGGAGTTCATAATCAATAATCTTAAGGTTGAATTAGATCTTGTAGAAGAACAGCATGAGAACGAATAATTCTAAGGTAAAAAATGTGATCATCTCGTTGTACTTTATATTAATAGTACTGGCTATTATTACATCAACCTTGGTAAGTTCATTTAGTGATGTCACAGAAAGTCCAACAACAAGTATTCTGATCATTTTAGGGGTGTTTCTTGTGTTATTTATCATCACGCATAATATCTCGAAGTATTTCGAATACGATAGTGATGGCATTCAAGTGGTGATCACAAACAAAGGCTTATTGATCTCTGACCAATTGAATTATAGAGAACATAGGGTCGAATTTGAAAAGGAGAAATTAAAAAAATTCAAATTTAGAAATTACTTTTTCTACAAATCTTTAGCGATCTATCTTGAAAGCAAAAATGATCATGTGAGAAAGGAGGTCTTTAATGTGACCTTGGTAAGTAGAAAGAAACGGCGCTATATACGACAGTCGTTGAGTAAAATAATAAAGCGAAATAGAAAATTAAAGAGTCAAGCATAAATGTCAGAAGAAAACGAAGAATTGATGAATGCGGAAAATACCAATGAAGAAACCATTACCAGGGTAACTGGAATGTATAAAGATTGGTTTTTAGACTATGCTTCGTATGTGATCTTAGAACGTGCCGTTCCAGCTATAGAGGACGGATTCAAACCTGTACAACGCCGGATCATGCAATCTATGAAAGATCTGGATGATGGCAGGTATAATAAAGTGGCGAATATTGTGGGTCATACCATGCAGTACCATCCACATGGCGATGCGAGTATTGCAGATGCTATGGTTCAAATTGGACAGAAAGACCTTCTTATTGATACCCAAGGAAACTGGGGAAATATATTAACAGGCGATAGTGCAGCAGCTTCAAGATACATAGAAGCACGTTTGTCAAAATTCGCGTTAGATGTTGTTTATAACCCTAAAATAACCGAGTGGCAATCGTCTTATGACGGGCGACGTAAGGAACCGATAAACCTACCGGTTATGTTCCCTTTGTTGCTTGCTCAAGGTGGTGAAGGCATTGCCGTTGGATTATCAACTAAAATATTACCTCATAATTTTGTGGAGTTGATAGATGCTTCTATAAAGCATTTAAAAGGAAAACGATTCACTCTTGTTCCAGATTTTTCAACAGCGGGAATTGCCGATTTTTCGAATTATAATGATGGGCTTAGAGGCGGAAAGGTACGCGTAAGAGCTCGAATTTCGCAATTAGATAAGAATACCTTGGTGATTACAGAGATTCCATTTGCCACAACAACATCATCACTAATTGATTCCATTTTAAAAGCGAACGATAAGGGAAAGATCAAGATCAAAAAAATTGAAGATAATACCGCAGCCGAAGTTGAGATTTTGGTACATCTTCCTTCTGGAATTTCTCCTGACAAAACCATTGATGCGCTTTATGCATTCACGAACTGCGAGAATTCAATTTCTCCCTTGGGATGTGTGATCGAAGATAACAAGCCGCTTTTTATTGGGGTCTCCGAAATGTTACGTCGTTCAACAGATAAGACGGTTCAGCTTTTAAAAAGTGAATTAGAGATCAAACTCAGTGAACTGGAAGAACAGTGGCATTTTGCTTCCCTTGAACGTATTTTTATTGAAAACCGTATCTATCGTGACATTGAAGATCAAGAAACATGGGAAGGCGTGATCGCGGCAATAGATAAAGGTTTGAAACCTCATATCAAACACTTAAAACGAGCAGTTGTTGAGGATGATATCGTACGTTTAACGGAAATTCGTATCAAGCGGATTTCAAAATTCGATATCGATAAAGCTCAGCAACGCATTGATGCTCTTGAGGATCAAATAGCCGAAGTCAAACACAATCTTTCAAATCTTATCGATTATGCTATTGCGTATTTCCAAAGACTAAAAAAGGAATATGGCAAAGGAAAGGAGCGTCGTACAGAAATTAGAATATTTGATGATGTAGATGCCACAAAGGTGGTTATTAGAAATACAAAGCTATATGTGAATCGTGAAGAAGGCTTTGTAGGCACCTCACTGCGCCGCGATGAATATGTTGGCGATTGTAGCGATATTGACGATATCATTGTATTTACCAAAGAAGGTAAAATGATGATCACAAAAGTTGATAGTAAAACCTTTGTTGGAAAGAACATCATACATGTAGCTGTCTTTAAGAAAAAAGACAAGCGCACCATATATAATATGATCTATCGCGATGGTAGTCGTGGAGCTTCTTACATAAAACGCTTCGCTGTTACAGGGGTTACAAGAGATAAGGAGTATGACCTGACCTATGGTAATAAAGGATCGGTGGTATGGTATTTTTCAGCAAATCCGAATGGTGAGGCAGAAGTCGTGACGATATTCCTTCGACAAGTTGGAAGTATAAAGAAATTGAAATGGGATATTGATTTCTCAGAGATCATGATCAAAGGCCGCGCCTCAAAAGGAAATAGGGTGACCAAGAATTCGGTTAAGCGTGTAGAACTAAAAGAAAAGGGCGTTTCAACTTTGAAGCCAAGAAAAATTTGGTTTGATGATACGGTTCAACGCCTAAATGTAGATGGTCGTGGTGAACTTATTGGTGAATTTAGAGGAGAAGATAGATTGCTAGTGATCACGCAATCTGGAATTGTGAAAACTATTATTCCTGAGATCACTGCAAGATTTGATGATGATATGATCACCTTGGAAAAATGGGTGCCAAAAAAACCAATCTCTGCAGTGTATTTTGATGGCGATAAGGAACGTTATTACGTCAAGCGATTCTTGGTTGAAAATGAAAATAAGGATGACGTGTTTATTTCAGATCACAAAAATTCTCAGCTGGAAATTGTTTCGACCGATTGGAAGCCTGTAGCAGAAGTGGTTTTCGCAAAAGAGCGAAACAAAGAAAGAAAGGACAACCTTATAGTTAACCTGGAAGAATTCATTGCTGTTAAAGGTATTAGTGCGCTTGGAAATCAATTGACCAAAGAGAAGGTCAATCAGATCAATCTATTAGATCCGTTGCCTTATGAAGCTCCTGAAGAAGTGCCTGCGGATGAAATTGAAGTTGTTGACGAACAAGTTGTCACTAAGGATGATTCGGAGAAAAGCAAAGCAAAGCCATCAACAAATGGGAAGGCTAAATCTAAAGACCTAGATATTGACAGTGAAGGGCAAATTACATTGTTTTAGGTAAAATAAAGTGCACAAAGCTTAGTCCTGCACTAAATTGAACTCATTGTCTAATGAGAAATTCAAAGTGTCATCGAATCCGAGATCCACAGTGACATGTATAGAAATATTCCATTTTGTAGTACTCAATTTTGTGCCATGAATACTACCATTACTTATTGGAATACTATGCAGATTGCAAAAGCAATAACGTGTAAAATAGGCACTAATGCCTTCAAGCTCGGCATCTGTAAATGAGAATTCATTTAATGAGTGGTCGATTTCAAAAATGATGACATTAGAGAATTCTTCATCTACCATATCTGGATCATTTTCTGAAATGAACCTATATTCAAAAACTAGATCTTCGCCTTCGCCTATTGAGGCAATTATTTCCTCGTCAAAAGTTTCGACCAGTACGGAGGCAGATTGATAAAGATTATATTCTTTCCGACTAGGAATAGTATCATCAGAACCACAACCCAATAATAGGATAAGGATAAGAATTCTCGCGATTAAAGGTTTCATTGTATTAGTTTCATATAAGATGAAATAACCGTCAAAAGGTTGCGTAAAAAAAATTGAAACGATGTATCGCTATTTCACCTTAAAGCTATGTTCAATTATTCCAAAGCCCAGTTTATTTTTAGCTTTATCTTCCAAAGCTTCTTGTTTTAAAACTGCCACGGTTCGATCACCATAATTGAACAAGTGAATAATGCCTTGATGCTTCACGCCGAGGATCGTAGCAGTGAATTTAGATGCAAGGGAGTTGATGCTATTGTAATCATTATTTACGGCTGCTTCAAAGGCCAGATCAGAATTTTTATAAACAATATTATTTTTTAATTCTTCTTTAAAAACGTCTAACCAATCATAGAGATCGAGAATGCCGTTGACCCAAGTGACCGTCACAATGCCACTGGATGTAAATCCGTCTTTTTCTACAGAAAGGTAATAGCCTTCACCATCAAAATCTTCTTCTTCTGTGATGGACCAACCTTTAGGACAGGTAAAAGACACCCCGAATTTATCAAAGTTGGTTTCTGGCGATGGTTGTCCACAACTTATCAAGATAACTGCAGCAAAAGCAAGTAATAGAATCTTATTCATCATTTAGAAAATAAAATTGGTAAACTCTTTATGAAAGACTAATCACTTCATAAGCTCTTTAAAAATTAAAATCTCAATAGATAGGGCTGCAACAAAGGTAGGTCACTATAGCTAATTAGTTGTTTTACTTTTCTTATTCATCTTAAAATTCAAGAATTCTACAAATAGTGAGAATGAGATGGCGAAATAAAGGTAGCCTTTTGGAATGACACCAATTGAATTCTTAAAGATCACGGTCTCAGATATATGAGCTGCTTCAGCAATAAGCATGAACCCTATTAATATTAAAAATGCCAGCCCTAATAATTGCATGGAAGGGTGTGAATCAATGAATTTTCTAATCGGATTTGCAAAAATGATCATAATGATCATTGAAATCACGACAGCAATGACCATGATCATAAGGGCGTGATTTGGGTTGGGAGAGATGCCATTGGTCATGCCAATTGCAGTTAGAATGGAATCAACAGAGAAAATGAAATCGATGATCACGATCTGAAAGATGGCATTACCCAAGGTGCTTAAATTCTTTTTTGATATTTGAATTTCACCTTTTCCTGGCTGTTCAGTCTTGGCATAAATTTCTGAAGTACTTTTATAAAGTAAGAACAATCCTCCTGAGAACAAGATCAGACTCTGCCAACTCACATGTGTAGTAAACCAACTTAAGTTCACATCGATTATCGTAGTTTTTAGACTGATTAAAAAAGAAATAAAGAAAAGCAGGACAATGCGTTGCACCATCGCCAAGACCAGGCCAATATTAGTAGCTTTACTACGCTGATTTTCAGGAAGTTTATTGGCTACTATAGAAATAAATACAATATTATCAATACCTAATACAACCTCTAAAAAAGTTAAGGTTATCAAGGCAAAAATAGCATCACTCGAGAGTAGAAATTCAAGCATTTTTAATCAATTCGTTTTGCAATTCCTTTTTGTTTCGTTGGGCTTCCAATATAACCATATTCAAAGGTATACGTAGAATCTGTTGTACTTAAAATCTTAAGATGTATATCTTTTTTATCCAGCATTCCTTTCGGATTAATTGTTCTAAACACAACCTCACAATCATTTATCCATCGCACTTCGCTTGAATCAGTCTTTCCTTCAAAGGTTTCAATTTGAAGTGATGGATTTCTCTCAAAGATCGATGTAAAATCTTTTCCTTCAATGGTAATTGTACTTTCAAATGTACCGTAATGGTAATCTGAACAATTGCGTTCAGCCTGGTAACAAGAGCTTAGGCTTAAAAGAAGAATGAGGATTGTTAATTTCATCCAGCTAATTTAATAAACATAGCTATGAATTACTATAATTCTTAAAACTTCCATCGTTATAAAAGATAACAATACGATCAATTTCAGAAGTTTTTGAAGATTTTGGCATAGAAACAGCAACTTTTTCTGGGAGATCTTTTTTAATTTCAGTTTGATTTGAAACGATAGGAAATGAGCCTTTACCATTTAAAAGCCAATAAAGGTCAACATCCTGAAAGGAGGAGAGCACCTTCATGACAAATTCTAAACTCGGTTTGTTTCTGCCAGAAAGAATATGCGAAATACTTGAGCGTTGGACACCGATTTTATCGGCAAAAGCAGAGGCCGATAAACCATGAAATTCCATGATTTTCTGTAGCCGAATTGTAAAATCTTCTGAGTTTATCATTGTAAACAAAAATACAAATAAAAATCTAGGCGTACAATAAAATAATCTTAAATAGTATTCTTAAAGAGTCGATAAAAGTATTAACTAAAATGTTAGATAATATTATTTAAAGTATTGAAATATAATTGATTAAAGTAATTAAATTATATATATAGGAAATAATCTATTTTATTAAACCAAATGATCCCTTTTTGAATACATTTGTAAACAAATATCTGGGAATTTACTGTTTACAAATGTAAAATTTAGTTTGTTTACATTTGTAATTCAATAATTTAAAATGCCAGTAGATTCTAAAATTTCTGAATTGATTTTAAGGCTTAAAGAGCCGTCTTTATTTCATCGCTATAT
>JABDMU010000059.1 GCA_013001285.1 Flavobacteriaceae bacterium
AGATTATGAAAAAATATCTAATACTCTTTAGCCTATTTTTTTGGGGCTGGTCCTCGGCTCAAACCGATCTTTATGTAGGTCCAAATTCTTATGTGTACTCAAATGACGTTGTACTTTATGTAGAAGATGCCATACAATTGGAGGAACCCACCTCCTATATTTATTTGAGAGGGGATGCCCAACTCATTCAAAACAATGATGTAAAAAATCAAGATATTGGGCAACTTTCCATTTATCAAGAATCCACTACAGAAATCTATGAATATAATTATTGGTGTTCTCCAGTAGGAGTTGGTATAGATGGCATATTAAATGCAAATGTACCTTTTGATGTAACCAACGTTTACGATCCAGCTGACGAATTTGATGCATCAAACGTTTTATCCACTCCTTTTCCATTTACAACTGCAAATGATGCGACCCTAACAGAGCGGTCAAGTCGTTGGATTTATAAAATGCAAGAAGCTGAAGGTTATAACGGTTGGGTTCATGTAGGACAAACCGGAAATGTTCCAGCTGGGTACGGCTTTACAATGAAAGGTGTTCCTACACCACCACCTCCGGGAACCCCAAATAATACGATTGATTTAAGAGGGCGTCCTAACAATGGGACCATGACGATTGCCGTGAATTATGATGGTACGGACAATGAGCCCTTATCAGAACCAAATAATCAAGTGTCAACCTTAACAGGTAACCCTTATCCATCGGCGATAGATCTTAAATTGTTTTTTGTGAATTCAATCAACAATCAAAATAATCTTGATGGCAATATTTACTTTTGGGAACAACAAGCTGTGGGTAGCCATAATTTACAAGCTTATGAAGGTGGATATGCGCTATATACTCCAGGAAATTTAGGTGATCTATTTGATAATGGCAGTTATGCCGTAGGTGTTTTTCAAACTTATAACGGAGATGCGGGGGGAAATGGTGATAACAACGGACTTAGTCCTGATTTTGCCACCAATAGCCAAAGGCGTTATGCTGCGGTTGGACAAGGCTTCTTAGTGAATAGCGATGTTGGTGGTTCAGGCGGAAACGGTGAATTGTTAAATTCTATGCGTTTGTTTTTTCCAGAGGATTCATCTCCTATGGGTACAGGGTCTGTATTTAGAAATCCAGAGGAAGAATTACCTGAAGTTATTGCTATGTCGCATAACGGATTAGACTATATGGATATTATTAACAATCCAACCATCATTCCAGAAGTACGGATTCATACAAAAATCAATGATCTGTATTTCCGTGAAAGCCTTATTGCCTTCAGAGAAGGTACAGATTTGAGCTATAATAAATTTACAGATGCACGTACGGGTTCTCTATTGAATAGTGATGCTTATATGCGCGCTGATGATCATAACGTCATCATAAAGTCAATTGCCTATGATCTCGAATCTAGGATACCATTTTGTCTCCAAGCAGATGGTGATAATATTCCATTTAACATAAAGGTCTTTAGTGTTACAGATGTAGATGACATTGAGGTTTTTGTGTATGATAATATAACTGACTCCTATACCGATATTCGAAATGGAGAATTTAACATTGCTTTATCAGAAGGTGAATATTGTAATCGTTTTGAGATCACATTCTTAAATCAAGATACATTGAATAATGACGAAATCGCACTAAATGATTTCATGGTATTTCAAGACAATAACCTTTCTCAGTTAAGCATACTAAATCCGAATGGTCTGGACATAAACGAAGTTCAATTAATTGATGTCAACGGCAAGGTCATTTTTAAAGCCAATATATTAGAGATTAAAAATGAATATCATTTCAGCACAAAATCATTAAGTGTTGGCGTATATCTGGCAACCGTTAGCTTCACCGATCGTAAGGGTTTAAGCAAAAAAATAATTGTAAACAACTAACACAAACCAATAATTCTGAAAAGCGAGATGTTTATAAAACATCTCGCTTTTTGTTTTTAGAAACCCATATTTGCTAAATTTGTGCCCATGATGGCACCAGAAGATTACATGATCCCATGTTTTTGGAAAAAAAACTTCAATATAGAATGTATGGGCTGTGGGATTCAAAGATCATTATCGTTGATCTTTCAGGGCGAGTTCATAGCCGCTTTTAAAATGTATCCAGCAATTTACACCCTTATTATTCTTTTCGTTTTTTTGGTGCTACATATTAAATTTCAATTTAAACTGGGTTCGAAAATTTTGTTAGCTTTGTTTATCTTAAATGTTTCAATTATCATCATCAGTTATTTATTAAAAATCACTTAATCACCATGGAAAAACAAACTTTACCAAATTCGACCCTTGTATTAGTTATGGGTATTTTATCAATTGTAGGATGCTGCTGTTATGGACTACCCGGACTTATTTTCGGAATTGTGGCCATCATTGTTGGCAGTAAAGCTACCAAAACCTATAAAATGGCCCCTGAAAACTATAAAGGCTACGAAAATGCAAAAGCTGGTAAAATAATGGGTATTATTGGACTAGTTCTGAGTATCCTATTCATTTTATGGATATTTTGGGCGATCGCATTCTTTGGATGGGAAGCGCTTCAAGATCCGGAATTGCTAAGAGAAAAAATGGAAGAAATGCAACGCAATGGATAATACCATCTGCAAACAAAATAAAAAAGCGACCTCATGGGTCGCTTTTTTTTATAATGATGAACTTCAATTTATTCGAATTCCTTTAAGGTTTTAATAATAATAGATACACATTCTAATAACTGCTCTTCAGTCATGACCAACGGAGGCGCAAATCGGATAATATTACCATGTGTTGGTTTCGCCAATAGGCCATTATCTCTCAATCGTAAACAAATATTCCAAGCTGTATCGCTATCCTCATCGTCATTGATCACAATAGCATTTAATAATCCTTTTCCTCTTACCAGCTCTACCAATTTGCTTTTAGAAATATATGTGTTAAGTTCAGCTCTAAATAACTTTCCAAGATATTCGGCATTTTCTGATAGCTTCTCATCTCTTATAACTTCCAAAGCTGCAATTGCAACAGCTGCTGCAATTGGATTTCCTCCAAAGGTGCTTCCGTGATTACCGGGTCTGATGACGTTCATGATCTCATTGCTCGCCAAAACCGCAGAAACTGGGTAAACACCGCCGCTCAATGCCTTTCCTAAAACCAATATGTCTGGTTTCACCTCTGGTGTACCTGAACAATTTTTGTCAGGACAATCACAATTACCACATGAGGCTAATAATCTTCCTGTTCTTGCTATTCCCGTCTGTACTTCATCTGCGATGAACAATACATTATATTTTTCACACAATGCCTTCGCCTTAGCTAAATAACCTTCACTTGGCACATAAACTCCAGCTTCACCTTGAATAGGTTCTACTAGAAATCCAGCTACATTTGGATTTGTCTCTAATGTTTCCTCTAATGCTTCAAGATTGTCATATTCAATTTTGATGAATCCTTGAGTATAAGGCCCAAAGTTCTTTCTGGCAACAGGATCATTGCTAAAGGAGATGATCGTCGTTGTGCGTCCATGAAAATTATTTTTGCAAACAACAATTTGAGCTTCATTTAAATCAATACCTTTAACTTCATAAGCCCATTTTCTGCAGACTTTTAATGCGGTTTCAACGGCTTCTGCTCCTGAGTTGATAGGAAGCAACTTATCAAATCCGAAAAACTCCGTGGCGAACTTTTCATATTTACCAAGCATATCATTATAAAATGCTCGTGATGTTAAAGTTAAACGCTGTGCTTGTTCGGTTAAGGCCTTGACGATCTTAGGATGACAATGTCCTTGATTTAAGGAAGAATATGCCGATAAAAAATCATAATACTTTTTGCCTTCAACGTCCCATACATAAACACCCTCACCCCTACTTAATACTACAGGAAGGGGATGATAATTCTGTGCGCCATATTTGTTTTCTAACGCCATCGCTTCTTGCGATGAAATGTGGTCTAAAACAGCCATTTTAAAAAAATTAAATTGTGAATAAAATAACCATTCCTACTGTACCTTTTTCCTTTCGAAGTATCGAAAATTCAGCGTGGGAGAGAAATCATCCCTTAGAACATGCAAAATAATAAATATTCATTGCTATTAATAATGTTTTAGCTACATTTTTCCAGCTAAAGAAGAAACTTGTAATTCCAAACGTTTGATTTCTCTGATCAACGCATTCTTATCCATTTGCATCCAAGCGAAGATCTTCATCATACTTACAGCTAATAGAAACACTATGCCGCCAATACCCCATTTGATCAGGTCGTTGGTCACCTCAGTATCGAAAAACTGTACAGTACAATATACGGCGAGTCCAAAGAAAACTAGGGTCATAATATTCATTAAAATGATGATCCATTTATTCTTCCCTGAAAAAATTCCTAACATCATTTGTAATACATTTTGTTCTTCTAATTCATCATAGAATTTCGCTTCCTCTTGAGTTAAGGTTTCTTTAATTAATTGATCGATGTCTTCCATATTAGTTTTCATAAGTTCTAGATTTTAAATGTTGTTTTAATTTTTCTCGTGCATGAAACAATCTTGATTTTGTTGTTCCTATAGAAATGTCTAATAAATTTCCAATTTCTTTGATCGAATAGTTTTCAGTATAAAATAATTTTATGACCTGTTGTTGTTGTATGGGTAAACTTCCAATCGCTTCTAATAAATTTAGTTTTAAAATTTCGCTATTCTTATTCGGTTCCGATGCCATTAATGATCTATGATCTTTTGCATAAGATTTATAGTTTTCACTATCTCGAGCCGATTTTCTAATCACATCCAAAGATTTCGAATATACAATTCGTAAAGCCCATGATCCAAACCTCTGTGGATCGTGTAGATCGGATATTTTCACCATTATGGTTTGCCATGTTTCCTGAGCTATATCCTTGGCTAACTCCGAATCCTTAAGTATCCAATGCGCTTTTTTACAAAAAGTAAGGTGCCAACGTCGGACCAGTTCGGCAAGTGCCAGATCGTTTCCAGATTGATATGCCTTAACCAATTCGGCATCTTTATGTTTATCTGTTTTCACCTGAGATTGGTTTGGTCATTTTAATTGGTGATTTCCTAACTGCTTTATACTTTAAAGACGTCGGTATTTAAAAAAGGTTCAATTCTTTTGAAGTTTCCTAAAGATAATTTAAATAATTGTCCTAACTATTTACGCCGATTGTTATTTTTGCCCAATGGCAAGAAAAAATAGAAAACAGGTTTTTACGAATGTTGAAGTTATTGACGCAGGCGCAAAAGGTAAAACAGTTGCCAAGGCGCCTGACGGAAAGGTGATCTTTTTATCTAATGCAGTTCCTGGAGATGTCGTAGATGTACAGACATTTAAAAAAAGAAAAGCCTTCTATGAAGGAAAAGCCATAAATTTTCATAAGCTTTCTGATAAACGTACAGAGCCAAAATGTGAGCATTTCGGAACATGTGGTGGTTGCAAATGGCAACATATGGCTTATGAACATCAGCTTTATTATAAGCAAAAAGAAGTTGAAAATAATCTCATTCGTATTGGCCATCTCGAATTACCTGAAAGCACGCCAATAAAAGGTTCTGAAGCGCAATATTTTTATAGGAATAAAATGGAATTTTCCTTCAGTGATAGCCGTTGGCTTACCTTGGAAGAAATTCAATCTGATAAAGATCTGGGCGATAAGAATGCTCTGGGCTTCCATATACCTGGCATGTGGGATAAAATCTTGGATGTTAAAAAATGTTGGCTACAGGAAGATCCTTCCAATGCCATTAGAAATGAGGTAAAAAGTTACGCGATAAAAAATGATCTGGAATTTTTCAATACAAGAAATCAATCTGGATTGCTTCGCACTTTAATGATCAGAACCACAAGCACCAAAGAGATCATGATACTCATTCAGTTTTATAATGATGATCTTAACAAGCGTGAAGCGCTTCTTGAGCATTTAAAACAATCCTTCCCCCAGATCACCTCCTTACAATACGTTATCAATCAAAAAGCTAACGATACCATTTATGATCAGGATGTGATCTGTTACGCTGGACGCGATCATATTTTTGAAGAAATGGAAGGGCTAAAATTTAAGATCAACGCAAAATCGTTTTACCAAACGAATTCTGATCAAGCCTATGAACTTTATAAAATTACACGTTCATTTGCCGAACTTAAAGGCGATGAATTGGTTTATGATCTTTACACCGGAACCGGAACAATTGCACAATTCATAGCTAAAAATGCGAAAAAAGTGATCGGTGTTGAATCTGTTCCAGATGCTATTGAAGCGGCTAAGGAAAATGCACAATTAAACGGCATTAAAAACGTTGAATTTTTTGTAGGTGATATGAAATCCGTTTTTAATGATGACTTCATTGCTACAAATGGTGTGCCTGATGTGATCATTACTGATCCTCCTAGGGATGGCATGCACAAAGATGTGGTTCAACAAATCCTAAATATCGCTCCCAAAAAAGTCGTTTATGTAAGTTGTAATAGCGCAACACAAGCACGTGATCTTGAATTAATGAATGCTAATTATAAAATAACGAAGGTACAAGCTGTTGATATGTTTCCACAAACGCATCATGTCGAAAATGTTGTACTTTTGGAAAAAAGATAGGCCTTGAAGAAACTCAAATTATTAATTTATCCTTTTTTATTTGTCTCAATAATCACCTTGAGCTGTGAAAAAGATGATATCTGCGCCGAAGGCACACCTACAACTCCAGAAATGATCATTAGATTTTATGATCTAGCCAGCCAAAATGAAACCAAGACAGTATCCCAACTGTACGCTTATGCACTGGATGACAGCAATAATGTGATCAATATCAATGGTTTGTCTATCGCTTCACGTGATTCTTTAGGTATTCCACTGCGAACAGATGACAATTCTACCCGATTTGTCCTGCATCAGGATTTTGATATCGATGATAATGACACGCCAGAAGACACATCTGATGATATTGTTTTAGGAAATCCAGACGTGATCACCGTAAATTATGAACGGGAAGATGTTTATGTATCAAGAGCATGCGGATTTAAAACCATATTCAATAATATCAGTTTTGAAGTCGAGCTTGACGGTGATAATTGGATCATTAATTCAGAAATAACCAATGCCAATGTTGACAACGAAAATAGCGCTCATGTTAAAGTATTCCATTAGTTTTTTCGCTCTTTTGTTTTTTCCATTTTCTGCTATGGCTCAAAATGAGAATGCTGTACAGGATTCAATTACCTTTCAGGAAAAATATGGTCTGCGAATAGGTGGCGATCTGAGCAAGATTGTTAAAACGGTCATTGATGATAACTATACTGGTTTCGAATTAAATGGCGATTATAGAATATCGAAACGCCTTTATGTGGCTGGTGAAATTGGAACTGAAGAAAAGACTACAACCACACCTTTTTTAAATTCTACGGCAAAAGGAAGCTATTTTAAAGGTGGTGTCGATTTTAATTTATATCGAAACTGGTTTGGTATGGATAATATGATCTATAGTGGCTTTCGCGTTGGTGCGAGTACCTTTACCCAAACGCTCAATAGCTATACCGTTTTTAATACCAATCAAACCTTTGAACAGCCAACAATTACCGAAGGTCGTGACTTTTCTGGGCTATCTGCTCTTTGGGGAGAATTGATCATTGGAATTAAAGCCGAAACCTTTAACAATTTGTTCCTTGGGCTCAACGTACAATTCAAAGGGCTCATCTCAGAAAAAGAACCTGATAATTTTGAAAATATCTACATTCCTGGATTCAATCGCACCTATGATAGCGGGAGTTTTGGGATTGGTTTTGGATATAATATTTCCTACCTTATTCCATTATATAAAAAGGATAAATAATGGATAAAGAAGTCATTTCAGACTTGATCGATGAAAAGCATCAGACCTTGATAAAGTGGTTAAAAGATCAAGATGATGACAAATGGATGCAAGGCCCTGAAGGTAAATGGACAACTGGTCAGCAGGCTCTACACCTACTGCAAAGCATCAAGCCTTTAAACAATGCGTTGAGTCTTCCAAAATTTATTCTCAAGTATAAATTTGGCACTTCTAATCGAGACGTTCGTGAATATGAAACGGTGGTTAAAAGATATCAAGAGAGATTGGTAGATGCTCAAGGAAAAACATTCAAAGGTTCACAAAACATGAAGATCCCTAACTTGAACGACAAAGCCTTTATTTTAAATCGCTTAACCATTGAAAGCAAAAAACTTCAGTATAAAACCAAAAAATGGAAGGATAAAGATCTCGATAATCTTATCTTACCTCATCCATTGATGGGGAAAATGCCAGTGCGCGAACTTTTAATGTGGACGTCTTATCATGTAGAGCATCACACCCAGTCCTTAAAAGAAAATTATTAATAATTCAAAGCAACCTTTCTTTGCTTTTAGCATCTATGTGAAAACCATCATATGCGAAGCTTAAAAACCTACTTTTATTTTCTTCTTCTTCTTTTAGGTTTCAATGGTCATGCTCAAAATCAAGACAAGAGCCTAAATAGCTCTTACGTTCTCACAAGTGTTTCCTCAGTAATCCCGAGTGGCAGTCCCAGATATACTCTTGGCTATCTTTATGAGTTCAATTCAAGATGGCAAATTGGATTAGAGTTTGGCTATGGAACTTATGCCTTTCTCGGTTCGGATTCTAGAAAAAGAAAAGGAATTGAGAATGATTACAAATTAGTTGAATGGCGACCAAGGATCAATTACATCCTGGATACATCAAGTAAGATAAAGCCCTATGTATCTTCAGAATTCTTTTACATTAACCAAAAAGATAAGTTTATTAATGATACCGAAAGTCTTAGAAATTCCAGATACATCAATAATGGATTGGAGAACGATGGTATGGTCACTTTTTATGACAGTGCCAATTTCTCCCGAATAAAATATGGTGTCAACTTTAACATCGGATTCCTCTGGGAGATCTGGAAGAAAATCGGACTCAACTATAATTTGGGATTGGGTATACGAAACAGAAATATTCAATATTCGAATATTACAAACCCTTCAATGGAACCACGTCCCGATTCCGATAGTCTTGTCACACCACTTCATCTTCTTGAAACAGGTAATCAACTGGGTGCAAACTTCTCATTCAACATCAAGCTTTTTTACAGACTCAACTGATATATGTCATAGTTCTAGTCGCATCTTTTCATGACCTTTATGCTTGTAAATAATCATCAATTCAAAATTCGAGTATCATGAAAACGAAAACATATTTTATTCTACTATCCTCTTTAATTGTATTGGGTTGCGCTTCAACTTCAGATGTGTTAACCGACTACGACCCTGCTGTTAATTTTGATAATTATAGCACCTTTGTCATTTGTATTGACGACCTCTTTGTTGAAAACACCAATTATCCAAATTATGATAACAATAAGGTCAGACAATTAATTGGTGATGCTGTTGAAAGCGAAATGCTCAATAAAGGACATAAGACCAATGTTTTTAATCCGGAATTGCAAGCTGGATTTCAACTTATCCTAGAACAAAAGGAGGTTACTTTAACAAACTGTGAAATTCATGACGAATACAGTTATTGGAAGGAATGTACCATCGACACGGAAATTTATACCGAAGAAACCTTGGTACTTTATGTTTCAGATTTAAAGATGAATCAGATCATTTGGCAAGCTTCAATGACTTGTGATATGAATAGATCCAATGCAAAATTAGAAGGCTATGTTAAGGAGCTTGTACAAACAATGTATGCCGATTATCCCAGAAATTAATTTTTACTGGCTTTTCGGCTTCCAGCATAGATCTCATATTTCACCAATCGGGCTTCAAGTTTAGCATTAAAAAGCTTGATCTTCCGTGATGGTCGTAATCCTACATGCTTTAAAGCATCTAAATTTGACGTGATGAACCATGCCTCTGTTCCTGGATAATTGCGTTTTAGGGTATTACCAATATCACCATAAAAAGTTTCCATATCAAGATCTAAGCGCTCACCATATGGCGGATTAAACACCATATGCAAATGTTCCTCGCCTCCTTTTTGGGTCTTAAAAAAATCTTCATGTTTGACAGAAATAAATTCCTCTAAATGCGCATTTTTTATATTGTCAATGGCCTTTCTTACGGCAGAAGGTGATTTATCAAAGCCGTACATCTTATGATGAAAATCTCTGGTCTTTTTCAAAAGGGATTCTTCAATTGCTTCAAAAAGATCGACATCCCAATCTTGCCAGCGTTCAAAGGCAAATTCCTTTCTCAATAAATTGGGTGGAATATTACAAGCGATCATTGCAGCTTCAATAAGGATCGTACCACTCCCACACATAGGGTCCATAAAATCGCTTTGTCCGTCCCAGCCAGAAAGCATGATCAATCCTGCTGCAAGAACTTCATTTATAGGAGCGATATTTGTAGCGATCTTATAGCCTCTTCGATGTAAAGATTCGCCAGAACTATCTAAAGATATCGTACACAATTGTTTATCGATATGCACATTTATTTTAATATCTGGAAAGCGCAGATCAACATTGGGACGCTCTCCTGAGTTCTCCCTAAATCTATCAACAATTGCGTCCTTCGATTTTAAGGCGATATATTTTGAATGCGTAAACACATTAGAATGAACAGTCGCATCGATGGCCAAGGATCCATCCGATTTCAGATAATCCTCCCATGGCATACTTTTTACCTTTTCATACAAGTCTTGCTCTCCAAAAACTTTAAATGTTTTTATCGGTTTTAAAATCTTAATGGCGGTTCTCAGCCCCAAATTGGCCTTATACATAAAGCCTTTATCGCCAACAAAACTTACATTCCTTACCCCAATTTTTACATCTCGAGCGCCTAGGTTCAAGAGTTCTTTTGCCAATAGTTCTTCAAAACCATATAAGGTCTTGGCAACCATTTTAAAATTATTCTCCATTTATATCTTTAAATAGAATGCAAAAATAAAGTATTTTTGTTCTATAGTTAGCACTCTATGTCAACAAACACAAAAGATTGGTTCACTTCTTGGTTCAATACGCCTTATTATCATCTTTTATATAAGGAGCGGGATGATGATGAAGCCCATGCATTTATGCAAACCTTGACCCATTATTTAAATATATCTGAAGATGCACATATTCTAGACCTAGCCTGTGGCAGAGGCCGTCATGCAGTTTATTTGAATAGTATTGGCTATAAAGTTACTGGTTTAGACCTTTCGGAAGAAAATATTGCCTTTGCAAAACAATTCGAAAATGAACGCCTAAAATTTGATGTTCATGACATGAGTAAGGCCTATGATCGGAAATTTGACGCCATATTCAATCTATTTACAAGTTTTGGCTATTTTGAAAATGAGGCTGATAATTTGAATACGATCAAAGCTATAAAATCAGATTTGACAGAGAACGGTATTGCTGTTATTGATTTTATGAATGTCAATTATGTGATCGATAATCTGGTGACTGAAGATGTAAAAGAAATTGAAGGCATTACATTTAAAATGACTCGGCATGTAGAGGATGGCTATATTGTAAAAAATATATATTTTGAAGCCGAAGAAGACGCACATCATTATCAAGAACGTGTAAAAGCCTTTACTTTGAAAGACTTTCAAGACATGTTTGAAAAGGCAAATTTACAATTGATCGATGTCTTCGGTGACTATAAACTCAACCCCTATCATAAGCAATTATCTGAACGTCTTATTTTAATTTTCATGTAGAATGAATAAATACCTCTTCCCTATTTACGCCGTCATACTCGGTTTCGTCATCGTAAAATTATCCAGAAATAAACCCCTAAAAAATGTAAAATTACTGCTGGCATTTAGTGGTGCTTTTCTACTTTCTCTCACAGTTTTCGATTTGCTTCCTGAAGTATACGAACATTTAGAGGGCAAGCTTACGGGCTTATTCATCATGTTGGGTATTTTCATTCAGATCATTCTGGAATTCTTTTCTAAAGGTGCCGAACATGGCCATGTGCATATTCATAAACACAGTAAGGTATTCCCTTGGTTATTGTTCATCAGTTTGTGTATTCATGCCTTTCTGGAGGGTTTCCCAATACATCAGCATAACGATATGGTCTACGGCGTTTTAATTCATAAGATCCCTATTGCCATTTTGATAACTTCCTATTTATTTCAATCAGATTTTAAAGAATATCAGATTTTTATCTTCCTAACCATCTTCGGATTGATGACACCACTAGGAACCATTATATCGAATAACGTAGAAATGGTTTCAGAATACACCGATTACATCAATGCCATCGTCATTGGTATTTTTCTTCATATTTCGACCACCATTTTGTTTGAAAGTAGCGAAGGTCATAAGTTCAATTTGAATAAAATGATAGGTATTGTGATCGCTGTTGCCATTGCTTATTTTATTTAATGTTCAGCAAAGAAGAATCAAGACAGATCCGTCAGGAATTTTGGACGAGCTTCGGGAAGTCATTTCCCAGGAAATGGATCTTATACAATACAAAGATCAAAGGGCTTACGTTTAAATTCCATTTTGACACAAAAAAAGCACTAGTCGCGCTTGACCTTGAAACCGATTTGGAAAACCGAATTAAATTCTGGGAGAAATTAATCGCCTTAAAGTCAATAATTAAAACGGACTTTTTACCTGAAGCAATATTTGAAGAGGAATATGTGCTTGAAAATGGAAAGGAAATTTCTAGAATTTATGTCGCCTTAAATGAAAATGTCTCAATTCACGATAAAAACACATGGCGCAGCACAATGAATTTCTTTAATGATACAATGATCCTTTTTGAATCTTTTTTTGACACCTACAAAGAGATCATTGATTCCTAATCACAGTATTTTTTCCATTTTATAATCATTCATAACGAAGCCCTTTCCAATATCTATAACTAAAGAATCAACATTTTTGAACCCTAATTTTTCATAGACTGCAATTGATTTTGAGTTATTTTTGTTAACCGTGAGATAAACTATGTTACAATTTAATTTCTTTGCCTGCTCATATACAAATGATAAGGTGGATGACCCAATTTTCATTCCGCGATAGGATTCGTAGATATAGATCTTACTTAAAAATAAGGCACGATCCTCTTTCCGTATACATACATATCCAACCTTCCGACCTTCAAAATTTATGAAGTAGTATTTATACCCTTCCTTTATTTGGTCCTCTAAGGCTTTTTTGGATAAAAATTTATCCAACATATACTCAACTTGAGCTAATCCTATTATAGGTATGTAATGCTTTTTCCAAATAACTTCAGACATGCGAGCGATCTCTTTAAAATCCTCTTCTCCTGATATTTGAATAAAGCTGGTCAATAAAAAGTAATTTAGATTACAAAAAATAAGATCATTAAGAAATGGCAAATCGCACCTCCAAGAACAAACAAATGCCAGATGACATGGTTGTACGGAATACGCTCGAATATGTAAAATATAATACCAACAGTATAAGATAATCCACCGGCAAATAACAATAATAATCCGTTCGTTTCCATCCGATCTGCCAAAGTAGAAAAATCGAAAATGATCAGCCAGCCCATGACCAGATAAAGTAAGGTCGAGAACAGCTCAAACTTTCCGGTAAAAAATAGTTTTAAAACAACACCAAAAGCAGCAATTCCCCAAACGGTCCAAAATAAGATCCAGCCCTTACTATCTGGCAAGGTCAATAACAAAACCGGTGTGTAGGTTCCAGCAATTAATCCATAGATACTGATGTGATCTACGATCCTAAAATAATGCTTTAATGATTCTTTTCTTATAGAATGATATAAGGTAGATGCTGTGAAAAGTACAATGATAGAGATGCCATAAATGATCACAGAAAATAAACTCCATTCTGTATTGGTATTACTTAAAATTATGAGTAAGATCAATCCAGCAATGCCTAAAAGCGCACCAATGCCATGAGATGCGGCATTTAAATTTTCCTCAAGTTTAGTTTGAATCCGCACTAGAAGCTGTTTTTTTATCAGTTCCTAACCACTTATTTGAAAGTTCGAAGAAATCGTAATCCAATGCCGATTTCTGAGTTTTCAAGCGGCCATTTTGAAAGTTGCGCTGTAGGATATCTTCAATAAGATAATCTTCTTTAGTATTCAAAGGGTCAAATTCCCGTTTTAAAGAAATATCGAAAACATTGGCCGTATTATTGAACCAAAAGGCTCGCCAGCCATTACGAAGTTGTTTTATGAGATCAAATGTGGTCTTCCCAGTTTGTCTGTGAATAAGCTTCACCAGTATCTGGCCTTCAGTACGTGTCAATTTTTTTAATTCGTCTTTGAATTCACCTTCAATATATTTCTGAATACGCTTGGCGTATTTTTTTTTATCGCTTTTCTTTTCTATTGATGCTAGCCGTTCGGTTAAGGATTCTAAACGCTCTGCAGCCAACTTAGCATATGGATACACTTTTATGGTCTTTCGTTTTAAAATCAAATATTGCCGCCTGTCTTCTTTGGAATTAAATTCGAGTTTATGAAGTAGAAGCACTTCATCAAGATCTATAGACGTTCTTGGAATTGAATCCCCTTCAATAATAATATATTGTCCAATAAGACTATCCTGCTCACGATCTTCAACCTGAGAAAACATAAGGGTAGGTAATACTATTAATATGTAGATTAGCTTTTTCATATTCATTTGAAATCGAAAATCATTCCAAACTTCAAAATAATAAAAGTAAAATTAACAATTTGCTTCTTGTAAAACTTAAAATTGCTGTTAATATTATTATTTTAGAGCAAAATTTTAAAAGATGGCTAAACAACGCATACTCAATAAAAAGTCGATGGACTTTTTAGAAAAATATTTAAATAATGCCGCTCCAACAGGCTATGAATGGGAAGGTCAAAAAATATGGATGAATTATCTGAAACCTTATGTAGATGAATTCATTACTGATACCTACGGAAGTGCTGTAGGTGTGATTAATCCTAATGCTAAATATAAGGTGGTCATTGAAGGCCATGCCGATGAGATCTCATGGTATGTCAACTATATTGACGACAAGGGCTTGATCTATGTGATCAGAAATGGCGGAAGCGATCATCAGATCGCACCAAGTAAAATAGTTAATATCCATACTAAAAAAGGAATCCTAAAAGGGGTTTTTGGATGGCCAGCAATTCATACACGAAGTAAATCCAAAGAAGAGCCTCCAAAACCCGAAAATATTTTTATTGACGTAGGCTGTAAAAAGAAAGATGAAGTCGAAAAACTAGGTATACACGTAGGTTGTGTGATCACCTACCCTGATGAGTTCCATATTTTAAACAAAAATAATTTTGTCTGTCGTGCGCTTGATAATCGTATGGGCGGATTTATGATAGCAGAGGTAGCACGATTACTTCATACCAATAAAAAGAAATTGCCATTCGGACTTTACATTACCAATTCGGTCCAAGAAGAAATAGGCTTGCGTGGTGCTCAAATGATTACCGAAACGATCAAACCAAACGTCGCTATCGTTACTGACGTGACCCACGATACTACAACGCCAATGATCAACAAAAAAAAACAAGGGCATTGTGAAGTTGGACTTGGACCTGTTGTAGCCTATGCTCCTGCTGTTCAGCAAAAGCTAAGAGATCTCATTACAGATACAGCCGAAGAAAAAAAGATCCCGTTCCAGCGTGCTGCATTGTCCAGAGCAACAGGAACAGATACCGATGCCTTCGCTTATAGTAATGGAGGTGTAGCTTCGGCTTTGATCTCATTACCTTTGCGATACATGCATACAACGGTTGAAATGGTGCATCGTGACGATGTTGAAAATGTGATCAAACTTATTTATGAATCTTTATTAAAGATCAAAAGCGGAGAGACCTTCAGTTATTTCGAATAAAATGAGCATAAAAGATCAACGTATTCAATTCGATATCCCACAAGATATTGTGTATTTGAACACCTCTTATATGTCTCCTTTGTTGAAAGATGTATCTGAGGCTGGTAGGAATGCAGTCGATCAAAAGAGCAGACCTTATCAAGTAAAACCGATTGATTTCTTTGAACCACTAACTCATTTAAAATCACTTTTTGCAAGGCTTATTGATTGTAACCAACCTGAGCGAATTGCCATGATCCCGTCGGTTTCTTATGGCATTGCTACGGTTATTAAGAATATTACATTACAAAAAGGTGATGAGATCCTAACCTTAGCAGAGCAATTTCCTAGTAATATCTACGGTTGGCAGCGTCTTGCAAAGGAATCTGGAGCGACCTTAATCAGTATAGCAAAACCAGAGGTTCAGAATAATATTGGGAAACAATGGAATGAAAATATTCTTGATGCCATTACCGAAAGTACCGCTGTTATTGCCATTTGTCATACCCATTGGGCTGATGGAACATTGTATGATTTGAAGGCCATTAGAGAAAAAGCCACTTCAGTAAACGCGCTCTTAATTATTGATGGCACGCAATCAGTCGGTGCCCTACCCTTCTCAGTTCAAGAGATCCAACCGGATGCATTGATCTGTGCAGCCTATAAATGGC
Source organism: Flavobacteriaceae bacterium (assembly GCA_013001285.1). Classification (GTDB taxonomy): domain Bacteria; phylum Bacteroidota; class Bacteroidia; order Flavobacteriales; family Flavobacteriaceae; genus JABDMU01. Next base: position 16,423 of record JABDMU010000059.1, read on the forward strand.
TGCTTGGACCTTATGCATCTGGACTAGCTTATTACGGACCCTTTTTTGATTCGGGTAAACCTATTGAAGAGAATTGGTCTAACAGACTCAACAGTGAAAATTTTTCCGGACTTACGACCTATGAAGAAAGATACAAGCCATTCGCAAATCGATATAATATGGGAGAACAGGCTAATTTTATTGCGATCCCAATGCTTACCAAAGCCATAGAGCAACTTTTAGAATGGACGCCTGAAGCTATTCAAACTTACTGTCGGGAGATTTCAATTGATGCGCTTAAAAAATTGGAGGAATTAGTTTGTACTATTGAATCGGAAGCTTATCGTGGGCATCATCTATTCGGTATAAAATTGAATCCTGCTATTAGCTTAGAAGCCTTAAAATCTGAATTCGAAAAAAGAAAGATCTTTGTATCGATAAGAGGAGCCTACATTCGAGTATCTATACATCTTTTCAATACAAAAGAAGATCTTAATGCCTTAGTCGATGCTGTTAACTACGTATTTGAAAACAAATAGGAATGGATGAACTGATCGACATTGTTACAAGGGACGGCTTACCCACTGGAAAATCTATTCAAAAATCGATCATTCATTCAAAAGGACATTATCATAATACTGCACATCTTTGGCTCTATACCAAATCTGGTGAGATCTTATTACAACAACGGTCCTCTAAGAAATTGATTTGTCCCTTGCTTTGGGATGTCTCTGTCGCAGGACATGTTGATGCGGGTGAATCCATAAGTGATGCAGCCTTAAGAGAAACAAAGGAAGAAATTGGTCTATCCTTAGCTAAGAACGACCTTTTAAAAATTGGGGTGTTCGAGTGCTTTCAGCACTATGAAAATGGGTTTATCGATAACGAATTTCACCACACCTTCATAGCCGAGTTAAAAGTTGATCTCACCGATCTAAAACCTGAAAAAAATGAAGTTGAAGATTTAAAGCTGGTCACACTTCCTGAATTCATAAAATTATTAGATAATTCTGATAAAAATTCCCATTTTGTCACAACCAACAGAGACTATTACCTATTTGTTTTGAACAGTATAAAGAATGCCATAAAAAATTAGTACTTTTCAATCATGGCTTTACTTCTTTATGCATTTGCACCTGTTATTGTCATCATCTTTTACATTTATGTCAAAGACAAGTATGAGAAAGAACCAAAACGTATCATGCTCTTGTGCTTTTTGCTGGGTGGCATCGTAAGTATCATCATTACGACCATCTTGTATATGTTCTTTGATCTTTTCCTCGCATTGAACAATAAATATAGTGTCATTGAACAATTTGTGAGGGCATTTTTTATAGTTGCTTTTACCGAAGAATTCAGTAAATATGTCATCGTTAGATATTATGCGCAACCACGACGAGATTTTAATGAAAAGTTTGACGGCATCGTTTACGCTGTCATGGTTTCTATGGGATTCGCAGCTGTTGAAAACATTTTTTATGTTGCCGAAGGTGGCGCTCAAACTGCTTTATTACGAGCATTCACAGCTGTTCCAGCACATGCCACATTTGGGATATTAATGGGCTATTTTATGGGCATGGCAAAATTTTCAAAGAATCGTGCAAAATTAAATCTACTCGGATTATTATTAGCTATAATATTCCATGGCGCCTATGATTTTTTCTTATTCATTAATTTTATTCCGGGTATTTCTATAGGTGCATTTGCTTCACTTATCATAGGGATCGTACTCTCGAGAAAGGCCATCAAACGACATCAAGTCAATTCAAAATTTAATATTAAGTAACTTATGAATTCAAAGTATAAATTAAAGGTTAATCAGACATTCGATTTTGAATTTACAGATGAAGAGATTTCAAACTTCGATCTGATCAAAAGATCCCCTAAAGCGTTTCATGTGTTATCCAATAAGGTCTCTATTGAAGCTGAATTAATCTCATCCGATTTCAATTCAAAGAATTATGTCATCAAGATCGGATCTAATTCCTATAGCGTGAAGATCGAAAACGAGATCGATCAATTGATAGATCGCATGGGATTCTCAGCAAATGCTTCAAAACAAATCGATAAAATAAAGGCTCCTATGCCAGGGTTGATATTAGATATCAATGTCATCGAAGGTCAAGAAGTAAAAGAAGATGACCCCTTATTGATCCTAGAGGCAATGAAGATGGAAAACGTTATTAATGCGCCTAGAAGTGGAAAAATAAAAAGCATTTCTGCTACAAAGGGCGAAGCCGTAGAGAAAAACACTTTATTAATAGAGTTCGAATAATTATGAAAAAGATCTTAGTCGCCAATAGAGGTGAAATTGCAATTCGTGTCATGAAAACTGCTCACAAAATGGGCATCAAAACTGTTGCTGTGTATTCGGAAGCCGATAGAGATGCACCGCATGTGCGATTTGCCAATGAAGCAGTTTATATTGGAAAGTCACCTTCTAATGAATCCTATTTATTAGGCTCAAAAATTATTCAAGTAGCCAAGGATATGGATGTGGATGCCATTCATCCAGGCTATGGTTTTTTAAGTGAGAATGCCAATTTCGCTGAAGAAGCCGAAAAAAACAACATCACTTTTATAGGGCCCAGATCGAAGGCCATAAAAATTATGGGAAGCAAATTAGCCGCAAAAGAAGCGGTTAAAAAATACAACATTCCAATGGTGCCAGGGATTGATGAAGCCATAACCGATGTTGAAAAAGCCAAAGGCATTGCTAAAGACATCGGATTTCCTATTCTTATTAAAGCCTCTGCAGGAGGCGGTGGCAAAGGCATGCGCATTGTTGAGAAAGAATCTGAACTAGAATCACAAATGAATCGTGCCATTAGTGAAGCTACATCAGCATTTGGTGACGGTTCTGTTTTTATTGAAAAATATGTGACGTCTCCCAGACATATAGAAATTCAGATCATGGCTGATGCACATGATAATATTCTGTATTTCTTTGAAAGAGAATGTAGCATCCAACGCCGACATCAAAAAGTTGTTGAAGAAGCGCCGTCTGCTGTCCTTTCGCCTGAGTTGAGAAAACAAATGGGTGAAGCTGCAGTAAATGTAGCGCGGTCCTGCGATTATTTAGGCGCAGGAACGGTAGAATTCTTACTTGACGCCGACCATAATTTCTATTTTCTTGAAATGAATACACGACTTCAAGTAGAGCATCCGGTTACTGAGCTCATAACAGGTGTTGATCTAGTTGAATTACAGATTAGAGTAGCGAGAAATGAAATACTTTCTCTAAAACAAGATGATTTAAAGATCAAAGGACATGCCCTTGAATTAAGGGTTTATGCTGAAGATCCATTAAACGATTTTTTGCCCAGTGTAGGTTATTTAGAAACCTACGAGCTGCCAAAAGGCGAAGGCATTCGCGTAGATAACGGCTTTGAAGCACATATGGATATTCCTATTTATTATGACCCTATGCTCGCCAAATTGATCGTTTACGCCGAAACTCGAGTGGAAGCTATTCAACTTATGATAAAGGCAATTGATATGTATATTGTAGAAGGTGTCGAAACAACTCTGCCATTTGGACGCTTTGTATGTCAACACGAAGCTTTTAAATCTGGAAATTTTGATACACACTTCGTAAAAAATTATTATTCGGCGGAAGCGATTAAAAAACAACAAGAATCAGAAGCAAAAGTTGCAGGTATGATCGCATTACAGCAATATTTAGAAGATCAAAACTTAATAAGATTACCAAATTAGATCACTATGGATCCAAAAATAAAAGAACTCAACGAAAAACTGGCTAAGGCTTTCCTTGGTGGTGGTCAAAAACGCATTGAGAAGCAACATGCTAAAAAGAAACTTACAGCTAGAGAACGTATCCAATATCTGTTGGATGAAGGGTCTTTTGAAGAAATTGGTGCTTTGGTGACCCATCGTACTAAGGAATTTGGAATGGAAGATCAGAAGTTCTATGGTGATGGCGTCGTCACTGGTTATGGCACTATTGACGGACGATTAATTTATTTGTTCGCACAGGATTTTACGGTCTTTGGTGGCTCATTATCCGAAACACATGCTGAGAAAATTTGTAAGATCATGGATCTGGCCGTAAAAGTGGGTGCACCATTAATAGGTTTAAATGATTCTGGAGGTGCGCGTATTCAAGAAGGTGTTAGATCTTTAGGTGGTTATGCCGATATTTTTTATAGAAATGTTCAATCGTCTGGAGTGATTCCACAACTATCAGCCATAATGGGACCTTGTGCTGGTGGTGCTGTGTATTCACCGGCAATGACCGACTTTACGCTTATGGTACAAGACACAAGTTATATGTTTGTAACCGGGCCAAATGTCGTCAAAACAGTCACCAATGAAGAAGTCACCAGCGAAGAATTGGGTGGAGCCAGTACGCATTCTACAAAATCGGGTGTGGCGCATGTCACGTCGGCAAATGATGTTGCTTGTCTTGACGATTTGAAACGACTATTAAGTTATCTGCCCCAAAATAATACAGAAACACCGAAACATATTCCTGTTGAACTGAATGAAGAGTATCGTGACGAACTCTCGCGTATTGTGCCTGAAAATCCGAATAAGCCTTATGACATGCACGCTGTCATTCAAGGGATAATTGATACCGATTCATTCTTTGAGATCCATAAAGATTACGCTGAAAATATCATAGTTGGTTTTGCACGATTAGGTGGCCGAAGTATTGGGATCATCGCCAATCAACCCATGTTTCTTGCTGGTGTTTTAGATGTTAAGAGCTCAAAAAAAGCTGCACGTTTTGTCCGCTTTTGTGATTGTTTCAATATTCCAATGTTGGTTCTTGAAGATGTTCCTGGATTTTTACCCGGAACCGATCAGGAGTGGAATGGCATCATAGTTAACGGCGCGAAATTATTATACGCTTTTAGTGAAGCAACAGTTCCGAGAGTTACGGTGATTACCCGAAAAGCCTATGGTGGGGCTTATGATGTGATGAATTCTAAACATATTGGCGCCGATATGAATTTTGCCTGGCCCTCTGCCGAAATTGCGGTGATGGGTGCCAAAGGTGCTGCCGAAATTATTTTTAAAAATGAGATCAAATCAGCGAAAGATCCGGAAGCCAAATGGAAAGAAAAAGAGGCAGAATATGCCAATCTTTTTGCCAATCCGTATAGCGCTGCCCATCGCGGATTTATTGATGAAGTAATTTTACCGAAGGATACCCGACGAAAACTTCTGAAAGCCTTCAGCATGTTAGAAGGCAAAGAAACTGTGAAGCCTTGCCGTAAGCATGGTAATATTCCTTTATGATTGATGAAATCCAAACCTAATATTAGATTTGCCGAAATTGAGGACCTCCCTCAAGTTATGTCTATTTTCAATCAAGCTATACGTGCAAAAGTTTGTGGTGTTCTGAAGGAAGTCACTCTTGAGGACCGCTTAGATTGGTTCAATTCTTTTGATCAAAATAGCTACCCAATATATGTATCAGAACTTAATGACAAGATCCTTGGTTATTGTTATTTATCGCCTTACCGTTCCGGCCGACAAGCCATGGCCAGTATTGCCGAAATAAGTTATTACATCGATTATAAAGCGCATAGAAATGGGATTGCTTCTGAATTGGTTCAATATGCTATTGACGATTGTAATCGCCTTGGGAAGCAAAGCCTACTCGCCGTGCTATTAGACATCAATATTCCCAGCATTCAACTTCTTGAGAAATTTAATTTTTCCCTTTGGGGACACTACCCTAGTATTATTGATCTGGATGGCCAACAGTGTAGCCAATTGATCTACGGCTTAAAACTTTGAACCGGTCGTTAACAACTGGTTGACAACTACTCTATTTATTAATTCGCATTATTTGGGCATGACATGTTCTTGCTTTATTTTTGTAGCCTTAAAATAATGATTTATGTCTGTTTTTGTTCCCTTTAAAGCCTTTCGTCCAAGTCCAAATTTTGTAGAAGAAGTAGCTTGTAAACCTTATGATGTTTTGAATGCTGCCGAAGCTAAAAGCGAAGCTGAAGGCAAACCGAATTCCTTCTACCATGTCATCAAGCCAGAGATCGATTTTTCAAATGATCACGATCCTTATGCACCAGAGATCTATAAAAAAGGGAAAGCTAATTTTGATGCATTGGTCAACAAAAAGGTATTGATACAAGATGAGACCGCTTCTTTTTATGTATATGAATTAACTATGGATGGTCATGTACAAACCGGATTGGTAGGCTGCTGTTCTATTGATGATTACTTTAATAACGTGATCAAAAAACATGAATTGACGCGACCAGACAAAGAAGAAGATAGAAAAAATCACGTACGCGCGAGCAAGCTGAATTATGAGCCAGTATTCCTGAGTTATCCGAATGTATCCGACATTGATGCACTTGTTGATTCAATGAAAAATGAGGATTCTGTTTATGATTTTGTAGCTGATGATGGCATCCGTCATCGCTTGTGGCCTGTTACCGATGCACAGAAATTGAATGAGCTAGAATCGCTTTTTGAATCGAAAGTCGATAGCATCTATATTGCTGATGGACATCACAGAACCGCAGCAGGATCCTTAGTTGCTAAAGAATTAAGAGATGCGAGGAACGGAAGCTCTGGCGATGGCCATCGTGATAACTATGTGATGGCAGTGGTCTTTCCGGACAACCAACTGAAAATTCTGGATTACAATCGTGTGATCAAAGATCTGAACGGTTTAACCGAAGATGAGCTTCTTAAAGCTGTTGGTGACAAATTCGACATAGAAAAGAAAGCTGAAGCTTATCGACCTGAAGGTCCACATACCTTTGGCATGTACCTCAATAAGCAATGGTATAAACTAACTTCAAAAGCAGGTACATACAACGACAATGATCCTATTGGGCAACTAGATGTTACTATTTTATCCGAAAATATTTTAGAACCGCTATTCAATATTGTTGACCTGAGAAAAGACAAGCGCATCGACTTTGTTGGTGGTATGCGTGGCTTAGGAGAATTGGAACGCCGCGTTGATCATGGTAACATGGAAGTGGCCTTTTCGGTACATCCTGTGAGCATGGACCAATTGATCACCATTTCAGACAATGATCTCATCATGCCACCAAAAGTAACCTGGTTCGAACCGAAGCTAAGAAGTGGTTTGTTCGTTCATGATTTGAATGCCTAGAATTTTCCTAAAAACACCTTGTTTTTCTATATCGTATAAGATTCTTCAATTATTTTGACATGATTCGGCATATTATAATGACTTCAAGCATAAAATTTTAACACTTTCCGGTCTTAAGATCATCATTATATGGCGTAAATGCTTATATTTTTATAAAGATGATCAGCATTAATTTTAACACCTTTTGCATTTAAAAAAAAGATAATTTTGCTATACTATTTAAACTTATAATTAATGAAAACAAAGTTTTTCGCATTTATCATTTTTTTTGCTTTCACTTTTATGGTGAATGGCCAAACTAATTTACCCCTTTTTCCAACGGATGGCGAGGTGCAATCGTTGCGATCATTGATTGATTCTACCATGCAAGCTGATATTGAAAAGGAACTTTTAAAGAATCCTAAGTGGAAGACCCTTATCAATCAGAAAAAGATGGCTGTTGGTATTGTAGATCTTCGAAATCCTGAATGCCCGAAATTCGCACGAATCAATGGAAACCACATGATGTATGCCGCTAGTTTGCCTAAGATCGCAATCTTATTGGCCGCTATGGATGCGATTGACAAAGGTGAACTGGAAGAAACCAAGGAAGTCCAAAAAGACATGCGATTAATGATTAGTAAATCTAACAATGCTGCTTCTACAAGAATGATCGATCGTGTTGGTTATGACAAGATCGAAGAGGTCATGACGGATCCAAAATATGAATTCTATGATGAAGATTTTGGTGGTGGTCTATGGGTTGGTAAACGTTATGGCGGTGGTGGTGACACCAATAGAGAACCTATAAAAAATTTAAGTCACGCGGCTAGTGTAACGCAGGTTTGTCGTTATTATTATTTAATGGCCTTTGGAGCATTAGTGAACCGAGAACGTTCGATGCAAATGCTGGATATAATGGAAAATCCTGATCTGCATCATAAATTCATCAGCGTTCTAAATAAAATTGCACCTCATGCCAACGTTTATAGAAAATCGGGATCCTGGAGAACCTATCACTCAGATTCTGTGCTAGTTTGGGGAAAAGATCCGAACAGACGATACATACTTGTTGCACTAGTAGATGATCCATCAGGTGAGCAGATCATTAGAGATCTTGTGAGACCCATTGAAAAAGTCTTAAAAGTCACTAAAAAATCTAAATAAAATTATAAAGTTTTATGATCTGGGAAGCTTGTATTAATTTCGTCAGTTCATGTTTAAAAATGAAACAAATATCATACTATTGAAAATCGGAATTCAAGCTTCCGATTTTTGCATTTTTTTAATTATACTTTAATCATGTTAAGCTTTAAATCGTTAAAACTATTAATTCTAAAAGTTTTTGACCTTAAGGAAGAGGAATTACATCATACTCTGCTCCTTCAGCTTAATATCTTTTTAATTATCACCACCTTATTAGTAGTAAAACCTACAATTAATTCCTTATTTCTTTCTGAGCTGACATCAGATGCATTACCATTAGGTTTTGTACTTACTGCAATTGTCGCTGTTCTAGGTTCCTATTTTTATAGTAATATGCTGGAACGTATGGCCTTGAACGTCATCGTTCAAAGAACCTTGATAACGTCTATTTTATCCTTGATTATTTTTGGTGTTGCCTTCACCTTAGATTTTGCAAATGGTTATTGGCTTTACATTCCTTATGTCTGGGTGGCTATTTTTGGATTGCTCTCTGCATCACAATTTTGGATTTTAGCTAATCTGGTTTATAACGCCCGAGAAGCCAAACGAGTCTTTGGGTTTATTGGTGCGGGTGCCATTGCAGGTGGAATATTTGGTGGTTATTTAACATCTATTCTGACACGATTTCTCGATACTAATTATCTCTTTTTTGTTGCTGCCTTTTTATTGCTTGGCTGTTTACCCATAACAAGATACATATGGCATCATCATGTAGATCTGCTTAATACCTTTCAAGTGTCTAAGCGTTCAAGTCCGAAAGCTGAATCACCGCTCCGACTAATCCGAAAATCGAAATTGTTATCCTTGATCGCAATCGTAATTGGGATTAGCGTCCTCATTGCTAAACTGGTTGATTATCAGTACAGTGATTTTGCTTCACGTCTAATTCAGGATCCCGAAGAACTTGCGTCCTTTTTTGGTTTCTGGTTCTCGACTCTTAGCGTGATTTCCTTATTGATCCAATTATTTCTTACCCAAAGACTGGTGGGAACTTTTGGCGTAGGCACTTCGCTAATCTGGTTACCAACTGGTATATTATTAGGCTCTTTTCTTTTGATTATCATACCACAACTTTGGGTTATCGTACTCATAAAAGTTATTGATGGTAGCTTGAAACAATCGGTGAATAAGGCCGCAACTGAATTGCTCTCCATTCCAATTCCAATTGATATAAAAAAGAAGACCAAAACATTTTCTGATGTTGTAGTCGATAGTATTGCCACCGGACTAGCTGGATTTATTCTGATCTTTTTAATTAACGGCCTTGATCTTCCAGCAGTTTCTATTAGTTTGATCATCATTCTTTTAATTTGTGGTTGGCTCTATGTTATTTACAAATTAAGAATAGAATATATCATAGCATTTAAAGCTTTATTTACGATAACCGATTCGAAAAAACCTAAAGAAGTCAAGGAAGAAATTCACATCACATCTATAATAAGTACTGTTATTCAAGCACTCAAAAGCAACTCGGAAAACAAGGTCATTCATATGCTGAATAAGACGTTGGAAGTTAAGGATGAACGCTTCTTTTTTTCAATAAAAGACTTGATTAAACACGAATCGGCTAAGGTAAGAGCACTTGCTATAGAGAATCTTTATTTCCTAAAAACTGAAAATTTAAGTACTCAAATGGAGATCATGATCAATGACGATGATCAAGAAGTGACAGAAGCTGCCTTTAGATATCTCCTAAAAAATTACAACAAAAATACAGTTGATCTTTTTGAGAAACACTTAAATACCAATGATCACACCATTGCCAATTCTGCCTTAGTTGGTTTGTCTTTGGAGATTAGAAATAATATAACCCTTCAGCATCGATTTGATCTCGAGCATAAAATAGAGCTATCATTAAAGAGTTATCGTGATGACATTGGTCATGAATTAAAAAATAATCGTATAAAGGCTATTCTTCAAGCCATTGGAAATGCGCAAATAAGATCCTTTTATCCCGTTATCAAAGAACATTTAAAATCTAAAGATACCGACATTCTAAATACCGCAATTACAAGTGCTTCCCGAACTTTAGATCAAGATTTTATCAATCTTATCATCCATCATTTATCGGGAAGGTCAACACGTAAAACTGCCACAGAAGCTTTAGTATTTTATAACGAACCTATCATTAAAATAATTTATGAGGGTATTAAAAAGGAGCAAATCCTTACTGAAGACGCCGTTTATGCTATAAAAGTTATTGAAAATTTCGCTTCGCAAAAAGCAGTTAATACTTTGATCAGCCTTACTGAGATCAGCGAACATTCAGTAAAGATTGAGGCCATTGAAGCTCTTAAACGCCTGAAATGGAAACACAGCCATCTTCAAATTAAAGATCGATTTATTATCGATAATATTTTGGATGAATGCCAACTTTATCAGGATACTCTGGCCGTGATCCATTCGCAGATCGTCATACAGTATAAGAAGAAGCAACAAACTCATGAATCGAAAGATGAGAACGACGCACGCGTGAGCTTAATTGAATTGTTGGAAAGTCGGTTAGACCGTCAACTTCAACGTATCTTCAGATTTTTAGGTATAAAATATCCACCTAACGACGTCGACCCAATTTTAAACACAATTTTACATGGTAAAGAGGAGCAACGCATTCATGCTATTGAATTTTTAGATAACATACTTGATAAGCAATTGAAAAAGGAATTGATCCCCGTTGCTGAATCTATTTTGATCGATCTGTCCCTTGAAGACAAGATTAAAAAGCTTAACCTAAAAGTATTTAGTGAAGCCGAATGCTATCATGCGCTATTATCTCGAAACGACGTTAAATTAAAATTGACTGTTCTCAATCTCATCGAAAAAACACAGAATCTTGGATTTAAATCCATTGTTGAATCGGTTTTAAACGATAAAAACGGAAAGGTACGTACGAAGGCCGAAGAACTGTCTAAATTGGGTTAGTTATTTCTTATGGCCTTATCAATACTAGTAGCCAGATACATATGATCTGATGCTGAATTTTTTCGTAATACATTGGTCATAAGGACTATAATATATCTGCAATTATCAGGATGCTCTATAATGGCCACAGAATTCATAAAATTCGAAACATTTCCCATATATTTTCCGCAGGCCTCCCCTTTTGATCGATCACATTTATATAAGCTCCCGGACTTAAAGTACACAGCAGCTTCCTTTAAGATTGGTGCCTGTGCATAACGAATACGCCTGTCGGTCATATACATCAATCGCTTCATTTCTAAACTCGAAGCTTCGTCAACAACATTCCCCTGCTCCAACTGAACTAAAAATTTCATCAGTCCGAGCGGCGATCCTATACTACCGCCTTTACTGCCTACATAATTGTTAGAGCCTCGTGTAAAGAAACTACCCAAACGCCATTCGTCTGGTCCAATACCTATTTTTCGTAATGGTAAATTGACCACGTCGTTGGCAAGATTGGTGATTTCGGCCTTAGGCGTATTTTTAAAATAAGCATCGGCAGCTTCCTGAGTCAATGTTGCATAGTCTTTTCCGAATACCGACATCAACAAGGCTTCACGCCAGACGATGCTTGCAGCACCATTGTTGCTCACCGACATCATATGATCTGCCCATTCGAAAACCGTAAAAACATCACTTGCGATAACCTGACGCTTGACAAGTTTTTTCGTCTCTATATTGAAAATGGGTACTGTATGTTCATCGGTCAAACCCCACAACCCTGCTTTCACAGAACGATTACGAAGTACATCTAATCGCTTTTCAAAATCATCCGGATAAATCTTTTGTAATTCATTAAATAAGGCAATCAACACCGCCAATTTTCCAACACTTCCAGGCTGATATCCTAAAGTCTCATTACGACTTGCATAACGCAAATTATCAGGGTCAGAAATATCAAGAATGGCGAGAGAATAGCTTCGGTCAAGACCTTTGAACAAGCCACTGATCACGTTCTGAAAGTTTTCATTCTTTTGAAAAAATGTGCTTATACTATCCGATTTTTTTGAAATTAAATTCAATTGGATATCCATATATCCTTTATACGCCCCTGCAGGTAATAAGGTGCCATCTTTAATCTCACCGCTTTTGATCATTTCCAAACGTTTCAAACGTTTAATCCCTGTACGCTCATAACCGTCAATTGGATAATGGTTGAATACAGTAAAAGATGCACATACAAAAGAGATAAGCAATATTAATACAATCTTTTTCATTTTATAATTTTTTTGATAATGCTATAATTTTATTCTGATCAATTTTAGGCGTGATCGACTCTAAATAGTCTGAACTTAGTGCCTTTTTGTTTTCAACGAATGGTCTAATCTGAAACAACCATAATTTGTCGTTTTTAAATCCTAATTCAACATCAAAAGCACCTTGATAATCTGAGTTCGTCTCTTTATTCAATCGCTCCTTAATGGCCTTGGCCATAGCTCGAATATCCTTTATGTTTTGTGAATTCAATATTGGTTTTTCAAACGTTGCTAAGGTCTTCTGTGTGCCTCCAGTTTCAGGTAAGGCATTATAGTACATTTCACGTGCTGGCGCTAAAAAGCGATAGCTTCCGTCAGGTTTAAGCACATATGACTCAGCCGCTTGTCCGTCAACCGCACCACCCGCACCTCTGCTCATGGCAATAGTCAACTCTGATTCATTTCCTGAAATAATACCTTTTGTTATCAAGACCCCTGAGTAATCTACATCAACACTAGGTATGACCAATATAGAAGGGAAGACATTTTCTGGATTCAACAAATATTTTTGCCGCCATTTAAAACTGCGTTCTGTATATGGCGACGCCCAAACATCTTTAATTCCCTGAAGAATCTTAGTTTTATCAACCACATTAAATAAGGTGAGATTTAATCCTGCTCCAGTAAAATCCTTGAGGTCTTCCATGTTGGTATCAGATCTCAAGAACACAGGAATACCGCCAAGATTTTCACCTAATATTGATTTAAAATCTTTCTCAAGATCATGCAGGAAGCCAAGATCTAAACGCATGTTTTTTATGGCGGCACGTAAGGTAGCCAATTGCAACAATTGATAGTGCTCGATCTCAGTTTCGTCAATATTTTGTTCACGCATGCGCTCGGCTTCTGCAAACATATCGTTTAAGAATTCCCAATAGGATCCTTTTTGACCTGGCATGTGTTGATCCATATGCTGACGAAAAATTCCGAATGGTATCACTAGTCCTTCAACAACACGTTCTGGAAACATTTTTTTCAGTTGTCCGAGATTAGCTGCCTTCGGTCCGCATAATTTTCCTGAGTCGTTTGCATCAACTTCACGTAAGTTCAAAATCTTAGTTTCAGTAAGATTGATACGCTCTATAGGCACTTCAATTCTTTCTTCTTTACGTTCTTTTTTCAGAAATAAGGCTTTTTCTTCGGCGGACATTTTGCCCTCGGCTTTTAAGATGACATTGCCTTGATTTGAAACAGCATAAAAAACCTTTTGGCCGTTATACTTTATCAGGTTTTTTAAATTCTCATCAGAAAGTGCGGCATTTGGAATACCAAGATTACGTGCTAAAAGCTGCACGTGGGACACCAGATTTCCTTCCGAAACTGTTGCTATTCCTGCAATGGGTTTCAAATCGGCTGGTGGTCGTTCAAAAACATATATCTTTGAAGAAGAGACTTCAATGTCATCTGGGGAACCATCAATAACCACCAGTTCTCCAAATGCAAAGCCTGGGTTCAACCCACGAATAGAACTCTGATTGGCAATGCCCATGACATTATTGGTCAAAGCAGATTCTTTTGCAATGAAATCGCCTAACTCGCCGACGGTCTTACCTAAATATAAGGCAATAGAACCTCGTATCTTATCATCGATAAAACCATAGGCTTTAGGTTCAAAGGAGCTGTATTCATTCACAATATCCTGATAATAAGCCTTTACCATACCCGAGCTCCATTCTACCAAACTACGTGCATTTTCGAGAATCGTTGTCAATTCGCCAAGGGTCATGCTTTCTGTTTGGGCAGGTGTTTTAGTGAGATTGATCTGCTCCCATTCGTGTAATTCAATAAAGCCTGAACCTGTAGTGGCCATACCTAAATAGCAAATCTTATCCAGAAGTTCTTCAACACTTTCAGGCTGCCAGTCCGGTGCATTTTTAAAGATCATTTCTTCCAGTTTAAGGGAGATCTCCAAAAGTTGCAAACGCGCCATCGGACGCTTTTCAACTAGTACTTCTTTTCGGGCATCCAATAATAATTGTGAGGCATCTATGATCAATTCAGATGGCATATCTTGTGCATTATGCTTATCACCAAACGCTTTCAGTGCCATGCCGAAGGTCGAATTCCCAATGAGCTTTCCCATAGCCACCAACTCTGACATATCAAAAGGTCGGTAAAATTTCTCCATGGTCACAATGAGTTCGTTTATTTGCTTCTGAAGATTCGTACTCAAGGTTGCTGAATGATTCAACTTAAAGGCTTTAACCTTTTCGATATCGGCTAATTCAGGTTGACCATGAATTTTAACGCGCAGATCCATAAATGGCGTGTAGGCATCAGAGATCACTTTCGATTGGCTACGAATGAGCTGCGCTACATTATCGTCGTCGTTATGCGGTATATCTTTTAAGGATTGCCGAATTAAAAAATAATTCTTTTCCACAAACTGATCATTAGACAACAACCATTTATAAAAAATAACACCCCAGGCCTGCTCATCTTCGGCTTGAATAGCACCTCTATAAAATTGTGCCTTCCTAAGGATCCAACCATCATCAATAGAGCGCAGATATTTTTCGATCTGATATTGTTTTAGCCGTGAATTATTTTGGGCAGCATCCCAAAAGTCTACCTTTTCGGTATAAGTTAAGATCTGTCCTAGGTAGATGTGATTGAATTTTCCCAAAGCTTCAACAACATCCTTATAACGCGCATGTTGCTGTCCTGGTCCAATGTTTTCAGGACAAGGGTCCCTAGGTTGACGCACACTGCCGTCAGTACAAAACCAACGGATGTCCTTGTAGGGTCCGCGAAGATCGTTCTTAAACAATTCTATTTGAGCTCTGATCTCCTCAGCGCTTCGCTTTTGACCGTATGACAGGCCACATATGAGCATGGTAATTATGAACACACCAATGACTTTTTTCATTTTTATAATTGAATAAATTAGTTCCTAGAATATAAACAAATCTAATGCCAAATTCAATAGAATTGACATTAGCATGAAAATAAATATCAGCAGAAAAATTTAGTACAAATGGATGCAATAATTCCTGATTTTTTTCAGCAATCTAATGGCTCTAAGTATGTAATAAGCCTTTGTTCTTAATAATAAAATAAGCCACGATCATATTAGGTACCCAACACAACCATGACACGATCTTATATGCCGTTAAAAACTCGCCAAAGGTCACGATCAATAATGGCAACCACAATCTTAAAGTAACTGCAGCAAAGCAGGCGGCATAGCTGACGATCATCCATTTTTGATGGGTTCTGATATCACCATTTTTTATCGCATAAAATGCCATTCCTGTCGAACTTAACCAAACCAATCCCAAAGCGATAAATCCGATTGCCGGAATCAAACCACCAGTGGCAAAGAATCCAATATACACGGCTGCCAGACCGCTGAATAAAACACAGAGAACATAGAACATCCCTAAGCGTCGGTGCAACTGCAGGTACTTTCTTCTGATGCTTCCGCTAAATTGTGACCAGCCTGCCAACAAAGCCAATCCGCCAACTAGGATATGGGTGTAAAATGCTGCTTTGTAGAATGAATTTGATAATAAATCGGCCGGTTTCGAATCTAAAACACCAATATCACCTCCAACAAGAATATACCGTAATGGATAAAACCCAACAGATATCGCAAGGATAACAAAAATGACAAATACAACTTTTTTAGTCATAACATCGCATTATGATCTAAAGGTAAAAAAATTACTTAGGAAACTTGGAAGCATCCAAACCTGGTACAATGCGTAAGGCATTTTTGTAGTATACCTTTTTTAAGACCTCATCAGGAAGGTCCAGTCCGTACATGGGCCAAAAGGCGTGGTATTTTTTATGATAAGGAAAGTATTCATCGGCGCTTTCTAAAACACGAAAATAGGTAGGGAACTCTTCGGGCTTCCAGCTGTCTTTTCCAAATAAAACCCTATCCTGATATTTTATAAAGAAGGCTTTGGCAAAACGTGGTTGTCTTCCCAATTCGGCAATGATGGCACCAATACCTACATTCATATTGGGCATCTCGTCAAGGAGTTTACCTAGTTTTCCAAGGTCGTTGGCCATCCAGCCCATATGCGCATTGATAAATGTGGTATTCTTATGTTTTTTAAACATGTTATGTTGTTCCTGGATGATCTGTTCCCAGGGCGCAGGATTATCAGCATCACGTTTACGTCTTGGGTGGGTTTTCAATTCCAACCAACGTTCGTTGTCACCATCAAAATCATCCCAAAAGGACTTTGGATCGGCAGAATGAATGAGTACAGGAATACCTAGCTCACCACATTTTTCCCAAATGGGATCCAATCGCGGATCGTCAATGGCCAAGCGGTTTCCGGCCGTATCCTTATTTCGTAAGCCTAAACTTTTATACACCTTTAATCCTACAGCACCTGCTTTCACATCGGCTTCCAGTTGAGCCACCTTCTCCTCTATCCAACCTTCGGCGCCTGCTCCTTCAAAATTGATGTTGCAAAACAGCACAAAACGTCCCGGAAAATTGGTCTTTATATTGTTCATGGATTTGATCAGGTCTTCACCAGTGCGTCCGCTTAAATTCACCATGATCTGCATGTTCAAGGTGTCCATAGCAGCCACTACTGGCGCCAGATCCTGTTCTGGCATGCGGTACTGATGCCCATGTACATCTATAA
>JABDMU010000066.1 GCA_013001285.1 Flavobacteriaceae bacterium
GGAATAATACTTAATGCAATAATGGTTTTTGTTCGACTGCGCATTTCTCAAAAATACACAATTGTTTTGTATTACATGAATAGGATTAATTACCTTTGAGTTCTAATTTTTTAATCCTATGAATACCGAAGTAAGACAACTAGAACCACAAGTTATTTGGAATAAATTCGCTGACCTGAATGCCGTGCCAAGGCCTTCTAAAAAAGAAGAGCGCGTGATCGATTTTATGAAACAATTTGGTCAAAATCTTGGTTTGGAAACCTTGGTTGATGAGGTTGGTAATGTCATCATTAAAAAACCAGCAACTCCAGGAATGGAGTCTAAGAAAACCGTGGTGATGCAATCGCATTTAGATATGGTGCACCAAAAGAATTCTGACACCAATTTCGATTTCGATACTCAAGGTATTGACATGTATGTTGATGGCGATTGGGTTAGAGCCAAAGGAACGACACTTGGAGCCGATAACGGATTAGGTGTGGCTACCATCATGGCGATATTAGAATCTACAACCATTGAGCATCCGGCAATAGAAGCTCTTTTCACCATTGATGAAGAAACTGGAATGACTGGCGCCATGGGTCTGAAAGGCGGCTTGTTAAAAGGGGAGATCCTACTCAATCTTGATACTGAAGAAGATGATGAAATTGGTGTGGGTTGCGCAGGTGGTATTGATGTTACAGCAAAACGATCCTATAAGGAAGAAAGCTTATCAATTCAATTTGACGCTTTTCAAATTGATGTAAAAGGTCTTCAAGGTGGTCATTCGGGAATGGACATTCACAAAGGTCTTGCAAATGCCAATAAACTTATGAACCGACTCCTATATAATGGTCATGAAAAATTTGGTTTGCGAATTGCAGAGATCGATGGCGGCAGTTTGAGAAACGCCATTCCAAGAGAAAGTGTTGCTGTTGTGGCCCTAGACTCAAAAAAGGTAGACGATTTCAAGAACGATTTTAGTAAAAGTGCTGAGGTCATAAAAACCGAATATAAAACCATGGAGCCCAACCTAAATATTAGCTTAGTGGCTTGTGACTTACCCGAAAAATTCATGGTAGAATCTACTCAGGCAGGTTTATTAAAGACAATATATGCTGCATGTAATGGTGTTTATCGCATGAGTGCAGACATTCCTGATCTGGTGGAAACATCAAACAATATAGCGCGAGTTGAAGTTAAAAACGGACAGATCAAAATTGGTTGTTTAACACGTTCTTCGGTAGAGTCATCAAAATACGATCTTGCCAATATGCTAAAAGCCACCTTCGAATTGGCTGGTTGTGAAGTTGAATTCTCTGGAAACTATCCGGGCTGGACGCCAAATATGGACTCTGAGATCTTAAAAGTCATGCGAGATCTATATACAGAATTAAATAAGGAAGCACCTCAGGTGGCTGCTTGTCATGCCGGATTAGAATGCGGGATCTTGGGAACGCATTATCCAGAGATGGAAATGATAAGTTTTGGACCTAATATTTTGGGCGCACATTCTCCTGATGAACGAGCCCAGATTTCTTCGGTTCAAAAATATTGGAACTTTGTAAAAGCCATTCTAAAGAACATTCCAAATAAATAAAAAAAAGCAGCGATATCGCTGCTTTTTAAATATTATTCTATGCGTAACATTTCAACAATGTAAACAACATCTGCATTAGGTGGAATACTAGGTGGTGCACCACGTTCTCCCCAGGCTAGGTGAGCAGGAAGATACATATAGGTTTTATCACCAACACGCATGTCGGCAACCCCTTCTTTAAATCCAGCTATCATTTGAACGTCAGGACTGATCACCATGCTCATTTCGCCATACCAGCCTTGATTTTCTTTACCTTGACTATAGATCCCGAAAGTTTGTTCTAGATTTTTATTGTTTGACCCAAAAAGTTGGCCATCAGGAAAATAACCTTCATAATTAACCTTAACTTTTTGACCTTGCTTAGGTTTAGGACCTGTACCTTTAGTAATGGTGTAGGTCATAAGGCCTGAATTCTTGGTTACAGCCTTTTCTTTATAACCATTTAATACATCAACAATTTCTTTGGCGGCTTTTTCTGCTTTTTCTTTAGCCACTCTTTGTTCCTCTTCAGCTTTTTTTCTGGCCTCTTCAGCTTTCTTTTTTGCTTTTTCTTCTAATAGTGGAAGTTCAGTTTCCCAAACTTTCACAGCGTCAAACTTTCGAGCATCAAATCCTTGTCGAATGATATTAATTTGCTCAATAACCACATCTTCAACTGGTTTATCGCGTGCTGCTGTTTTTACATTAGAAATGGAATCTTGAATTTCTAAACCAAGTACAAGCTCACCAAAAACCGAATGTTTATTATCTAACCAAGGCGTTGGTTTTTCTGTGATAAAGAATTGACTTCCATTTGAATTTGGACCAGGATTCGCCATTGATAGGATACCTGGCTTATCATGTTTGAGTGTTTCATCAAATTCATCACCAAATTTGTATCCCGGACTCCCGGATCCTGTGGCATTGGGATCACCACCTTGGATCATAAAATCGTTCATAACACGATGAAAAATGAGGCCATTATAAAATGGTTTTCCTTTATATTGATCACTTACCATGGGATGGTTGCCTTCGGCAAGAGCTACAAAATTAGCAACCGTTACCGGTGTTTTTTGAGGTGTTAATTTGGCCACCATGGTACCCTTACTTGTAATGAATTCAGCATATAGACCATCGCCAAGTTCAGGGTATTTGTCTTTTTTACAGGAGGTTGCGCTCATTAATAATACAGCTGCAACAAGCATGAATGAGGTGTTAAATACTTTCATGAAATACTATTTAATTGGATTCTTTTTGATTAATTGAATTTACTTTTACGGTGCACATGAGTGGAATATTGGTGCCAATGCGATCCTCATCTCCATAATAGCCATAGGCCGTTTGTGATGGAAATAAAAAGGTTACAGTTTCACCAGCCTTCATCAACTTAAGGCCTTCACGCAATCCTGTGAATAATTCCTGTTGATCCATGGCATAATTTTGTGTAGAAATTTCGTTTTCTGAATAAATAACATTACCACTCAAATCTTTTACATTGTAATTGAAATTTACAATATCACCAAATTGAGGTGTTAAACTATCCCCTTCAATTTTATCGACATATACATACCAAAAACCGTTTTGCGATGCTTGGTAATCGGCATTAGGATAATTATCTATAATGTTTTCTATGAGTTTGTGCTCAGCTTCGTTCAATTTGATATTGCGTTCGACCGAGGCATCGATAAATGAGCCCGAAGAGTGCGACACAGGCATCCTTGCTTCAGGTGATTTACACCCAAAGACACCTATGGCTATGGCTATTAATACTAACTTTTTCATGATTTGAGGTCATTTTTATATTGGGGTAATATACTAATAAATTTTTCAATGGTATCATTTAGGCTCATTTCACTGCGTCCTCCAGCAGCATTAATATGACCGCCGCCATTAAAATGTTTCCTGGCAAACTGATTCACATCAAAAGCGCTGTTCGATCGAAATGAGATCTTTACCAAGCTTTCTATCTTGTGTTCAATAAAGATGACAGCAAACTGCACGTCTTTTACAGAAAGCGCATAATTTACAACACCTTCGGTATCACCTTTTTTAAACTTAAAGGCATTCAATTCTTCTTGAGATAAGGTGATATAAGCTGTATTATAGTCTTTTAGAACTTTTAGATTGTTTAAGGCGCATCCCAATAATTTTAGCCTATTGTGACTGTTATTGTCGTAAACCTTATTATGAATTACGGTATTTTTAGCACCTTTATCTATCAAATCGGCTACAACACGATGGGTTGTGCTTGTGGTTGATGAAAATCGAAAGGAGCCCGTGTCCGTCATAATGCCAACATAAAGACAGGATGCAATTTTGGCATCAATTGAAAGAACGGCGTCCAGCATAACCAAAAAATGATAGATCATCTCACAGGTAGAACTCATAGACACATCAGAATAGATGTATTTAGCGTAATTCTCAGGTTGTTGGTGATGATCGATCAAGATCTTTACGGCGGAAGCCGACTTCAATGCCGGTTCCATAGCTCCGGTTCGGTTTAAGGCATTAAAATCTAATGTAAAAATGATATCAGCGTCAGCAATTGCGGTATTGGCCATATCAACGCTGCCTTCATAAATAAGCACGGTTCTATCACCCGGCAACCATTTTAGAAAACTCGGATAATCATTAGGCACGATGACCTTGGTCTGATGCCCAAGACCCTTCAAATAATGGTATAATGCAAGGGACGAACCCATAGCATCACCATCTGGATTTTTATGAGGAACGATAACGATGTTTCGAGGCGCATTTAGAAGCTGCTTGATCTCTAAAATATCATTTTTTGTCATAGACAGCGAATATACAATTTTTTAAAGATGCCTTGACTTGTTTTTAACAACTAATTAGTTATTTTTGCATGCAATTTAAAACAAAGAAATGGCAACAAATAGAACATTTACAATGCTTAAACCTGATGCGGTTGAAAAAGGACACATCGGAGCAATTTTAGAAAAAATAACGGCTTCTGGTTTTCGAATCGTGGCTTTGAAATTAACCCAAATGACCACAGCCGATGCGAAGGCATTTTATGCTGTTCACAAAGAACGCCCGTTTTATGGTGAATTGGTAGACTATATGACACGCGGACCAATAGTTGCTGCGATCTTGGAAAAGGACAATGCTGTGGAGGATTTCAGAACCTTAATTGGTGCTACAAATCCAGCTGAGGCTGCAGAAGGCACGATACGTAAATTGTATGCAGCATCCATAGGAGAAAATGCCGTTCATGGTAGTGATTCTGATGACAACGCCGCCATAGAAGGGGCATTTCACTTTTCAGGACGTGACATGTTCTAGGTTAAAACGACATATATTTACGATAAAACGCGCCATTTGGCGCGTTTTTTTGTAGTTATTAACAAAACTTTAATTTTTTCATTTAATTGTCTATATTTCAACACTTCAAATTTCTACTCTTCATAAAACGCTAACTACACTATGGTTCCCCATTAACCTGCATTGGCGCCCCTGTCATGAATGAGTAACTAATTTAGCAACTATTATATTTTATTATGAAAACAAATCAACTATTTTTTAGAGGGATAATGCTATTCCTAATGGTGGGCTGTATGTCAGTCTATTCACAAAATTTAACTTTTTTTGGCTCAAGCTCGGGGGAGGATGAAATAACAAGTACTCTCCCATGTTTTGATGCTACTGCAACAGCTTCGGGCGTGCCTGAGGGTTATGTTATTGACAATGTCACAATTAATATCACCCATACTTGGGATTCTGACCTTGACATTTATATCATTTCTCCTGGAGGAACTGAGATCGAATTATCTACTGACAATGGTAGCCTTGGAGATAATTATACTGATACTGAATTTAGAGCCGATGCAGCCACAAGTATTACTGATGGATCTCCTCCGTTTACGGGGTCATTCATGCCGGAAGGTGATCTAGGCGCAGCTGACGGTCAAAATTTTAATGGTGACTGGATTTTACGTGTATGTGATGATACAAGTGGTGATACTGGAACATTAAATTCGTGGTCGATTACTTTTGCACCGGGCCCTGATTGCGAAGCTGCCATTGTTTCTGGTGAATTGGTGGAAGATTGCGATAACAATCAATATTTTATTAATATTCTGGTAACTAAAAAGGGTGATGGAACCGAGATTAATTATGGCATGCCTATAACTTCAACACCCATGCCTGAAGATGGCCAGTCAGTTCAACTTGGCCCTTTTCCAAGTGGTGTGTCTACAACGGTCGTAATTTCACATGATAATGGAGAAGACCCTGATCCTCTAGGCTCTGCATGTAATTATGAATTAGGCACATTTAGTGCTTCCTGTCCACCACCTAATGATTCTTGCCCAGATGCACTGAGCTTGTCTTGTGGTGATTCAGCATTTGGAGATACAACAGCCGCATCTAACGTTGGAGCGCCAACTGGCTTTTGTGGTACAACGCCTGGTTCTAAAGGGGTTTGGTATTTACTAACGGGAACTGGAGGAGATGTCACTGTAAGTACAGACAATGCAGGAACTAATTACGATACAAAATTAAATGTCTATTCAAATATTTGTGGTGATTTGGTATGTGTTGGTGGAAATGATGATGGCGGTACCGGATTAACTTCTGAGTTTACTTTCGGGACAACTGCAGGCGACAATTATTATATATATGTCAATGGCTTCTTAAGTAATTCAGGAAACTTTGAATTGACAGTTTCTTGTGCGCTAACTGCCGATATAGCTGATGATTGTAATACTGTATATGCTGGATATGATGCAGCAGCATGTGTGGATCTTACTGTAGATTCTCAGTTTGGAGTTGCTCCATTAAGCTATTTATGGAGTAATGGTGATACCACCGCTACTATAAATGTATGCCCAACTGAAACAACAACCTATTCAGTAACTGTTACTGATGCAGCTGGAAGTACAGCAGGTGATAGTACAGTGGTCGTTGTTGTAGATGCAGGTTGCGATACTCCTGGTAATGAAGATAAAGTAGAAGTGTGTCATAAAGGAAACACCATTTGTGTCTCTGCTAGTGCCGTACAAGCCCACTTGAATCATGGTGATTCACTAGGCGCCTGTGAAGGGACATTTACTTGTGATACAGCTCCTGATTGTTCAGTTGTTACGAATCCAGCCGATGGCGCTGTTGATGTTAGTAATGGTACACAAATAGAATGGAGTACTGCTCCGGGCTATGTTGAAGGCTACAGAATTTCAATAGGAACCACTTCTGGTGGCACCGATGTTGTTAATAATGAAGATGTAGGTCTAACAAACAGTTATGACCCAGGAACTTTAGCATTCAGTACAACATATTATGTTAATGTTACCGCATATAATGGAAATGGAGATTCTTCTGGTTGTGCTGAAAGCAGTTTCACTACAGTAGCAGACCCGTGTACACTGGCAACCCCAATTGGATGCAATAGTACGGTATTTGGTAATACGGTTGGAGCTTCAACTGCAGATCTCGATTTTTGTGGAACAAGCCTAACTTCTGCTGGAGGAGTATGGTATGAATTTATAGGAACAGGAGACGACGTAGCAGTAACTACCTGCAGTCCAAATACAAATTATGACACAAAATTAGGAGTATTCACAGGAGATTGTGATAGCCTAGTTTGTGTTGGAGGGGACGATGATGATTTTGATTGTGAACATAGTATTCGCCATTCATTGGTTGAGTTTTCTTCAGTTGCAGGTCAAGTATATAAAATATATGTAACTGGGTTCTCGACCTTCGAAGGTGATTTTGAATTGACTTTGACATGTACGACCCCACCAGTTCCTCCATGTGAAAATGCTGAACAAGTATTTTGCGGAAGTGTGGTGAATGGCTCTACAGATGGTGTAGATGGTGTTGATTTTGATTCAACATGCTTTATGAGTGATTTTGGAAGATGGTATAAATTTGTTGGAGATGGTCAAACATGGAATATTTCAGCGACAACATCAAATTATGATATTGAAATGTCTATAACAAGTGGTGAATGTCCTGATAATTTAACAAATATTGCATGTGTAGATAGTGCGTTTAGCTCAGGGACAGAGTCAACATCTGTTCCAACTGTAGATGGAACAACCTATTTTATATATATCGCACACTGGTCATCATCTAGTTCTACTACTGGAAGTTATACATTATCAATAACATGTGAAGAAAC
The DNA here is from genome assembly GCA_013001285.1 of Flavobacteriaceae bacterium. Taxonomy (GTDB): domain Bacteria; phylum Bacteroidota; class Bacteroidia; order Flavobacteriales; family Flavobacteriaceae; genus JABDMU01. The sequence goes on from JABDMU010000066.1 coordinate 7,701, forward strand.
ACCATCACCACCATGTGATAGTGCAGAGGCCGTGAGCTGTGGAAGTGTTGTTAATGGTTCAACCGATGGGGTTGATGGCGTTGACTTTGATTCAACCTGTACTATGAGTGATTACGGAAGATGGTATAAATTTGAAGGTGATGGTGGAAGCTATGATATTTCAGCAACAACATCAGGTTATGATATTGAAATGTCAATATCTAGTGGTGATTGTCCTAATTTGACTAATGTTGCCTGTAGGGACACTGCTTTTTCAAGTGGAACAGAATCGTATACATTGAATTCTACCGCTGGAACGACCTATTATATTTATATCGCACACTGGTCATCATCTAGTTCTACTACTGGAAGTTATACCTTAGAGATAACCTGCACTGGTGGTACAATAGCCAATCCAATTGGTAATGGTGAGACCATCTCATGGGGCATGTCACCAAACCCATCTATTGGCGTGGTGAATGTAGATCTGAAGAATTTCTTAAATACCGATGTGACCATTGATGTCCTTGACTTTACTGGAAAAGTATTATCAACACATCGTTTAGAAGACATTCAAAATCCGAGATATCGTATGCAATTGAGCGAAACGCTTACCAATGGTATGTATATGGTACGATTGAGTTCTGATCTGCAAAGTTCTGCAAAACGACTCATTCTAAATAGATAAGTATAGATATAGATCTATGATCATAATAAAACCCACTAGTTCATCTAGTGGGTTTTCTTTTGTAGCTCTCATAAAAAAACGCCATCTGAAAAGATTGCGTTTTTTTGATTTTTGGAAAGCCAAAACTAATAAAGGTTAAATTCAATTTATATATTATAACCAACCAACAAATTATATGTCAAGGTTGAGTAACTTCAATTGTTAACCTAAATATAAGCATAAATGCCGAAAATATCAATACGTAACGATACGTAATTTTAACGTAGAACGAGTTTTTTTACGACCTCTTTACCCAAAGCTTCATTAAGCATGGCTATGATTTTCTCCTTCCCATAGCTCAATTCTTCTCTTAAAACAGAAGAACTCAGGTTCACATAAAGTGTGTGATCTTTCAGATAGACCTTGGTCGTATATTGATTTACACCTTTCCCCAATAAGGACTTCCAGGCCGCTTCAACATCTACTTTGTCCAAACCCTGCTGAAGGTTATTTGTCTCTACAAATTCCTTAAGTACATCACTAAGTTTAAGATGTTCATTTTGTCTTTTACTCATCAGTCAAGTGCAATACCTTTATATGGTGTATACGTATACATAAAATCGTCTTCATTTTTTAGGATCAAAACTGAATTTGAGGCTTCAATTATTGTTTCAGAAAAAGGGTTCTCATCAAGTGTATAATACAAGATTAGGTCTTTTCCTTCAGCTTTTAAAGTAAAGGGAATCTCATGATCAGTTATGGTAAAGCTTCCATCCAAATTAGGCATCACTTTTTTTCTATAGCCAGTGCTGTCAGCATTCACTTTAAAATAATCAACGCTCAAGTTCACAGTGTAAGATTTAATGACCTTCCCAGATTGTTTTACAGTACTAATTTCCCAATAGCCTTCAATATGATCCATCATCACTTCAGGATCTTGAGCACAATTAAAACACATGAGAATGGAAAATAACACCCCTATTTTTTTCATTTTTACCAGCGCTTTATAATTGAAACATCTTATAGGTTTGATGGACGCTTTTTATAGCGTTCTCAGTGCGTTCGGCATGTGTATCGCTAATGAATAGTTGTCCGAAATTCTCATCATCTACTAAGGTAATGATTTGTGCCACACGTTGTTCATCTAATTTATCAAAAACATCATCTAACAGCAAAATGGGGTGTATGCCATTTTCTTCCTTTATAAAATCGAATTGCGCCAATTTTAAAGCCACCAAAAAGGACTTCTGTTGCCCTTGACTTCCAAATTTCTTAATTGGAAATCCTTCAATTTCAAATTGCAGATCATCTTTGTGAATACCTACACTTGAATATTGTAAAGTACGATCCTTTTTTAAATTTTTATCAAGGAGTGCAGAAAAAGCGTTGGTGTTCAAGTCACTTTTATAGGTTAGCTCGACCAACTCATTTTTATTACTGATCACTTCATAACGCTTCTTGAAAATAGGCACAAATTTCTTAAGAAAGGCCATTCTTTTTTTATAAATAGGTTCGCCTAGCGATATCAATTGCTCATTATAAACGTCTAATGAATCTTGATCAAAGGTGTTGTTCAAGGCGAAATATTTTAATAAAGCGTTGCGCTGCGACAGCACTTTGTTATAACCAATAAGATTATTTAAATAGCCGCGATCGTTCAATGAGATGACACTATCCATAAATTTTCGTCTCACGTCACTGCCTTCAACAATGAGATCTCTATCGGCTGGCGAAATGATCACTAAGGGAATAAAGCCGATATGATCACTAAAGCGTTCATAGGTTTTTCCGTTTCTTTTGATGAGCTTGCTTTGTCCGCGTTTTAGAGAAACAATTATATGTTCCTCACGATCATCTTTGTCGTATTTCCCATCTACCACAAAAAAATCGGTGTCATGCTTTATATTCTGTGATGCCACTGGATTAAAATAACTTTTGCCATAAGACAAGTGGTAAATGGCATCGAGAATGTTGGTCTTTCCAATACCATTTGGTCCAACAAAACAATTGATCTTAGAATCGAACTCGAAATTTTGAGCATCGAAGTTCTTATAATTGACTAAAGACAATGATTTTAAAATCATGAATTAATGGGTTGTCAGGAAAAATAATCCTTTGAGAATTGTAAAATGGGCTTGCAAATTATTGAAAAATAACAAATAATTTACCTTTTTTATACCAATAAAAATTTTATTTTTGCGGCGCAAGAATATACAATATATGGCGACTTACAAGAAAAGAGGACATAAACCAAAAACCAAAGCTGACAAATTAGAAGCTCTTGAACAGGAATCAACAACAGCAGAAGTTTTTAACACCTTAGATGAAGGTGCATCCAAAACTGAAGAATGGGTCATAAAGAACCAGAAATATATCTTTATTATTGTAGCAGTTGTTGCTGCATTGGTACTAGGATATCTGGGCTATAGTAAATTCATTCAGGAACCTAAAGAAAGTGAAGCTTTGAACGATATGTTCCAGGCACAGCAATATTTTGATCAAGCCGTTAATGGCACAGCAAAAGATTCGCTTTATAATTTATCATTGAATGGTTCTGAAGGTAAATTTGGTATGCTTGATATCATCAACAATCATGGCAGTACAAAAGCAGGAAATTTAGCAAATTACTATGCAGGAATGGCCTATTTGAATCTTAAAGATTACCAAAATGCCATCTCGTATTTAAGTGATTTTAAAAGTTCTGATGATGCACTTGGCCCAATAGCAAAAGGTGCCATTGGTGATGCCTTTGTGCAATTAGAGCAACCAAATGATGCGCTTGATTATTATGTTCAAGCCTCAAAAATGAAGACCAACGATTTTACCACACCTATGTATCTTTATAAAGCAGGCATAATTGCTTTGCAATTAGGTGAGAATAAAAAAGCGCTAGAATATTTCAAGCGTATAAAAGAGGATTTTTCGACCAGCACAGAAGCTACAAACATTGATGTCTTTATCGGCAAAGCCGAGGCAGCAATCAATTAAGATGGCAACTGCGAATAAAAATTTATCAGATTACGATAAGCAATCCATCCCAAATGCGAATACCTTTCGATTTGGGATTGTTGTTTCTGAATGGAATCCTGAAATTACAGAAGGTTTATTTGAAGGTGCACTGAGCGCTTTATTAGACTGCGGTGCTCAACGCGATCACATCGAAAGATGGGATGTGCCTGGTAGCTTTGAATTGATTTACGGGTGTAAAAAAATGCAAGAGCAGCATGTGGATGCGGTTATTGCCATTGGAAGCGTGATCCAAGGCGAGACCAAACATTTCGATTTTGTTTGTCAAGGCGTCGCTCAAGGGATCAAGGATCTTAACATTGTTTCTGATATCCCAGTTATTTTTTGCGTCTTAACCGATAACACACGCGAACAAGCCATTGCACGTTCGGGAGGTATTCATGGTAATAAAGGGACCGAAGCTGCAATAGCAGCTATTAAAATGGCGGAATTAAGAACTAAATAGCCTTCAATTTAGCCGTCTACATTAATATTTTAGATTTTTAACAAAATTTAAGTCAGGTTATTCGGCATTCATTTTGATTTTGAGTAATTTTGAGTATATAGGAAATCATGGGAATTTTTAAATTACGTAAAAACAAAAGATTCGGTTACACACCGCGTTACTATAAGGGAGACACTGAAGGAAGTCCGTTTGAAATAAAACACAAATTTGACGACTACCGAAGTACTGCCGGAAGTATGGGTGGCATAAAAACACGATTTAATAATGCCATGGAAGACCTAAGGGGAAATCCTAATAAGGCTGCCAATCGCCGTATTTTATACATTGTGATCGTATTGCTTTTGGTATTTCTTTTTATCATTGATTTTGATTTATCTATATTCTTTAGGTAAAAATAAATGGCAGATATCATTCAATTATTACCAGATCATGTTGCTAATCAGATAGCAGCTGGAGAAGTCGTTCAACGGCCAGCTTCTGTGGTGAAAGAACTTTTAGAGAATGCCATTGATGCTGAAGCTTCTGAAATTTCTTTGATCATAAAAGCTGCCGGAAAGACATTGATTCAGGTGACCGACAATGGCAAAGGCATGAGTCCTACTGATGCCAGATTGAGTTTTGAACGCCACGCCACCTCAAAAATTAGAACCGCAGACGATCTTTTTAACATTCATACCAAAGGATTTCGAGGTGAAGCACTCGCAAGCATTGCTGCTATTGCCCATGTTGAATTGAGATCAAAGCAGGAGGGCGAAGACGTTGGAACCGAAATAAAAATTGAAGGCAGTGAAGTTTTGTCTCAAGAAGCTGCGGTACTTCAAAAAGGAACTTCGGTTGCTGTTAAAAACTTATTCTACAATGTACCGGCACGACGCAATTTTTTGAAATCAGATAATGTTGAATTGCGTCATATCATTGATGAGTTTCATCGCGTTGCTTTGGCACATCCGGGAATTATGTTCTCTATGTTTCATAACGGGAATGAACTTTTCAAATTACACGACAGTAACATCAGACAACGCATTGTGAATATTTTTGGACCAAAGACCAATGAAAAATTGGTTCCAGTTGAAGAGGAAACAGAATTCGTAAAGATCTATGGTTTTGTGGGCAAACCTGAATTTGCAAAGAAAACCAGAGGTGAGCAATTCTTTTTTGTGAACAACAGATTTATAAAAAGCTCTTATTTAAACCATTCTGTAAATTCGGCATTCGAAGGTTTGCTGAGAGATGGCGCCCATGCGAGTTATTTTCTGTATTTAGATGTTGATCCAAAAACGATTGATATAAATATTCATCCAACAAAAACCGAGATAAAGTTCGAAGATGAGCACACCCTCTATGCTATTTTACGAGCTGCAACACGTCATAGTCTGGGGCAATTCAGTATTGCACCAGTGCTTGATTTTGAAAGAGATGCAAATTTAGACACACCTTATGCATATAAAAATAAACCTGCAGATGTGCCTAACGTCGATTATAATGAAGGCTTTAATCCGTTTCAAGAGGAAAGGACACGTGTAAAAGGTGCTCCAGCGTTTCGTAAAGAAAAGGCTGGCAGTTGGGAAGGGTTGTATGTTGGATTAGAATCAAAGGGGAATAATTCACCTTCTGAGTTTAGTCAGGTGCAATTTGAAAGTGATGATGAGGTACCGTCTTTTTTCGATGAAAAAGATACCAAGTCTGCATTGAGAACGTTTCAACTAAATAATAAATATATCGTTAATGGTATTAAAGCAGGCATGTTAGTGATCGATCAAAACAGAGCCCATCAAAGAATTTTATACGAAGGGCTTCTTCAAAGTATTACCATTGAAGAAGGTGTCAGTCAGCAGTTGCTGTTTCCTTTAAAATTAAAATTTTCAACGCTTGAAGTTGCAATTTTACAAGGTCTTAAAGGGCATTTGCAGAAAGTTGGATTTATGTTCTCTAATTTAGATCATGATGAGGTGGAGCTCAATGGTGTTCCTGTTGGCTTGGAAGCAACACAGGTTTCGGTTGTATTGGAGAAATTAATTAATGATGTTGAGAATCAAGTTCCTGACAGTCATTTCAGTCAGAGTGATCTCATTGCGAAATCTCTAGCAAATAGCTTAGCCATTCGTGCAGGTGTGAAATTATCTTCGGAAGAACAAGAACATTTGGTCAATAGTTTATTTGCCTGTAAAGAACCATCGATCTCTCCATCAAACAAACCAACATTTATCACGATGTCAAGTGATGATTTGGATAAGAAATTTACAATTTAATATGGGAATACAATTAACTGATACCGTAAAGCATTTATTGATCGTTAATGTGTTGATGTTCATTGGAACCATGGCCATTGGTGATGGTGAATTGTTTTATAAATATTTTGCACTTTACTTTCCGAAGAACGACCTTTTTCAACCATGGCAAGTGCTCACGCATATGTTCATGCATGGCGGAATTATGCACATTTTATTTAATATGTTCGCATTATGGATGTTTGGAACTGCAGTGGAACAAATCTTCGGTAGTAAGAAATTTCTAATATTTTACCTTCTGGCTGGATTTGGAGCCGCAGCATTACAAATAGCTTATCTATATTTTAATTTTAATACTGGATTTGTAGCACTTACTGCCGATGGATTTTCAGGAACTGAGATTCTAAACACCTTAAATCAAGGTAAATACAATACCGGATGGGAAGCCTTATTAGGCAAAGAAAATCTGGGAAGTTTTGTATCGGCGTTTAACACAACCATGGTCGGCGCCTCAGGTGCTATTATGGGCATATTAGTGGCTTTTGGAATGTTATTTCCAAATAGCAAACTCATGCTCATCTTTTTACCAATTCCTATTAAAGCGAAGTATTTCATTCCGGGAATAATAATTCTAGATCTTATTTCAGCCTTGACCGGACAATCGTTCTTTAGTCCAAGTAATACAGCTTATGTTGCTCATATTGGTGGTGCTCTTACCGGTTTTATCATGATGTATTTTTGGAAAAAAGACCAATCTGATAAGTACCGCTGGAATTAATGACCTCCCTGAACTACGACATAAAAGACAAATTGAAGCGAATAACGGTATTCGAAAAGATCATTGTCATCAATATTCTGATCTATATCATAGGATGGTGCATTTGGCAAATACAGAACATACCGAGAACCGACAGCCTTGATTGGTTGGCCCTTCCGAAGGAATTTTCAGAATTTATTTTTAAACCCTGGTCAATTCTGACCTATGGTTTTGCGCATTTCGGATTTTGGCATTTGCTATTTAATATGATGGTGCTTTATTTTATAGGTAGGTCATTTTCAAATTTATTCAGCACCAAACTGTCATTAAACGTCTACTTTTTGGGCATACTTACAGGCGGATTTGTTTTTATGGCCTATTACTTCGTATTGCCTAACAGTATTTTGGCATATGCAGGCCCTTTAGTTGGTGCATCGGCAGGCGTTCATGCGTCTTTACTTTTTTTAAGCTCTTACATGCCCGATTATGAAATACGACTGATCACTTTTAATATTAAGCTTAAATATGTAGCAGTAGCACTGGTGGCATTTGATGTTATTGGATTATTTGGCGACAACCCAGGTGGGAATATTGCCCATTTAGGTGGTGATGCCTTAGGGTTCATTTATGCACATCAACTTCGCAAAGGAAAAGACATAGGTAAAGGCTTTGAAAAGCTCATGGACAGTGTAAGTAATTTATTTTCAAGATCGAAAGCATCTCCTTTAAAAACGGTACATCGAAAAGGTAAAAAGCCAATGGCAGGACATACTAAAGCTGAATTTGATGAGTTTAATAAACAAAAACAAATAGACTTGATACTTGATAAAATAAGCAAAAGTGGATATGAAAGTTTAAGTGCGGCAGAAAAGGAATTTTTGTTCAAAGCAGGAAAAAAATAAGAAATGAAAAACCTTAGCTTCCTGGACAAGATCATTTTTCTATTTAATTCTCTTAGTGCCGCCATGTTATTGCTGTCTTATCTTTTGCCACATGTTGCACCAAAAAACTTTGCACTGTTATCGGTATTAAGTTTGGCCGTCCCTATGCTGATCATTTTAAATATCATTTTTGGTGTTTATTGGCTCTTAAAAGTTAAAAAGCAGATGTTATTATCTCTTTTTGTTTTGTTTGTTGGCTATAAATACGTCTCGTCACTTTATAAATTTTCCTCTTCAACAAATATTGAAAATGACAGTAACATTTCAGTCATGAACTATAATGTAAGGCTTTTTAATGTCTATGATTGGATTGAAAATGATCAGATCACAGAAGAGATCATGACCTTTATAAAACAAGAAGATCCAGACGTTATAAGCTTTCAAGAGTATCATCCAAATGAGGCGGTTGACACCTTGATGTATCCTTATAAATATGAAAAACTCAATGGAACACGAATGATCCACGGACAAGTGATTTGGTCAAAATTTCCAATTGTCAATTCTGGGTCAATAGAATTTCAAAATACAGCAAACAATGCCATTTATGCTGATATTGTAAAAGCGAATGATACTTTGAGAATTTATAATGTGCATTTGCAGTCATTAGGTATAAATGCTAATGTAAAAGAGTTACAAAAAGAACGATCAGAAAAACTATTACAGCGGGTTTCAACAACGTTTGAAATGCAACAGGATCAAGCAGAATTATTTGTGAAGCACAAAGCCGAATCGCCTTATAAAATGATTATCTGTGGCGATTTCAATAACACGGCATATTCCTATGTTTACAAACTTATTAAAGACGATCTTGTGGATACTTTTGAAGCTGCTGGAAATGGCTTCGGAAGGACTTTCAATTTTAAATATTTTCCGGTTAGGATCGATTTTATTTTAGCAGATAAGGCTTTTAATGTGAACAATTTTAAGACTTTCGACAAAAAACTTTCTGACCATTATCCTATTCTTACCAAGATCAGTCTAGATTGATTTTAAAGTCTGTCCTTCCAAATAATTCAATGCATTTGGTCCTTCATTAAAAATAAGATCAAGAACGCTTAAATTTTGAATAAAGCCATGTTTGTATGAAAACACTTGGGTGTAAGGCTTGAAATTATGTTCAATAGTTTTTCGAGCTTCAATTAAAGACCTTAAGTCACCAGAAATAGCATCCTTTTCAAAATGTGTAGACTCCTCGAAAATGAGCTCCCACTGAAGCCAGTCTGAAATAAGTGATAAGCACTTTAAATTTAGATCAAATAGGTACTGATAATTTTTCTGAAAAAGCGGAATTAAATCTTCTTCGTAATGTTCGAAAAAAGGGGAGGTGCGATAAGCACTTTGTAAGGATTTCCAATGTAAGGATTGCCAGTTTTCATCATTTGCAATTTTTATATCCTTGTATAATTGTCTGTGCATCTGGGTAAAGATCACGGGAACAGTTAGTGTGAGTTTCCCATTTGCCCCATAAATAGTGCTCCGATTCCTATAGGTTTGTTTTTGATAGTTGTCATGTGCTTCAAGAATAACAGTTTTGTCATCTGCCATGCCAACGCAACTTGCAATATTAGGAAAGTAACTAGGATGGATGAGCACACTCATTTTCGTTGAGATGTCTTATTAGGCTTTCGCTTTTTTGTGTTTTCTCCATTTCATAAAACCGAAATAACCAAAGAGTAAAACTAAGAATGGTATCAAATAGGAAACAGGTGCACCAGCGCCATGAACCGTCGTAAAGAAGCGTTCCCATCTCGGGTTTTTAAGTCCGTTCCAACTCATCCAAATAAATACAGGCTTACCAACGACATGATTAAAGGGCACAAATCCCCAAACGCGGGCGTCGAGCGAATTATGACGGTTATCTCCCATCATCCAATAGTAATCCTGGTTAAATGTATATGAAGTGGTTACTTCATCATTAATTAAGATCTGGTTTCCTTTAACAGAAAGTGTATTTCCTTCATATTCGGTGATAATGCGTTTGTAAAGCGGCAAAACCTCTAAATTCAATGTAATGGTTTTACCTGCTTCAGGAATATACAAAGGTCCGAACCAATCGTTGTTCCAGTCATAATTTGGGTCGTTCGGAAAAATATTAGCACCTCTTACGCCTTGAGGCTCTTTTATAGGCGTGATCGAACCAACATTAGGGTGGTCTTTAAACTTTCGCAAGGAAGCATCACTGATCGCCACGAACTTATAAGTGTTCTGTGCATTGATTATGCCGAAGGGATCCGTTATGTCATAACGCTCGGCCATGACATTTTGATTAAATGTTCTTGATTTAGGTTGAACCAGATAAGAGAACTGTAAATGTGCGCGATCTGGAAGTGTATTCTTTTTGCCATTGATATAAACGTAACCATTTCGGATCTCAAGGGAATCTCCCGGTAGTCCAACACAGCGCTTTACCAAATTGGTTTTCTTGTCAACGGGCTTATAATAATAGCGATCAGCTGGTTTGTACATATGATACATGGTATCGGCGGGCTGATTGAAAACAACGATATCATTTTGTTTGATCTTTTGAAAGCCAGGAATTCTGAAATATGGAAATTGGAGTTTATTTTTCCATGATGAAGAAAGTTCACGTCGGTCTTCGGCAATATAGGACTTGGTCTTTATAATGGGAAGGGTATCATGAACCATTGGAGCTGCCACTGCAGTCATTGGTGTTCTTGCGCCATAATGAAATTTACTAACGAATAAAAAGTCGCCTACCAATAAAGATTTTTCTAAAGAAGATGTTGGAATCACATACGGTTGCATAAAATAAGTATGCACTAAAGTAGCTGCCACCACAGCAAATAATATGGAACTAACCCACTCCCCAGAGCTTGATTTGGGGTCTCTGTCGCGATCCTTGACATGTTCAACGTCTGCCACATAATTCAAATAAAAATTATAAAAACCGAAGGTTACCACTGCCAATACCGTATCAACTGGCTTATTTTTCCCAAAGCTACGTGCCGTTTCTACCCAAACCACAGGAAGCATAATCAGATTAATTATTGGTAAAAACATTAAAATTATCCACCACCATGGTCTGTTAATGATCTTCATTAAAACAACCCCATTATAAATAGGGACAAAAGCTTCCCAAGCTTGACGGTCTGCTTTTTGGTATAATTTCCAGGTCCCAAGACCATGAATCACTTGAATTATTACAATAACAATAAACCATTCTGTCCAGGTCATAAATTTTCTGTTTTATAAGTTTGTTAGTTTATCTATGATAATGTTACGAATATGAGCATACTTAACCAATATTTAACACATCTTTCATAGTAAAAATCCCGGTTTTTCCTAGCAACCATTCGGCAGCGACAACAGCACCAAGGGCAAATCCATCTCTGCTATACGCCTCATGCCTGATCTCAATGCTATCAACTTTTGAACTATAACTTACACTATGGGTTCCAGGAACGTCTTTAACTCTCTTTGCAGAAATAGGAATTTCATGAGAACCCTTAGCTGGGTCTAATTCCCAGGATGTATAGTCCGTATTTTCTATGATACCCTCTGCCAATGAAATTGCGGTACCACTTGGTGCATCTAATTTTTGAGTATGATGAATTTCTTCAATACTTGCATTATAGTCTTTTAAGCCTGACATCATAGCGGCTAATTTTGAATTCAATTCGAAAAAAATATTAACCCCTAAACTAAAATTTGAAGCATATATAAAAGCACCATCCGTTTCTTTACAGAGGTTAATGATACTATTATAGTCTTTTAACCAACCGGTTGTACCGCATACAACAGGTACGCCATTTCTTAAACAATTGGAAATATTGTCTACAGCTGCCGATGGTACACTAAAATCAATGGCTATATCAGCAAGTGCGATATTATAATCTTCTGATTCTTCAGTAATTTTTAAAACGATGGAATGTCCTCTTGACATGGCAATTTTCTCAATTGTCTTTCCCATTTTTCCGTAACCAAGCAATGCAATTCTCATAGCCTAAAATTTAAAGTCAAGGGTCAGTCCTAAGTTGGTAGTTGCATCCAGATCATTGATGATAAAATGTGGTTTTAAGGCAAGGTTCTCATCAACATTATATTGTAATAAGTGCGCATCAACATTTGCATCTATGATATTAAGTGCATATAAGCCAATGGTTACCAATAAAGAGATTTCTCTATTACGTCGCAATGTACGTTGGGCTCTTATGAGACCGTCATTCGAGATGCTTGGCGAGGACAACGGATTTCCTTCGGAATCAGTGCCCCAAAACTCGTCGTTATCAAAACCTGCAAGTCTATTTTTATAAGCGTCACGATAGCGATTATATTGGTTGGTATTATCGATAAAAAAATAAATTCCAGTTCCTAAAGCCGCATAAACAATGGGTATTTTCCAATATTTCTTATTATATGCTTGACCTAGACCGGGAAGCACAGCACTATAAAAAGCAGCACGTGATGGGGATAGGGCATCTATGGGTTGGCTTGAAATGGTATCTTGAACGATCAGCTTTGAATTGTTATCAATGATCTTAACTTCAGGATTCTCTTGACCATATCCAATGTTAATTGAAAAATAAAAAATAAAAAAGAAAGGCAGTTTACTTAGCACTTTTCACCAATTTTTTGATCCTATTGAAATCTTCTTCTGAATGAAAAGGAATTGTAATTTTTCCACTACCATTCTTCGCTACTTTAACGGTTATTTTGTGTCCAAAGTATTCTGAAATTTCTTTGACTCCTTTTTTAACAAATTTTGGCAGTTCATCTTTTTGAGACTGCTGTTTTTTATGGGGCGCCTTAAAAGCACGAACCATATTTTCGGTTTCCCTAACGGAAAGTTTATTTGAAAGTACTTTTTCGTAGATGTCTAATTGTGCACTTTGATCTTCAATATTGATCAGAGCACGACCGTGACCCATTGAAATGAAGCCATCACGCATGCCTGTTTGAATGATCGGATCTAATTTTAACAAGCGCAGATAATTGGCTATGGTCGAGCGTTTTTTACCTACACGATCACTCATTTGTTCTTGGGTCAGCTGGATGTCATTTATCAATCGCTGATAGGAAAGGGCGATCTCAATAGGATCCAGGTCCTGACGTTGAATGTTTTCAACCAAGGCCATTTCTAAAGATTCCTGATCATTTGCAATTCTTACATAAGCAGGAATGGATGATAATCCAATGAGTTTAGAAGCTCTATAACGACGTTCACCGCTGACCAACTGAAATTTATTAAAGCCAACTTTCCTAACGGTTATGGGCTGAATGACACCAAGTTCTTTTATAGAAGACGCCAATTCACGTAATGATTCTTCATTGAATTTTGTTCGCGGTTGAAACGGATTGACCTCGATACTGCTCAAATCAATCTCAACAATATTCCCAATAACCTTGTCGGCGTTTTTATCACTAATTGAGCTTATATCGTTTTTAGGATCGTTTAATAGTGCAGATAAGCCTCTTCCTAAGGCTTGTTTTTTAGTTGCCTTCGCCATTATGCTTCAATTTCGTTTTTTGTAATGATCTCTTTTGCCAAGCTCAAATAGTTAGCAGCGCCTTTACTACTCACATCATAATTGATGATACTTTCCCCAAAACTAGGCGCCTCACCTAAGCGTACATTTCGTTGAATAATAGTTTGAAAGACCATGTCATTAAAATGCTTTTGTACTTCTTCAACAACCTGATTTGAAAGTCGGAGTCTTGAATCATACATGGTAAGTAAAAGGCCTTCTATATCGAGATCTTGATTGTGAATTTTCTGAACACTTTTTATCGTATTTAAAAGCTTGCCCAAGCCTTCTAATGCAAAATATTCGCATTGAATTGGGATGATCACCGCGTCAGCTGCAGTTAAAGCATTAAGAGTTAAAAGTCCCAACGAAGGTGCACAGTCAATGAGAATGTAATCATAAGATGACTTCAAATGACTTATGGCCTTTTTCAGCATGTATTCACGTTCTTCTTTATCAACCAGTTCAATCTCAATAGCAACAAGATCAATATGTGCTGGAATAATATCGACATTAGGCGTGTTTGCATCTAAGATACATTCTTCAGCCGAACAGGTATGTTCAAGCAACTGATAACTGCCAATAGAGACGTTCTCAACATCAATCCCAAGGCCAGATGAGGCATTAGCTTGAGGATCAGCATCGATTAGAAGTACTTTTTTTTCTAATACGCCGAGGGAAGCAGCAAGGTTGACGGAAGTAGTTGTTTTTCCAACACCCCCCTTTTGGTTGGCGATTGCTATGATTTTACCCATTAAATGATTTGGTTTTAAATACGCGTAAAAATACAACTATTTACGAGTTATTAAAACGGAAGTTGTTAACAATACGGGAATGTTTTTAAGATAAAACCAGCTTCAATACGAGCAAATTTACAAAGTTTTTAAACCGAAGATCAATCGATTAATATCTCTAATATTTGAATGGCAGCATCACTGATCTTGGTGCCAGGTCCAAATACGGCAACTGCTCCAGCATCAAATAAGAATTGATAATCTTGTTTCGGGATCACACCACCAACAATGACCATGATATCTTCTCTGCCATAATCCTTTAAAGCTTCGATGACTTGAGGTACCAATGTTTTGTGTCCAGCGGCAAGTGAAGAAACGCCCAGTATATGAACATCATTTTCTACAGCTTGTTTTGCTGCTTCTTGAGGTGTTTGGAACAATGGACCAATATCAACATCAAAACCAACGTCGGCATATCCTGTAGCAACAACTTTTGCGCCTCGATCATGACCATCTTGACCCATTTTTGCGATCATAATACGAGGCCTTCTACCTTCTTTATCTGCAAATGTATTGGCCAGTTCTTGTGCCTTCTTAAATGAGCTATCGTCTTTAATTTCTTTACTATACACGCCAGAAAATGATTTAATTTGAGCTTTATATCGCCCAAAGGCGACTTCCAATGCATCACTTATTTCACCTAGTGTAGCCCGATCACGAGCAGCATCAATGGCTAAAGCTAATAAATTTTCCTTTCCTGTTCTTGCAGCTTCGGTTAATTTTAAAAGAGACGCTTGGACTTTAGAATTATTTCTAGTCGATTTAATTTGATTTAGGCGTTCAATTTGCTGCATGCGTACACTTTGATTATCGACTTCCAAAATATGTAGTGGATCCTCGTGATCTAATCGGTATTTATTGACCCCAACGATTATGTCTTGCCCAGAGTCAATTCGCGCCTGTTTTCTAGCAGCAGCCTCTTCAATCCTGATCTTGGGAACGCCAGCTTCAATAGCTTTTGTCATGCCACCAAGCTCTTCAACTTCCTGTATGAGTTCCCAGGCTCTATGCGCAATATCGTGTGTTAATTTTTCAACATAAAAACTTCCAGCCCACGGATCTACGGTTTTTGTGATCTTTGTTTCTTGTTGTAAATAAATTTGTGTGTTTCTTGCAATTCGCGCTGAAAAATCTGTTGGTAAAGCGATGGCTTCGTCTAAAGCATTGGTATGCAAACTTTGTGTGCCACCAAATGCAGCCGCGCTCGCTTCAATGCACGTACGAGCAACATTATTGAACGGATCCTGTTCAGTAAGACTCCAGCCACTTGTTTGGCAATGGGTTCTTAGGGATAATGATTTTTGATTTTTCGGATCGAATTGTTTTACCATTTTGGCCCAAAGCATTCTTGCGGCTCTCATTTTAGCAATTTCCATAAAATGGTTCATACCTATGGCCCAAAAGAAAGACAATCTCGGGGCAAAGGTATCGATATCCATACCGGCTTCCAATCCCTTTCGAATATACTCAATGCCATCGGCAAGCGTATAGGCTAATTCAATATCGCAAGTTGCTCCAGCCTCCTGCATATGATAACCTGAAATGCTTATGCTATTGAATTTCGGCATATTTCGACTGGTATATTCAAAAATATCGGCAATGATCTTCATAGAAGGAGAAGGCGGATAGATATAGGTATTTCTAACCATAAATTCCTTTAAGATGTCATTTTGAATGGTGCCAGCAAGCTGTTCAGGCTTAATGCCTTGTTCTTCGGCAGCAACAATATAAAACGCCATTATGGGTAAAACCGCTCCGTTCATGGTCATTGAAACCGACATTTTATCCAATGGAATTTGATCGAATAAGATCTTCATGTCCTCAATACTATCAATGGCCACACCAGCTTTACCAACATCTCCAACAACACGTTCATGATCAGAATCATAACCACGATGGGTAGCCAGATCAAATGCAACCGAAAGTCCTTTTTGTCCGGCTGCCAGATTTCTTCTGTAAAAAGCATTGCTTTCTTCTGCCGTTGAAAAGCCGGCGTACTGCCTAATGGTCCACGGTCGTCTAACGTACATGGTGCTATAAGGGCCACGTAAGTTAGGTGCAATTCCCGCTACAAAATTAAGGTGCTCAAGGGACGACAGATCTTCCGGAAAATATTCAGAAATCAACGCTATATTTTCGGCAGTTGGAATGCCAGTTCTGGACGTTTTAGATGCGTCTGAACTAGTAGCATTTAGAGTAATATGTTGGAGGTTTTTTCTCTTCATTAAAATTAATGATTATGCCCTTCATGTTCATTTTCTGGAGGCGGTGGCGGTGCCTTATATGGTTTTGAGAAATCTATTTGAAACAATTTAGCGTAGAATAGATCTAGAGCAACATAAGCTGCTAAACTTTTATCGACAAGAAATTGTTTTGTGTTACGATCTAAGGCAGGCGTAAAAATATTGGAACGAAAGGTCTTTGTTTCCACCAATGCTGACATGACTCTTTTAGCCTCTTCATTTTTTACATTGTCGATCAAGCAGCTCATAAATTCCCCATTATAATTTAAGGTAACCTTATTGCCATTGTTGACCCATAAGTCTTGCTCATCTTTTAAAGCATTGAAAATAGCTTTGGTATGATCGTCTAATTTGTTAATAAATGGCATGCGATCAGTTGTGGCAACGCTCCAGTAATTAGCATAACCTTTAGCCGTTGTAAAAGGTTCACGAAATGAATGGTTATTAGTGACATAATCCTCGAAAGCATATAGCGCTTCTTTAATGAGTTCCATATCAACAGACGAGCAGGCAAATAAGTCTTCTTTTTCAGAATATTTGTACGTTATTGGCGCTTCTTTTTTACAGCTTAAAAGCAGGATGGTAAAGATCAAAAGTATCGCTGTTCTTTTCATGATTCAATTTAATTTATTCGGTTTTTAGTCTTTCTATTTCAGTTTTTTCAGCCAAACGTTTTGGAATGATCGGTTCGATTAGTGTTTTACGTTTGTTTGTTTTTAAAAACGGATATACTTCCAGTTCATCCTTCATTTTGTCATTCGGATTTGGATGCATATTAGTACCCAGAAGGATCTCATTGCCAGCAATAAAACGCTCTTCCTCCTTGGCAGCACTTTCTTTAATTTTTCGTTGAATGGTACCGTCTTTCAATTGCTTTAAAAAGCCACCATTGTTTTCAATATCTTTAAAAAGATCCAGTGCTTTTTGGGCGAGGTCATCAGTTAGATTTTCAATGTAATACGAGCCGTCAGACGGATTATTTACAGCATCAAAATAACATTCATGTTTGAGTATTAGAAGTTGATTTTTCGCAATTCGAGTTCCAAAATCATTTTCTTTATGATAGAGTGCGTCATATGGCATATTATTAATGACATCGGCACCGCCTAAAATAGCACTCATACATTCGGTTGTTGTGCGCAACATATTCGTGTTGTAGTCATAAATGGTCTTATTTCGCTTTGAAGGTGTGGCTAGGATGCGACAGGTCATTGGCACTTTGTATTCTGCTGCGACGGTTTTCCAAAGTAATCGCAGTGCACGAAGTTTAGCTATTTCAAAGAAATAATTAGAACCAATAGCAACATTAAAGCTAATAGGTTGTGCTAATTTATCTCCAAAGTGATTTAAGTATTCGTTAGCCTGTGCTAAACCATAGGCCAGTTGCTGTACCATGGTAGCACCAGCATTTTGATATAAATTGGTATTTACATGTATTACGGATTTAAAGGTATTTGAAAACGAAATTATACGTTCTAACTCTTCATGATCATTTTGAAGATTTTTATACCAATTTCCAGACGCCGATAAATGACCAAGAATATCGATGTGTAAATTCAAATCTTTTGCGTACGGCAGCTGAGCAATGGCTTTCACATATTTAGATGAAAGAAATTCGAATGTAAAATGCGTATCGATTTCACTAAGGTTGATATCTTTAATAATGTCATTAACATCAGTAGTTTGTGAAGTTACTATAAAATGTAAACTATCTATACCATCCTTTATTGCAGATTTTGCTAAGGTATTAGATCGTTTAGCCTCTTCTACAATTATGGTTTTACCAATTTTAAATTGACTGCAATGGGTATAATTTGAGGGCGATTTTTGATCGAGATCCTCACTATGGTAAAAGGGCTTTACTGCGATGCCTTCGGGTGAATTCCAAACAAGTGTTTCATTGTAATCGGCACCCTTGAGGTCTGCTTGTATTTTTTGTTTCCAAGCCTTGGCTGAAACCGCATCAAATTCATCGAACAATTTTGGCATTAGTTTTTCTTTTGATTTGTACTATCTTCATATTCAATAATATAGATCTCCTCATCTTCTTTCTTCATTTTATAATGCTCTCTTCCGTATTTTTCAATGCCTTCATCTGTACTCAATTCTTTAATTTCTTTTTGATCTTTTTTAATTTCGTTTTGATAGTATTCTTTTTCTTCTTCTAATTTGTCCATATCTTCATTAAGTTCGTTATGAATGAACCATGAATTACTATCAAAAAAAAGCATCCATATCGAGAATACAATGAGAATAATAACAAATATATTCTTGAAGGGCTTTAAATATTTTGTTCTATTTAGTTTACTATCTGACATTTAAAGGCGATCATTTATTATAGTTCTAACTATATCAATGGCCACAGTATTGTATTTATTGTTTGGAATTATAATATCTGCATATTCTTTAGTTGGTTCTATAAATTGTTCATGCATGGGTTTCAGTGTAGATTGATAGCGAGTTAGAACTTCGTCAAGGTCTCGGCCACGTTCAGCAATATCTCGCTTGAGTCGTCTTATAAGACGCTCATCACTATCGGCATGAACAAATATTTTAATGTCGAACATATCTCTTAACTCGGGATTGGTTAAGATCAAGATACCTTCAACGATCATAACCTTTCTTGGATGTGTCAAGATGGTATCACTGGTTCGATTATGCTGTACAAATGAATAGACAGGTTGATTAACGGGATTTCCTTTTTTTAATTGATCAAGATGTTCGGCTAGTAATTCGAAATCGATAGATCTTGGATGATCAAAATTTATGTTAACGCGTTCATCATAGGTGAGGTGAGAGGTGTCTTTGTAATATGAATCTTGAGAAATTACGCCCACTTCTCCTTCAGGTAATTCATTTAAAATTTGATTGACCACTGTGGTTTTACCACATCCTGTTCCTCCTGCAATTCCAATTATTAGCATTAATATCCTTTTATGATGGGTTACAAATTTAAGATTATTTCTTCGGAATAATTTTAACTATGCCAACATTTTCCACACCAACATAAATATAGCCATCTGGCCCTTGTTTTACACTTCGAACACGACCTAATCCCTCGATCAATTTTTCTTCAGAAACGACTTTGTTATTTTTAATAACACAGCGATTCAAATACTGAAATTTTAGAACACCAACCATTAAATTACCTTTCCATTCGGGATAAATATTACTTGTAACAAAGGCCATTCCACTTGGGGCTATTGAAGGATCCCAGTAATGTAACGGCTGTTCCATGCCTGGTAAGGCAGTGTTTTCTGTAAAAGTTGTTCCAGAATAATTGATGCCATAACTTATTTTTGGCCATCCGTAGTTCTTACCTGCTTCAACAATATTTATTTCATCACCTCCACGTGGCCCATGTTCATGTGTCCAAATAGCACCAGTTTCAGGATGTTTGGCCATGCCTTGAATGTTTCGGTTTCCGTAGCAAAAAATAGCTTTTTTAGCATTTCTGTCACGTACAAATGGATTGTCTGTTGGAATTCGGCCGTCATCATGAATGCGATACACTTTTCCGCCATCACGTTCAATATTTTGCGGATTTATATCGCGATTGCCACGATCACCAATGGTAAAATAAAGAAACCCATCATTGTCAAATTCTAAACGTGAACCAAAATGTTGTCCACGTCTGCTATTGGGTGTAGCCTTATATAATACTTTTTTGTCGGTCATTTGCTTGCCATCCAATTTGAATCGCATTATGGCCGTATTTGCACCAGGACCATCACCTTCAGGAGATGCATAAGAAATATATATCCAGCCGTTGGTTTTATAGTCAGGATGCAGTTCAATATCAAGCAATCCTCCTTGACCCAGTACTTCAATTTCGGGAAGACCTTCTATTAGAGTTCTTTGGCCATTTTTAAAATGGATAAGATTACCTTGCTTTTCCGTTATTAGCATTGATTCATCTGGAAGAAATACAAATCCCCATGGAATATTCAGTTTATCGACAACAATTTCATGAGTATAAGAATTTGTGCTAGAAACAGTAATGGCTGCAGTAGATGTTTTGTTTTCATTGCAACTTAAGTTCAGTATAAAAATGAAGAAAATTGCACAATATTTATTAGGTCTCATAGTATTGATATTTGATATGAATTTACAAAATAAAAAATGTTTGTATTCAAAAAGAAAACTATATATTTGCATCTCAATTTTCGGGGTGTAGCGTAGCCCGGTTATCGCGCCGCGTTTGGGACGCGGAGGTCGCAGGTTCGAATCCTGCCACCCCGACAAAATAAATCCAATGTAAAACATTGGATTTTTTTTTACCTATCGTGACAACTTTTATTTGGTCACCGGTTAATTCCTTAATTGTCCTAGGGAAATTTTTTAAATCAAGGATTTAAAAATTATTCAATTCTTATATAATTTTCGCCATATATCGGGTTACCGTCTTCATCAATTTCTATTTGAGTAAAGCGGTCCTTTTCCAAAAGCAAACGGAATTCAAATTCAGTATGGTCTTGTAAGATGGCATTCATGGTTTTTGAGCCATACGACAGGGCTTCATACAAGGTGCTGTCACTGTATTCATAACTACCATAGCCAAACCATTCCAAAGAATCTGAGGGTAAAGATTTTGACCACATGACCTTGGTTTTGGTATACATTTTAATTTGCTTTAAATTATCAGACCTGTAAATTGTATCTGAAACCTTGTTATCAACATAATTGTAAAAGCTAACAAGTTCCCAAGCTCCTTCAAGAGTTAAAGCGTTTTTCGAATTTTTGGCAGTTGCCATATCCTCTGAAGAGTCGCTGCTATTCTTACAGGACGCAATAGAAATTAGAACAATAAGGCAATAGATTAAATAGTTTTTCATGTTAATAAAGTCTTTATGAGTATAAACAATTTACAAAAAATTCAGACAACTTGTTATTTTGATAGACTAAAATTATTCTGTTATAAAAAACTGTTAATAACTTAGGTCAATACATTCTAGCAAAAAAGTTATTTTTGCTCAAAAGAAAACGTAAAAAATATGTCTGATACTATTGAAAAAGTAAAGTGTCTAATAATTGGTTCTGGACCTGCTGGATATACTGCAGCAATCTATGCTTCAAGAGCAAATATGTTCCCTGTATTATACCAAGGGACTCAACCTGGCGGACAATTAACGACTACTAATGACGTCGAGAATTATCCTGGGTATCCTGATGGGATTACTGGTCCAGAAATGATGATTGAACTGCAAAAGCAAGCCGAGCGGTTTGGAACTGATGTTCGTGACGGATGGGTTACTAAAGTAGATTTTTCAAATGAGGTTCATAAAGTTTGGATAAATGACGAAAAAGAAATTCACTGTGACACGGTCATCATCTCAACTGGTGCCACAGCCAAGTATTTAGGATTGCCATCAGAACAAAAATATTTAAAATTGGGTGGGGGAGTTTCAGCTTGTGCCGTATGTGATGGATTTTTCTATAGAAATCAAGAAGTGGTCATAGTAGGCGCTGGAGATTCTGCCTGTGAAGAAGCACATTATTTATCAAAATTATGTACTAAAGTAACTATGCTTGTGCGACGAGATGAATTTAGAGCATCAAAGATCATGCAGGCTCGTGTAAAAAATACGGAGAACATAGAGATCTTATACAATACTGAGACAGAAGAAGTCCTTGGTGACGGACAGGTGGTTACTGGTGTGCGGGTAAAACATAATGTTACCGGAGACGTTTGGGATATCCCTGCTACCGGATTTTTTGTTGCCATTGGTCATAAGCCAAACACCGATATATTTAAAGCGTATTTAAATTTAGACGAAACAGGATACATTATTAATGTTCCTGGAACTGCTAAAACCAATGTGGAGGGTGTTTTTGTTAGTGGTGATGCAGCCGATCATGTGTATCGTCAAGCAGTGACCGCAGCAGGCACTGGATGTATGGCTGCCTTAGATGCTGAGCGCTATTTAGCAGCTAAAGAAAGCTCTGTCGAAGCATAATTATCATTATCAAATCATAAAAAAACCGAAGTGAAAACTTCGGTTTTTTTATTTAAAATGCTAAATAATTAAATATTTAATAAAAATATTGTTAAAAATACCATTTTATCTGAATTATTTATACTACTGACATTAATCATGTTTTTATCAAACTGTTAATAGGAACTTTGTAATAGAAATTAAAAAGATAAAATCATGAATTCACTTAAATCACTTACATTATTAATATTATTAAGTCTTTTTATTAATGCTGGTGCAATTGCCCAATCCTTAAAATTAGATCAAAAACAATCGTCCTTGATAGTTTCTGGAACTTCAAGTTTACATGATTGGGATGTCAATGCAACTGAGTTTTCAGGATCCATCGCCATTCAAATTGATGAAGCCGTAGTGCTTTCAAAATTAAAAGTGGTAGTTACCGCTGAAAGTTTAAAAAGTGGAAAAAATGGCATGGATAAAAACACCTACAGAGCATTGAAGACTGATGAGTTTAGTCAGATTGTTTTTAAAATGACTAAAGTAAATGCGATTAATAAGGTTAAGGATGCCTATTACGAAGTAGGAATAATTGGAGATTTAACTATTGCAGGTGTAACCAGGTCTATCCATCTTAGATGTTTTTTACAAACTCTAGATAAAAAAGTGCTCGTCATGGGAAACATAGAACTGAGAATGACTGAATTTGATATAGAACCTCCAAAAGCTTTATTAGGAACCATAAAAACGGGTGATCTAATAAATATAAAGTTTAATACAATTTTTGAATAATCAATTTTAACTAATAATTACACACTATGAAAACAATCATTAATCAAGCATTATTCTCCTTATTAATGCTAGCAGGTTTAACCCTGTTCGGACAAAATAGAAATTTAGACAATTTCAGGTCTCCAGATAAAAATGGAATCAATGTATTTGAAACAACCAAGGACTCTGTTTCTACCTTTAACGGGGTAAAAGTAAGAATTGGTGGGTCTTCTACCTTGCAATTACAAGCTCTGGATCATGAAAATTCAGGAGCGGTAGAATTAAAAGAGATTGGGACAAATTTTAATTTGGCTACAGCAAATTTAGATCTTGACGTTCCGTTATACGACGGGGTAAGAATGCATTTAAGAACGTATTTGTCTTCAAGGCACCATCCAGAACCTTACGTAAAAGGCGGTTATCTGCAAATTGATAAACTGAACTTTATTAGCGAAGGCTTTTTAGAAGAATTTATGAACTATGCCACCCTGAAAATAGGTCATATGGAAAACAATTACGGTGATGGGCACTTTAGAAGAAGTGATAACTCACATACCATATACAATCCTTTTGTTGGGAACTTGATTATGGATGCTTTTACTACAGAGGTTGGTGCTGAGTTGTATTATCAGCGCAACGGGTTCTTAGGTATGATCGGATTTACAAATGGTAAATTAAATCAAGCTGTTGATAACCCAGATACTGGTGGTGCATCTTTCATCGCTAAATTGGGTTATGATAGCCAAATTGATGAGGATCTCAGATTAAGGCTTACAGGATCTATTTATAATACGGGAGCGGTAAGAAGATCGTATCTTTATAGCGCAGACCGTGCAGGCGCACGTTACTATTTAGTTTTAGAAGATTCTGACGCTTCAGCTATAGGCAATTTTAGATCGGGTCGTTATAATCCATCTTTAAATAATGAGATTACAGCTGTAATGTTAAACCCATTTGTGAAATATAAAGGCTTAGAATTTTTTGGAACCGTAGAGGTGGCAAAAGGTAAGGCTAATTCTGAAACAGATGAAAGAACCGCAAAACAATTCGCCGGTGAAGTTATATATAGATTTGGTAAAAATGAAAAATTCTATTTAGGCGGACGTTATAATAAAGTAGATTCTGAAGATATTAGTGGTGATGATATCGAGATCAGTAGAGTTCAATTAGCTGCTGGTTGGTTTATGACTGACAATATTTTAGCTAAATTTGAATATGTAAGCCAGAAGCATGATGGATATGATACTGGAAGTATTTTCCATGATGGTAAGTTTGATGGCTTTATGATCGAAACGGTCATCAGTTTCTAATATGATGAACTGAAATTTTAAAAATGACTTCATACAAGACTAAGATTAAAACAAAATCAAGGTCTTGTATGAAGTTATTAAAAAACAATTCTAATTTAGAGAAATAATTCAAAGAAAATGTTGATCATGAAACGCTTTGGTATCGTCATATTAAGCTTAATTCTTCTCTCGTTTTATAAAGCTGACAATCTTAAGTCAACAAATATATTTATATCAAATAATAGTGTTCTAAGTATTTATGGAACTACAAATGTCAATAGTTTTTCTTGTGATTTGAATATGAGTGAAATTGCTTCAGAAATTGAAGCAGACTACCAGATCGAGCCCAATAAATATCGATTTAACCAAACCATTTTGAATCTTGATAATTCTTGTTTTGATTGTGGAAATAAAATGATGAATAAAGATTTTCAGAAACTGCTTAATTCTGAATATTATCCAAGAATTATTCTTGAGCTTAAAGAGATCACATTACATCCCAAAAGAGATGATATTGTTTTAGCCTATATTCAGCTTAAAATTGCTGGATGCTCACAATTGTTCAGTATTCCTTTAACCGTTAAAAAAGACAATGGTTATCAAATCAATGGTTGTATGAACTTAAAATTAAGCGATTTTAATCTTGAAGCACCAAGTAAAGCTCTTGGTTTGATAGTAGTATCTGATGAAATTGATATAATTTTCGACCTTCATTTAAAATTAAAATAGCAACTAAAAAAATCTAAATGGATCTACTTTAGTTCCTTTTTATGAAGTTTAGCACTATCTACAAACTTATTCAATGCGATTTTTGGGTTATCATAAATATAAACCTCACTATTTCCGGAGGCTTCAATCGTTAAATTTTCAAGGACCTGAATATATACGTCACAATTTAAGTCAGTGATCACTTCACAGGTCGTACTTGTAAAATTTTTACCTACAAAATTTGATGAATTATCAGCTCGGATATTTAGATAATTAACATTGCCTTCTATTTTTGCATCAGACCTTTGGTAGAGATCAACTTGCATACTATCAACTTGAAAAAGAGCTTCAATTCTACTATTATCATTCAATTCTAAGGAAGCCAATTTGGTGGTCACATTTAATTTGATCTTCGCTCGGTCGCTATTGATCAACTTAAATTTTGGTGTTTTTATATTCAAAAAAGCTCTTGACGTGCCTGAGTGCACCAATAAAAGTTCGTCCAAATCGATTGAAGTCAATGAACTTATTTCACCGTCTTCAATCGTTTCAATATGTTTAAGTGCTTTTGTATAGGTTACCTTTATATTTATTTTCTTGCTTGTTGTTATTCTATGCGTTGTATCAAAATATAATGTGCTGTCTACCACATTAAATTTGATCACATCGTGAAGATTGTCGTCGGCCTCAATAAAGACTGCAGCTTGGCTGCCTTCAATGAGATCGATCTTGAATTTTTCATCAACAGCAATCCTGTTAAAGTCATCAATGCTATAATTTTGAGTGATCACATTTTTGCTACCTTTTATCTTTTCTTTGCTTTGACCGAAAGCAACATTGAAAATTACTAAGGTAACACATGTCAATAGGGCGTTTTTCTTCATCATGTTTCAATTTAATGAAAACAAATATATACAAAAACCATCCCAAAATTATTATTTCAGGATGGTAAAACATGATTGATTAGTAATCTTTAAGAATAAAGATATAGTTGATTGATTGATTTATTGTTTACGAACGCTGCCTGATACGCCGTCCTTTTTTGTGATTTTCTCTGGATTACCATGGTATTTAATATCACCACCACTTGTAGCCTTTGCAATTAATTCTTCCGAAGTATTTACAGTGATATCTGCGCCGCTTGTCGCTTTAGCTTCACACATTCTGGTCTTTAAATTACCTGCCTTGATATCACTTCCACTGGTTGCTTCGGCGTAAAGTTTATTGGCATGTCCAGAAACACGTAAATCGCTTCCACTGGTTGATCGACATTCGAGCACATCAACGTCTATTTCTAATTCCATATCTGCGCCACTGGTTGTTG
Organism: Flavobacteriaceae bacterium; assembly: GCA_013001285.1. Lineage (GTDB taxonomy): Bacteria > Bacteroidota > Bacteroidia > Flavobacteriales > Flavobacteriaceae > JABDMU01. The sequence continues at coordinate 34,293 of JABDMU010000066.1, forward strand.
TCAAATCTAAATTTTCGGTTTTAATAATATTTGATGAAAACACATCGCTTCCACTGGTCGCCGAGATCTTTGATACGTCTTCGAAGTTCACCATGACCTTTCTTGCCTTGGCTGTCCTTATGTTTTCATCGGCATAGATATAAAGGGTGTTGTTCTCAATCTCGGTCATGATAATGTCATGCAGGTTTTCGTCTGCTTCAACCGACAATGAGAAGTCATTGCTTTGTGTTAAATAGACGTCAAGACCTCTGCTGACTTCTATCTCATCGAATTCTCCTGTGATATCACGGTCTACTTTCTGTATATGGCCATTTCCAGAAACGCCGAACCCGAAGTCCCCATCAATACGGCAGGACATGATCAGTATACTGACGATCAATCCGACGATAAATTTTGTTAGTGTTGTCATAATTTTTTGATTTTTTGATTGTTGAGTTAAATTTACGTTTGATTTTCAATGCTATGTAATTTGATGCACCGAACTGTCAAAGTTTAAGTATGAACTGTTAATTATCATTTGACTTGATCTGAATTCCCGAGGAATCAATTTTTACTTTTACATCTGCATCTTCGTCATCGCTGTCTGAGCGGTTAACTTTAATATTGACATCAGCATCCTTGATCTCAAGGCCATCTTCATCATATTTAAATGTCGAGTCGTCATCCTTGATATCAATTTGCACTTTATAGTTCTTATCGCCTGGGCAATCTAAGCATCTCACGTCTTGATCGATGATCTCTAAATAGTGCTCTTCAAAGCCATTGTCAAGTATATCCCTATAACTTGAAGAGTTGCGATGAAAAGAATAGGTATTATCGTCGGCATATAGAATAGTACCTTCAGGTAAATAGACGATGATCTCTACTTCCTGGTCTCTAAATTTATTTTCGGCATCCATGAGGAAATAACCATCAAGATTTAATGTATTTCCATTCAATGCATAATTATAATTTATAGCATTTGCTCTTGCTTTTGCAGCGCTGTATTTAGGACCTCTGGCGCTTTTATCTACCTTTATATAACCTAGTGAATCTTTAGTTGATCTAAAGATCAATCTTACATTAGAAGAATAGATCAATTTATTATCATTCTCATCTGTTACAAGATCATAATCGTAATCACGATAAACGTAATCGTTATAAAATTCGTTGCCTACCATGCTCACTTTCAAAGTATCTGCTGCTGCTATATTAATGACCTGTTTATCGGTTACACTCGCTTCACGAGCAAAATCTTGAACCTCTCTTGCTGCAAAAATTGCCAAGGTAATAATTGACGCAAGCCAAAGTCCTAATAAGGTAATGTTAACCATTCTATTAAGAGGTTTCAAATTGTTCACCAATATTTTTAAACCGAGAATAAAAATGAAAAAGAAAGGAATGCCCACTGCAAATAATGCTAAGATGGAAATAATCCAAATCGGGAGCGTTGAGGCATAAACGACATCAGCAAAATTGAAACCATCAAAATGGAACATATCTGCTACACCAACTGACAGTAAACTAACGATCAAAGCGAACAAGGTAGTGGCTCCAACAATGATCAAAATAATACCAATAAATTTACCGATAATTTTAAAAAAGAACATGATCACGTTCCCAAGGGCGTCAAAAAATGAGCGCGATGTAGATTTGACCTTATTGCCAACTTTTTCATAATCGCCATTTTTAACTCGGTCTGCGACATCGTCCAGACTGTCTTTAACATTACTAAACCCTTCTTTTACTTTTTCTTCTATATTAGTAATGTTGATAGGCTTTCCCGACATCGCCAGTTTGTCTGCAGTACTTTCTGCTGCGGGCATGAGTACCCAAAGCAAAATATAAAGTAGGACACCTGTTCCCATTCCAAAGAATAGGATCACCCATGCTAATCGTATCCACAAGGTGTCTATATTAAAATAATGAGCGAGTCCTGCTGAAACACCACCTATATAGGCGTTATCAGTATCTCTAAATAATTTTCTTGAACTGGAAGCGCGTTGTTTTTTTGGTTCATCATCAAATATCTCATCGTCTACCATATAATCTTCTGGTTGACCCATGATGGCTATGACTTCATCTACCTCTTTTATTGATACGACTTGCTTTTCATTTTGAACACGCTCGTTAAAGAGTTCTGCGATTCGCGCCTCAATATCGGCAATGATCTCGTTTCGCCCTTGTGAGTCAGTAAATGAACGTTTTATAGCATCAAGATAGCGCTGCAATTTTGAGTATGCATCTTCATCGATGTGGAAGAAAATACCTGCTAAATTTATGTTGACTGTTTTATTCATTTTTTTGTTGTTTTTTGACTTGTTACTAGGTTAACTGCATTTTGTAATTCACTCCAAGTGGTGTTCAATTCATTTAAGAAAAGCTTCCCCATTTCAGTTAATCCATAATATTTTCTTGGGGGTCCAGAAGTTGATTCTTCCCAACGGTAATTGAGCAATCCTGCGTTTTTTAAGCGTGTAAGCAAAGGATATATTGTCCCTTCAACTACGAGCAGTTTGGCATCTTTTAAAGTGCCGAGAATTTCTGCAACGTAGGCATCTTCATCTTTTAAAACCGATAAGATGCAATACTCGAGAACGCCTTTTCGCATTTGCGCTTTTGTATTTTCAATTTTCATGTGTTCGTATTTGTTTTTGTTCTAATAACCACAGTAATTCCTTATTTATCATTGTGTATAGAATTTAGGTTCATAATAACTGTTCATTTTTTGATTGATGTTTGATTGATGATATTATTTTAAAAATTGTATGGTTAGAGGATATTTATAAATTTCTTTATTATTTGCTTTTGATGCTGCGGTAATCACCAGTACAACATTGAGTACGAATATGGCCAAAGCAATAATGCCAGCCAAAATTGCAAAAATAATCATGCCCGAAGCATCAGCCCAATTTGGTGAATCAATATATATATGTCGATGATTAAAAATATGTTCTGTCGGAAATCTGTCGATGAAGGTTAGAATAAATAGTGGAACGGCAATGATTGAAATTCCAATTCCATAAATCAATAAACTTAATTGAAAGTTGATAGCTTGTTTCCCATGTGTATCCACAAAATCAGATTTATCCTTGTTTAGCGTCCACAGCACTATTGGTAAAATAAAATTTCCAAAAGGGAAAAAGTACTGTGCAAAGGTAGATAGATGAATTATCGTAGCGATATTTTTTTGATTGTTTGTCAGCATAATTAAAAACGTATAATAGTATCTTATGCAAATATATATCTAAAAACAGGTATTATGCAAAACATAGTAGTATACTTTAACAAAAAATTAACATTTGAAGTCTAAATTTAAAAGGGTAATTTTGTGAAAACGTTAATCGAGTATGAAGCTTACTGCAAGACAAGTAAATTTATTTAACCTCTTAAAATTGCCAGCTGCCTACTTTACGGGAGTCCGCGTGAAATCTATCAATGATACAACATGTGTCGTAACAGTAAAACATCGCTGGATCAATCAAAATCCGTTTAAATCCATGTTCTGGGCTGTTCAAGGTATGGGCGCCGAATTGACCACTGGTGCATTGGTATTGGGAAAAATTAGAGATAGCGGACAACAAATATCAATGCTAGTTGCAAACAACAATGCCTCTTTTTCGAAGAAGGCTACAGGAAGAATAACCTTTGCTTGTAATGAAGGTAAAAAGATCGATGAAGCAATTGCCAATGCTATTGCTACAGGCGAAGGACAAACCGTTTGGCTCAATGCAATTGGCACCAATGCCGACGCGGTAGAAGTATCCAATTTTAATTTTGAATGGTCGCTAAAAGTTAGATCTAAAGTGTAACAAATATCTGGAATCAACAACCAATAAAGGAATCAATCGAAAAAAAAGCAAAGTATTATGACATCACATGAAATAGACTATCGCATTTATGGGGAAGAAATGCAGTATGTTGAAATTGAACTCGACCCACAGGAAGCCGTTGTTGCTGAAGCTGGAAGCTTTATGATGATGGATGACGGCATTAAAATGGAAACCATTTTTGGGGACGGCTCTATAAAAGATAAAGGCTTTTTAAGTAAGGTCCTTGGCGCTGGAAAACGTATTCTCACGGGAGAAAGTTTATTCATGACCGCCTTTTACAACACGCTGTCAGGTAAACGAAATGTCTCTTTTGCTTCACCTTATCCGGGAAAGATCCTGCCCATTGATCTTACTGAATTTCGTGGAAAATTTATTTGTCAAAAAGATGCATTTCTATGTGCTGCTAAAGGAGTAAGCGTAGGTATTGAGTTTTCAAAAAAATTAGGACGCGGACTCTTTGGAGGCGAAGGCTTTATCATGCAAAAGTTGGAAGGTGATGGCATGGCTTTTGTTCATGCTGGTGGCACCATGGCCAAAAAAATATTGCAAGCTGGAGAAACCTTACGAGTAGATACGGGTTGTATTATTG
>JABDMU010000069.1 GCA_013001285.1 Flavobacteriaceae bacterium
CCTTCCATTATGGTGACATTTGAACCAATCCAAGTTCCCTCACCTATGATGACGTTATTATGAATGGTCGTAAAGGGTTCGATGACAACATTTTTAGCAATTTTTGCTCCAGGATGAACGTATGCAAGAGGCTGATTCATAATTATTTAACTTTAGTTATTTGAGCCATTATTTCAGCTTCTGAAACAAGTTTCCCATTGGCATATGCACGGCCTACCATTTGGCAAATTCCGCGTCTTATTGGTGATAACAGATCTAATTTAAAGATCAAGGTGTCACCGGGTACCACTTGATGTTTGTACCGTACATTATCGATTTTTAAAAGATAGGTCAAATAATTTTCTGGATCTGGAACCGTACTTAAAACCAGTATCCCTCCAGTTTGTGCCATAGCCTCAATTTGTAAAACGCCGGGCATCACTGGTGCACCAGGAAAATGTCCGACAAAAAATGGCTCATTCATGGTCACATTTTTCAGACCTATAACGTGTGTTTCTGAAAGTTCAATTATTTTATCAACCAGCAAAAAAGGAGGTCTGTGAGGAAGCATGTCCATGATCTTATTCACATCCATTAACGGTTCTTTCGTTAGATCAACTTGAGGCACTTTATTACGCTTCTCAATTTTAATGATCTTAGACATTTTTTTTGCGAATTGGGTGTTCACATAATGTCCTGGTTTATTGGCAATAACCTTGCCTCTCAGTCGTGTTCCTATTAGTGCCAGATCACCTACAACATCTAATAATTTATGTCGGGCCGCTTCATTTGGATGATGTAAGGTCAAATTATCTAAAATGCCATTTGGCTTTACTGCAATATTGTCCTTCTTAAAAGCATCCTTAAGACGCTCCATTGTTTCCGGCGATAATTCTTTATCTACATAAACAATAGCGTTATTTAGATCACCGCCTTTTATGAGGCCATGTTCCAGTAAAGTTTCAATTTCATGCAAAAAACTAAATGTTCGCGCTTCGGCAATATCCGTTTTAAAATCAGAAATATGCTGTAAAGTTGCATTTTGAGTCCCGAGGACCTTAGTGCCAAAATCGACCATGGCCGTGACCTGATATTCATCTGAAGGAATAATTGTTATCTCACTTCCAGATTCTTCATCAACATAAGAAATAACCTCCTTAACAATATATTCTTCACGGTTGGCCTCTAGTTCGGCCACACCTGCTGATTCTAAAGCTTGAACAAAGAACTTAGATGATCCGTCCATAATAGGTGGTTCAGCAGCATTCATTTCAATAAGGACATTATCAATTTCAAGACCAACTAAAGCGGCAAGAACATGCTCGCAGGTTTGAATGACAACCCCATTTTTTTCAAGACATGTCCCACGTTGTGTATTGGTCACATAATTGGCATCGGCCTCAATAATAGGGCTACCTTCTAGATCAACACGCTTGAACGCATAACCATGATTGGCCTCAGCCGGTTTAAACGTTAATGTAACATCCATACCTGTGTGAAGTCCAACACCGTTAAGTGAAACTTCTTTCTTTATAGTTGTTTGTTTCGTTTCCGTACTACTCATTATCACTCAATTTTTTTTCGATATCATAGATACCTTTTACAATTTTAGGTAAGTTTTTAAAATAGACATATGATTTATTGTAATCTCCATAGGCCAATGCAGGAGAACCTTGTAGCACTTCATTATCCTTTACATTTCGCCCAATTCCAGATTGAGCCTGAATTTTGACATTATTGCCAATAGTGATATGACCAACAATTCCAACTTGTCCTCCTATCTGACAATTTTCTCCAATTTTTGTAGAACCCGCAATGCCTGTTTGTGCAGCGATCACAGTATTTTTACCTATTTCAACGTTATGTGCTATTTGAATTTGATTATCCAATTTAACGCCACTTCGTATAACGGTCGACCCTAAAGTCGCACGATCAATAGTTGTGCCTGCACCAATATCTACATTATCTTCTAATATGACATTCCCAGTTTGTGGCACTTTCGAATACTCTCCCTTTTCGTTAGGTGTAAACCCAAACCCGTCGGCGCCAATAATAGCACCGGAATTAATGACACAATCATTTCCAACAACACAATCGGAATAGATCTTTGCACCAGCAAAGAGTACAACATTATTACCTAGGGTAACATTATCACCAATAAAACTATTGGGATAGATCTTTACATTTTCGCCAATTTCAACATTCTCTCCGATATAGGAAAATGCGCCAATATAAATGCCTTCACCATATTTAACGGTTTCTGATATGAACGAGGGTTGTTCAATTCCTGTTTTATTTAGCTTTACCTGATTATAATATTCTAATAACTTGGAAAATGATTTGTAAGCATCGTCCACTTTAATAAGTGTGGTAAAAATCTCCTCTTCTGGCAGAAAGTCTTTATTGACTATTGTCACGGAAGCCTTTGTGCTGTAAATAAAAGATGTGTATTTCGGATTGGCTAGAAAGGTTAATGAACCCAATGTTCCTTCTTCAATTTTTGCCAGCTTCGAAACTTCAACGTCGGGATTGCCAACGACATCGCCTTCCAGAATGCCTGCTATTTGTGCTGCGGTAAATTTCATCTGTCGCAAAAGTATAAAAAATGTCCTAAAGTTTCTCTTTTGGATAACATATATAATACTTGGTGACTTCTTTTGACAAAACATTCAAATTCAAGTGGTCAGAAGCTTTGGTGATTTCTTGTGCTTTTCCAGATTTATTAATGATTTTAATCGCCTCCGATTTTCGGTCATATGCCTGATTTGAAACTTCTCCTGAGAATACGAAGTATTCGCTTTCTTCAGAACTGATCTTATATTTTGAAATAAGCGCGTTTTTATGTTTTTCCAGGTCCCGTTCATTGAAGGGTTTATCTTTGATCTTTATTTTAAGCAGGTCGCGATTGATAAGCATATCGCTTAGATGTTTTAAGACGAAATCGTCATGATATTGCCATTCCTTAAGTGCCGAAATAATATCATAATCATCAAGTTGTGCAAAAATTTCCAGTACTTCCGAAGAAAAATCTTGTTTAGAAATATCGTGTTCAAGAAAATAAGTTAAGGCCTTGCTCCCATTTAGGTGAGTACCATTTTTATATAAATACTTGGCACGCTGAAGCACTCTGATGAGCAATTGCTCGGCAACCAAACTTGTCTTATGCAAATAAACCTGCCAATACATCAATCGTCTTGCCGTCAAAAATTTCTCGATGGAATAGATGCCTTTCTCTTCTATGACCAATTGATCATCTACAACATTGAACATGGTAATAAGCCGTTCACTATTGATATTTCCTTCGGCCACACCAGTGTAAAAACTATCACGCTTCAGGTAGTCTGCCCTATCCATGTCTAATTGACTTGAAATAAGTTGATACATGAATTTTCTATGGTACTCCCCTTTAAAAATTTTAATGGCAAGCGTTAAACTTCCGTTAAAATCTTCATTCAGTTCTTCCATAAAAAGCAAAGAAATGTCTTCATGGGCTGTGTCGTTTACAATGCTATGTTCCATGGCATGGCTAAAAGGACCATGACCAATATCGTGCAATAAAATAGCAATATAAAGGGCATTTTCTTCGTCTTCGGAAATGCTAACGCCTTTAAAACGAAGGATCCTGACCGCTTTTTGCATCAAGTACATACATCCTAAGGCATGGTGAAACCGTGTGTGATGCGCACCCGGATAAACCAGATAGGACATGCCCATTTGGGTGATGCGTCTCAGCCTTTGAAAAAATCGATGTTCTATAAGATCAAATATTAACGAATTCGGAATAGTAATAAAACCGTAAATTGGGTCGTTAAATATTTTAAGTTTGTTTATTGTATTCAAACTAGCATTACATTAATTATTTACAAATATAACTATATGAACAACATAAACATTCTTTGGGTCGACGATGAGATAGATCTATTGAAACCGCATATTTTATTCCTTGAACAAAAACAATATAAGGTCACCACCTGTCAAAGTGGTATGGAAGCCATTGAGATCATTGATGACCAGAACTTTGATATTGTTTTCCTGGATGAAAATATGCCAGGATTGACGGGACTTGAGACCTTGTCTGAGATCAAAGAAAAAAGGGCGAATCTTCCAGTGGTGATGATCACTAAAAGTGAAGAAGAATACATTATGGAAGAAGCCATAGGCAGTAAAATCGCAGACTATCTTATAAAACCTGTAAATCCGAATCAGATCCTTTTAAGTTTAAAGAAGAATTTAGATCATACCCGATTGGTCACCGAAAAAACAACTTCGAGCTATCAGCAGGAGTTCAGGAAAATTGCCATGGACATGTCTATGGTGAACAGTTATGACGAATGGATAGACCTCTATCAAAAGCTGATCTACTGGGAGATCAAATTAGAAGATGTTGATGATCCCGCCATGTTTGAGATATTAGAATCTCAAAAAAGCGAAGCTAATAATCAGTTCGGAAAATTCATCGAAAAAAACTATGAAAACTGGTTTGATGGCAGTACTGATGCGCCCATTTTATCGCATCAACTTTTTAAGGAAAAGGTCGTGCCTGAAATGAGCAAGGACCAACCCACCCTATTTATTGTGATCGACAATTTAAGATATGATCAATGGAAGGCCTTTGAACCCATTATAAATAATTATTACAAAATAGCGAAAGAAGAGCCTTATTACAGCATATTACCAACAGCGACGCAATATGCACGTAATGCCATTTTTTCGGGCTTGATGCCAAGTGAGATGGAAAAAAAGCATCCAGATCTTTGGAAGAACGACACCGATGAAGGCGGTAAAAACCTGCATGAAAACAACTTTTTACAGGCGCAGTTACGCCGTTTAGGATTGGGCGATCTCAGGTCTGAATATTTTAAGATCACGAGTCTTAAATCTGGTAAAAAATTGGTGGAAAATTTCAAATCGAAAAAGGACAATGATCTCACTGTGATCGTGTATAATTTTGTGGATATGCTTTCGCATTCTAAAACAGAAATGGAAGTGGTCAAGGAGCTGGCATCAAATGACAAGGCTTATCGCAGTTTAACCGTAAGCTGGTTTAAGAATTCGCCATTGTTTGAGATCATTCAGCAGGCGCAGCAGCTCGGATTTAAATTAATTCTTACCACAGATCATGGTACCATAAACGTCAAACATCCGTCTAAGGTCATTGGTGATCGTGATACCAGTTTAAATTTAAGATATAAAACCGGTCGCAGTCTTACTTTTGAAGACAAGGAAGTGTATGCGGCGCGTGATCCTAAGCATATAGGATTGCCTTCGATCACGATGAGCAGTTCCTTTATTTTTGCCAAGGGCGATCTTTTCTTTGCCTACCCCAATAATTACAACCATTATGTGAGTTATTACAGGAATACCTACCAGCATGGTGGTGTAAGTTTAGAAGAAGTTATCATTCCGTTTGTGGTCTTAGATCCAAGGTAAAAAATCCTTTGAAATGCATAAAACATCGATAAAATGCAGTTTTTTGTTGTTTTTTTGTAAATTTGTTCTTATTATTGCAGTGTAATTAATCTGTTTTAGAGTGATCTTTAAGCTTGATGAAATTGAAACTATTGCAAAAGAGGTACTTGACAAAGTTGATTGCAAGACCATTTTGTTTTATGGTGAGATGGGCGTAGGAAAGACGACCTTGATCAAGGCTTTGGTAAAGGCCTTGGGCGGAACAGAAGATGTAACAAGTCCGACCTTCTCTTTGGTAAATGAGTATGAGGTTACGAATGATAAGGTATATCATTTTGACATGTACAGGATACGGGATGCGGAGGAAGCCTTAGATATTGGGATAGAAGATTACTTAGGATCTGGTCATTGGATATTTATGGAGTGGCCGGGTAAAATTGACGTTTTGTTGCCAAAAGAGGCGGTAAAATTGTCTTTAAAAATGCATAAAAGTGGCTCCAGAGCCCTCGATTTGGAGCTTGTGAATAGAATTTTAGAAAAAAGTTAATAATTTTTATTAAAAAAACGTAAACGACACGCAAGCAAGAATCGCAAAAGTACGGTAAAACCGTAGTGTTCAAGAGATTTACACGATTGAATTTAACATTTCATTAACAGTTTTTGAGACCGTTCAAAACTAACTTTGTAATAGTTATTTAATTAATTAAATCCCTTGAATTATGAAAACGAAGAAGTTTTTACTCGCAATTGCCATTTTTGGAGGTGTACTGTTTACTGCGCAAGCAACTAACATCATAGACCTAAATGAGCAAACTACAACAAACATTGACGGAAAGAAAATTAAAATTCCGCCACAAGGATAATAGTAAGGACAGTAAAGTTATTATCGTTGGCAGTATTATTGCCACTCTAATTGCAATTACACCATACATATTTTATCTTTATGAAAGTGTTCCCGATGTTAAAGTTTGGAACACTTTCTTATTTACATATGATAGCAAATATTACGAAAGTGTTCAGCTTGTAGCTTGGACTCTTACAGGCAAAATTGTACCTCTTTTATTATTGCTTTTATGGTTTTTTACATGTAGACATTGGTGGTATCATGCTCTTTTAGTACCGATTGCTATGTACATATATCAAATAATAGGATATTTAAATTCTGAAAATGAGTTTTTTGATGAATTTCAACTTATATATTTACTACCTATAATGGCAATTGTCATTCCGTCAATTTACTTATTACGTGCAAAAATGTTCAATAAAATAAGTGAAGTAAGTAAGTCTTTAGAAGAACTTGAAGAAGAATTTAAGATCAAACCGAAATCATTTTGGGATAAAATTGGAGATTATTTCTAGTTGTAATTTTATGAGTCTAGTATCAAAATCGAAATAGGAAACCCGGTATGTATGTCTAAAACGATTTTATAGTGCTTGTAATCATAATACGCTACTCCAATATTGTTTATAATTAGATTGTACTTTAGATAGCCATGATAATCAATGACAACATTACCGCTAAAAAAAGAAGTTTGAGATAATTGTTCAATCCAATCTCTTCCTACACTTATTCCTCCAAATGAAGATTCTAAATTGATCACCATGAAATCTTGATTGATATTTTCATCTTCTAATTTATACAATATTTCAAAATCTAAACTTGATGATTTATTATAAAAAACTCTAAATCTAGTTTCAAATATGCTATTTGAGGATTCTGTAATACTATAATTATCAAAAATGTTTTCATTAACATTTAAAAGATTATAAAAATCGTGAACAGAATCAAAAAATAATGTGTTTTCTAAGCTAAAATATACATTCAAATCTATATAATCATTCAATTCCATAATATCATTAAATTCTGCTTGTAAGGATAAATTACATATCGAATTTCGATTTCCGAAATCATTTGTTGAATAATAAATTTGATCATCAAATTTTGAACAACTGAATAGACTAATTTTAATTAATAAAATAATATACCCCCTTTTTAAAGATATTTTTTCCATAATACAAACGTATTTTATGATAAAACACGTTTAAATATATAGAATATATTCTATATTTAAAAATTAATGTTAATATTTTTTTAATGCTTACTATGCCTTAACTCCAAAAGTTTTTGCTTAGCATTCTTCCCCGTCGGGCCCTCTGGATCCATATTTAAGGCCTTGGTATAGTACTCTGTGGCCTTGACCTTATCCCCTGCTTTTAAATAGCCCTCAGCCAGACTGTCCCAGGCATTGGCAGAGTCTGGAAAGAGCTGGGTCACAAAACTAAAGACCGCAATGGCCTCGCCAACATTTCCACCGCCTAATATGTTATAACCGGCCGTATTCAATTCGGCCTCAAAATCAAAAAACTGGTATTTGGGATCGGCGATCATGGCTTTGACCTCGGTTAACAGTTTTTCAGACTCCCCACGCTGATAGAGATCGGTCATGTACTGCATGGGATCCAACACAAAGTTCTCAGAAGAGAATTCCAGGGCCGTTTGTAACACCGGGTCCTGATTGCTGCTGTATTCGGCAAAACTCATGTCAACGGCAATATGCGGTGCCAACCAAGGACCGTTATGCCACTGCGGTTTGTCCTGCCACCAGGCCCAGGACAAATAAATTGGAATGCCTGAATTTGGTAACATGAGCTCATTGTTGTCGCCATAAAAATTGATGTTCTCAGATGTAGGCTCTCCTACAAAAATGGCATTGGTGTAATTGTCCATTTCATTAACTAAATTCTGGCAGGCCGAAAATGTGCGTCGGCCAAGGATCACAAAGAGCTTGCCAACTTGATTGATCTTTTTTGTTTTAATAATGCCAGTGATCACATCTTTATTGTTGAAATTATTGCCACCACCATTTAATCTCACATCTATGACCAGGCGCTCAACTGCATTGCTTTCTATAAAGTTGAATACCCTATTATAAAAAGTAGAGATGTCTTCTGTAGGGTCATGAAACACAGAGCTTTGTCGTACATATACCGTCTTATTTTCCGGTAAATACTCATAGTAATAATGCTTATCCAGATGCTTTAAATACTGAGGTGTCACCGACTGATCTCTGGCTTCCAGCCAATCGCCTTCCTGTTGAATCAGGCTATACTTCACCGGAGGCCGTTCGCCTTTTGGCATGACCTTGAACTCATGATCAAATACCCTTCCCTCCTTTTCAAGGGTCAGCGTAATGGTCTCAGATAATTTTTTGGTCAGACCTGTGGCATGTAAGACTTCCGGAAAACGTAAATAGTTGATCCCAAAGGCCTTGAAATATTGTTCGTTCTCAGAATTAACAACGGGATAAATGGTTGCTAAGGCTTTGTCTATTGGAACGCCACCAATGGCTGTAACTTTAGCACCAAGCGCGTTCTCATGGTCGCGATGTGTGCCTTGAATGTAAATGCCATCATTAAACTGATACAAACAGAATGGGAAATTCCTAAAGGCATAAGTTTCATGCCGAAAACTGATATCGGTATGACCGTATTTAAACAAGGCAATGATCTTCGAGAACCCCACCACGATCTCATGATCCTGGAGCTCAGGTATGGCCTTGTCAAGTTCTTTTACAGCTGCATCAAATTCTTCTGCAGTTGTTTTTTTAAATAAAAACGGATAATCAGCATGTACGGTGTTTTGAATGAATTTCAGGTCTTCACGCCATTGTTCTGCTGTTAAGGTCGATTGTGCGGTAGCTTGTAATACAAAGCTACATACGAATAGTAAGAGTAATTTTTTCATTGTGGTTGATTGATTGATTTATATATAAGATAAGATTACGATAGATTTGTTACACTATTGATCTATTAATTACAAATAGCTGGTCCTTGCTTGACGATGGAGACCCCTTCTCGAATAAAATAATCGCCGTTTCCCAGTTTATAGATCGGCACAAAATCTTGTGCTCCTGTGGTGGCCTGATAGTAAATACCTACCAAACCGTTGTTCTCCATGATCTTCCACTGACCAAATTCTTGCCAATTAGAACGTTGTTCATTGCCCAAAACGGTTTTCTTTACAGTACTTCCATAGAGTCCGTAGCCTTGCGGACAATAATGAATTTCCAGAAAATAATAGGTACCATAAATAACTTCGCCTTCCCTATAGGTGATAAGGATATTACTATTGCTAAAAAAATTGGTTAATTCTTGAACGGTGGGAATGGATTGATCACTCGCTGAAGCAGGTGTCAGATGCCCAAATGACATCATAAGAATTATAATAAATTGCATCATGACTTTGTATTTGCAAGTAAGTCAATTACATTTCTTTGGGCATATTATTCTGAAAAGGTTGTATTAAAATGGCATCACATGTTAGGCAACTTAGTGTTCGATTGCTTTAAAATAACCATCATAAGAAATCTGATCTCTTTTATTGCTGAAAACGGTTACCGAGCCTTTTAAGCCTTTATATAATTGAATGAGTACTTCGTAGCGCTCTTTTTTTGCAGCAACCATAAACGTAATGTTTATGATCTTACGCTCATCATTGTATTTGATCTCGAAATCTTCAATTTGAGTGTCGAATTCTATGCCGCCACCTTCGTACATGGTGGCCACTCTTACTGTACCAAAATAAGGAAAATAGGCATTGGCCTGATCTTCATTCAACGTGAGGTAACCAGATCCTGCGTCTAATTGAATGCGCTTACCACCTTGGGTATTCATCCAATTTGATCGAAATGTGAATTGTCTGGTCTCAACAAGATCTTTGGCAGCTTCATAGGCATCCTGAATACGTTCATTACGTGCATTTTTGGCATCCTCCCTGTTTTGAGAACTTGTAGGAACCCAAAACAATAAACTAACAACTGCTAACAGTAATGTTTTCATGTCCTTTAAAATTACGAAAAAAAGCACTTCGATATTAATGACAGACGTTAAAGAATTCCAAAATATGACGCTCAGTTATGACGATAGTTATTCTAAAATTGGTTCTGACCGTAGGACAATTTCAACCTCTGTATTCGACCAGGGATCTCAATGAGATCGTATGTTCTGAATTAGGTTCAATGTTGTCACAAAAAAAAGCTTCCAGGTATATGGAAGCTTTTTTTTTTAGGAATTAAGATTGATTTTTAGGGTCTATAGATCAATCGCTTATGTTGCACAATTCCAGATTCAGAATACAATTTCACAAGATAGATTCCTGCGGCCATTGTTTCTTTTGGATTAAAGGTAACCTGATTGAATTGGCCTCCTCTTATTTGACCTTGGAAAAGGGTTTCAACCAATTGACCTCTTAAATTGTAAACTTCAACAGTCACCTTATCGTCATTTACCATTGTGAAGTTTATCGATGCGCTTAGCTTAAATGGATTCGGATAAACATTCATAATGATATTTTCATCAGGTGTTAGAATTGTTTTACCAAAATTAACATCACCATTATTATTGATCTCATTAGGTTGTTCATCAACGAATTCACAATAGTAACCATCTTCAAACAATATAGATTGAACGAAATTCGCTCCAAATTGATTTCCAGCACCTAAAGGCTGTGAACAAGATGCATGGAAATTAGCTTCTTGTAACAAAGGACCACCTTCATAAGCATAAATATAAATAATGCTATTATTGTTTAAAGTGTTTTGCCCTGCATTAGCTGCACTGATCGTATATGTTTCGTTTAGACCAACAATGTTTGAGAAATAAATTTCTGAACCACCATCACTTGCAACAATATAGACACTTGCAGCAAAACCTGGATCACCAGAACATTCAGCCTTACTTGGGTCTTGAGTATTGTTACTTGCTGTACAATCTTCACCAGTATATTTAAAGGTCATCACGCTTGGCTTGTTACCAACATCACAGCAGTCAGCAGGAGCTGGTGGTGCATCTACTTCGCCACAAACATATCCATTATCAAACAAAATGCCGTTAACGTAGTTAGCACCAAATTGGTTACCACTACCTAAAGGTTGTGAACATGATGTATGGAAATTAGACTCCTGCAATAATGGTCCGCCTTCATAAGCATAGATATATAATATAGAATTAGAACTCAATGAATTTTGCCCTGCGTTAGAGGCACTAATGGTATACGTTTCATTTAAGCCTACAGTTCCTGCAAAATAAATATCAGAACCACCATTGCTTGCTACAATATAAACACTAGATGCCATTCCAGGATCACCTAAACATTCAGCTTTATCTGGATCTTGTCCAGTATTACTAGCTGAACAATCCTCACCTGTGTAGGTAAATGTCATTACGCTTGGCTTATCACCAATATCACAACAATCCTCAGGAATTGGAGGCGCATCTACTTCACCACAGACATAACCATTGTCAAACAATATGCCGTTCACATAGTTGGCACCAAATTGGTTGCCACTGCCTAAAGGTTGTGAACAAGATGCATGGAAATTGGCCTCTTGTAATAATGGACCACCTTCATAAGCATAAATGTATATGATGGTATTATTATTTAATGAGCCCTGACCTGCATTTGAAGCACTTATGGTATACATTTCGTTTATTCCAACGGTGCCTTCAAAATAAATTTCAGAACCGCCATCACTTGCAACAATATAAACACTTGCTGCCATTGCTGGATCACCTAAACATTCAGCTTTATCTGGATCTTGTGTTCCGATACTTGCAGAACAATCCTCACCTGTGTAGGTAAAGGTCATCACGCTTGGCTTACTTCCAAGATCACAGCAATCTTCTGGTATTTCAGATTCTGGCGGAAGACAAACTTGACCACAGATATAACCATCATTAAACAAGATTCCTTCAATGAGGTTTGCACCAAATTGGTTGCCACTGCCTAATGGCTGAGAACATGAAGTATGGAAATTCGAACGTTGAAGTATAGAACCTCCTAAGCCATCATAAATTGTAATCACCGTATTAGACGGGAAGTTATCTGCTCCGCTATATTGAGAATAAATTGTGTACGATTGATTAAGTCCAACTTCACCTGAGAACCAAATATCGCCTGATCCATCTTCGCCACTACTTGCAATAATATATACAGTATCAGGTAATGCTGAATAGGTGTCACAGGAATATTTGTCTGCTGATTGTTGAGTTGCATTGGCTGAACAATCTTCACCTGTATACTTGAAACTGATCATTGTTGGCTTGTATCCACTATCACAGCAATCCTCAGGAATTGGAGGTGCGTCAACTTCGCCACAAACATAACCATTATCAAACTGGATTCCATTCACATAGTTAGCACCAAATTGGTTGCCACTGCCTAAAGGTTGTGAACAAGATGCATGGAAATTAGCCTCTTGTAATAATGGACCACCTTCATAAGCATAAATGTATATGATGGTATTATTATTCAATTGACTTTGACCTGCATTTGAAGCGCTTATGGTATACATTTCGTTTATTCCAACGGTGCCTTCAAAATAAATTTCAGAACCGCCATCACTGGCAACGATATATACAGAATCATCCATTCCTGGATCACCAGCACATTCGGCCTTATCAGGATCTTGTGTGCCAATACTTGCAGAACAATCCTCACCAGTATAAGTAAAGGTCATCACACTTGGCTTACTTCCTAGATCACAGCAATCCTCAGGAATTGGAGGTGCATCAACTTCGCCACAAACATAACCATTATCAAACTGGATTCCATTCACATAGTTAGCACCAAATTGGTTGCCACTGCCTAAAGGTTGAGAACATGATGCATGGAAGTTAGACTCTTGTAATAGTGGTCCACCTTCATAGGCATAAATATAAATAATGGTATTATTGTTCAATTGCGTTTGACCTGCATTAGCCGCACTTATAGTATACATTTCATTTATTCCAACGGTGCCTTCAAAATAAATTTCTGAACCACCATCGCTTACGACAATAAAAACGCTTGCTGACATGGCTGGGTCACCTAAACATTCCGCCTTACTTGGATCTTGTGTGTTCATACTAGCTGAACAATCTTCACCTGTATAGGTAAATGTCATTATACTTGGTTTACTGCCTAAGTCACAGCAATCCTCAGGAATTGGAGGTGCATCAACTTCGCCACATACATAGCCATCATCAAATTGAATTCCATTTATTAAGTTAGCTCCAAACTGATCACCACTTCCAAGCGGCTGCGAACATGAAGCGTGGAAATTTGAAACTTGTAAAATGTTTCCACCTTGACTATCATAAATTGTAATTATTGTATTATTATTCAATTGACTTTGACCAGCATTTGCTGCACTTATCGTATAGAATTCATTTAGATTAACTTCTCCAGAAAAATAAACCTCTCCAGATCCATTATCTCCGCTGCTTGCAATAATATAAACAGTTGGAGCCATTGCTGGATCTCCATTACATCCATATTTATCAGCACCTTGAGTTGTCATGGTAGCGGAACAATCTTCACCTGTATAGGTAAAGGTCATTACACTTGGTTTATTACCTACTTCACAACAATCAGTCATACAATTATTTACAACTGTAATAGTAAACTCGCAGGTTGACTTATTTCCACAAGAATCCTCTGCTGTTACAGTTACAACAGTATCACCTATTGGGAAGGTTCCATTAATGTCATGACTATAAGTTAATGTCGGTTCGCCACAATTATCAGTTGCGATCACATTATTTATATTGACATAAGCTTCACAATCTGTGCTTTCACTATTTCCTACCATGATATCACAAACACATTCCAGTACTGGTGGTTCGTTATCTTCAATGGTAATCATTTGTGTTGCTGTCGCTGTGTTTCCACATTCGTCAGTATAAGTCCAAGTTCTGGTAATTATTCCACAAGCACCTTCGATTTCACTATCCTCACCAAAAACTTTACCAGTTCCAGAACAGTTGTCTGTCCATTCTAATTCTGTCATTGCTGGAATATCTTCTGAGCAATCTAAAACAATATCATCTGGAATGTTAATAAAGACAGGATCAGTCATGTCATATTCTCTGGCTACTCGCGTCGTTTCAGTATCTGAATTTCCACAGTCGTCAGTAACAGTAAATGTGTAAAGTCTGTATTGAATACAACCATCTGCACTTTCACCATCAGCTACTCCTGCATCTGATTCAACTGAACCACCATCAGCACAGTTATCTGTCCAAGTTGTCGTTAATTTTGTTGGCCAATCTTCATTACAAGTATCTAACTGGAAATCCGGTACATCAGCAATCTCTGGTTTGGTCTCATCATATTCTCTAGCGACTCTAGTGGTTTCAGTATCTGAATTGCCACAATCATCAGTAACTGTGAATGTATATAATCTGTATTGGATACATCCATCAGCACTTTCACCATCTGGTACACCAGCATCTGAATCTATTGATCCTCCAGCGGCACAATTATCTGACCATGTTGTAGTCAGTTTAGTTGGCCAATCTTCATTACAAGTATCTAACTGGAAATCCGGTACATCAGCGATCTCTGGAGCTGTTTCGTCATAGTCTCTTGTTACTGTGGTAGTTTCAGTATCTGAATTGCCACAGTCGTCAGTAACGGTAAAAGTATACACACGTGATTGAGAACAACCATCAGCGCTAGTTGTGATCTCTCCACCACCATCTGACTCTATTGAACCACCATCAGCACAGTTATCAGACCAAGTCGTAGATAACACGAGTGGCCATTCAGCATTACATCCTTCTAAGGTATAATCTGCAACATCAGCGATCTCTGGATTAGTTTCGTCATATTCTCTAGCAACTCTTGTGGTTTCAGTATCTGAATTCCCACAATCATCAGTAACTGTGAATGTATATAATCTGTATTGGATACATCCATCAGCACTTTCACCATCTGGTACGCCAGCATCAGAATCAATAGAACCGCCATCAGCACAGTTGTCTGTCCAGGTCGTTGTTAATTTCGTTGGCCATTCGGCATTACAACCATCTAAGGTGTAATCTGCAAGATCTGCGATCTCTGGATCTGTAACATCGTAATCTCGTGTTACTGTCGTGGTTTCAGTATCAGTATTTCCACAATCGTCAGTAACAGTAAATGTATAAACTCTAGACTGAGAGCAACCATCATCACTGGTAGTTACTTCTCCACCGCCATCTGAATCAACAGAACCACCTTCGGAACAATTGTCTGTCCAGGTCGTCGTTAATTTTGATGGAAAATCTTCATTGCATAATTCAAGCATGAAGTCTGGTAAATCATTTATTTCTGGATCTGTCACATCATAAT
>JABDMU010000074.1 GCA_013001285.1 Flavobacteriaceae bacterium
AGGATGATTGTTCAAATAGATTTTGGACGGAGTCCACCGAAGCCCTTGTTCCTCGCAATGAATGCATCCGTAAAAAATAAAAAGCCCTACTTCGCTTCTCGTAAACTCGAAGCTTCGTAGGGCGTAGGTGGAGCCGGAGAGAATCGAACTCTCGTCCAAACAAGCTACTAACAAGCTTTCTACACGTTTAGTTCTTATTTAATTTTCGATCATAAGCTCACTAAGAACCGCATACTTATAACTTAGCTTCTTTAGTTTCAAATAGATAGCGAAGCAATACCTATTCTATGTTAACTTTTACGATGTCCCGAACAGAATGCCGTTAACCAAGGCCTTCAAGAGACATAAAGCTTTCCTACCTAGTAGGACGAGGCTTAAATCTTACTATAATTCAGATTAAGCAGCTAAAGCGTAGTTATTCTCGCCGTTTAAAGTTTGACCTAGCCTTTTACGTGTATCAATGTCATTACACGACGTGCTTACCAATCAGTTCAACTTGCTGTCAAAACCAGTCGACCCCATTAGTTTTATTTCAAAGTACTTATGGCGTTCCCTCCTTCGCTAAAGCTTTGGAGGGCCGCGCTTTCAGCCGTCGCTCTTTTCAAGGAGCTTCACATAGGCTTCAATCGCTAACGCGTTCTCAAGGTCACTAAAGTGACATTGAGCAAATGCAAAGTTATCAATTTCTTTGCAAATTGGCTTTAATCCGCTTATTTTCGTGCAAAATTTATACCAACTTTTTTATATGAAGTTCGCCCTTATTAAAGAACGTAAAAACCCGCCAGATCGCCGTGTTGTGCTTTCACCAGAAGCCTGTCAAAAGGTCATTTCAAAATTTCCAGACGCCGAAATTCTTGTAGAACCTTCAAACATTCGTGTTTTTAAAGACGAACATTATATAAAACTGGGATTGGATGTGCAAGAAGATATTTCAGATGCCGACGTGATGCTTGGTGTAAAAGAAGTACCTGTTGATGCACTCATTCCAAATAAAAAATACTTTTTCTTTAGCCATACTATTAAAAAGCAACTCTATAATCGCAAATTACTCCAGGCCATGCTCACTAAAAATATCGATTTTTATGATCATGAAACCATCGTCAATTCTGAAGGTTTTCGCCTCATCGGTTTCGGATATTATGCTGGATTAGTTGGGGCCTATAATGGATTTCGAGCCCTAGGTTTGCGTGATGATCTTTTTGAATTGCCCAAAGTAGAGACCCTTGCAAATTTGGATGCCGTAAAGCTAGAGTTAGATAAAATTGAAATACCTAAGATGAATATCCTATTGTCAGGCACTGGTAAAGTTGCTCGTGGCGCAAAGGAGATCCTCGACCATTTAAAAATTAAGGAAGTCAACGACGCGCTTTACCTTACTTCAAATTTTAATGAGCCTGTTTATTGTATTGTTGATGTCATGGAATACAACAAACGGATGGATGGACAGGTCGGTAATAAATATGAGTTTTATAAAGATCCTTCAGGCTATGAAAGTAATTTTATGCCTTATGCCAAGCAAACTGATATGTTTATAACAGGTCATTTTTATGGTACTGGTGCTCCCTATTTATTTACACGTGAAGATGCCAAACACCCTGATTTTAAAATAAATTTAATTGCCGATATCAGTTGCGATATCGATGGACCCATAGCGTCGACGCTAAGAGCATCAACCATTGCCCACCCTTTTTACGGCTATGATCCAAAAACCGAAAAAGAAGTCGCCTTTAATGCTCCAGGTGCTATTACTGTTATGGCTGTCGATAATTTGCCTTGTGAACTACCGGATAATGCAAGTCGCGGATTCGGATATATGTTTCTGGAACATGTTATTCCTGCTTTTTTTAATGGGGATAAAGATGGTGTTTTAGAACGTGCGAAGATCACTGAAAATGGCAAACTGACAGAACGGTTCGCGTATTTACAAGATTATGTTGAAGGTAAATAATGATCAGTCGACGTCAGTAACAAAAAAAATAGCATTCTTATTTAGATCATAAAGTCCAAATTCATGGGTTCCCCAAGGGGTATTCATAATAAGTTTTTCCTTAGAAATAGAACCCCGATCGAGCATTTCTTCAAAAATGTGCTGAATATCATCAACAACTATTTTAATAACAGATCCGCCTAAAAGAGGATCGTCTTTGGTGTTTGCGTGCCATTGTAGGTGAATCCACTGATTGTCGCGATGCAGAACCGCATAAGCTTCTTGTCCCATATTATATTTGAATCCTAGGTATTTCTCGTACCATGCGATATCTCTTTTGATATCATTGGAAGGGAGAACTGGTGTAAGATGTTTTAGTTGAGTTGACATTCACTAGAGTTCTTCATTAGAATTGTCTTCCTTATTTTCTTTTTTCATTTTGATATACCCTGTGACGAGTCGCACGCCTAATCTTGCAAAAAGGATAATGGCAATAACCATGACAATATCAAAACCGTTCATTTCTTCTTCAAATTAATTATCCCATCTTACCGTCACCATCAATATCTTTCTCCAAATGCATTTCTAGAGCGACTAATGTTTTTTTTAATAGGTTTCTTGTCTTTTGTAGTTCGGTTTCGAGTATTTTCACCCGATCTTCAAGGCTATTCGCTTGTTCTTGTTGCTTGTCTAATTCGTCTTGCTGTAATAAATCCCAAAATATGCCCATAATTATTGATTTTATACTGTATTAGTCAGAATATGTGAAGCTTTGTTACTTGGGTTCAACAATAAGATACACCGAAGTGCTATCCCCAATATTTTCTACCTGATGCCATTTAATAGACTCATTATAAAATGAAAATCCTGTAGGAATATCGACTTCTCTAACGCCCTCGTCGTCTTCAATCTTCATTTTCCCTCCAACTAAGGTATATCCAAAATGCCGAGGATGGAAATGTTTTTCATGACCCACACCAGGAGGGAAGGTACATTTTAAAACCCGCACATGTTCATTTTCTTCTAAAACTTCACATACTTTTTTACCTTCCCATCCGGCTTCAAGCGGATCGGGAAGTTTATTTTTTGGTCCACATCCAAACAAAATAACGACGAGGGTAGCAAAAATGAAATAATAAATAGACTTCATAAGAGTTGTACTTTAAGATACGAAAATACTGGTATATAAATTAATTCGTTGTTAAAATTGAAAATAGATAAATTGTTCACCACTTCCCTGAGAAATACAGATCAAAAAGAACATCATTGCCCAAAGTAGGCCTAAGACATAAGGCGATACATGGTTTGCCTTTTCTTTCATTGATGAATCTCTCATGTACCAATGGCAAAGAAATGTAAGTGTAATTACCACAAGCACTTTAATTATATCAAAGTTGTCTAATATTTTTTGTCCTTCAGGATTTAAAAACAGCATTGATTTGATCATGTTCCAAGCATCGGTAAAGCTTGTGGCCCGAAAAAACACCCAGGTAATGTTCACGCAAGTATAGGTTAATAATGCTAGGAAAATCCCATTTTTAGCATTGATTTCAAATGGCAAATATTTGCGTTGCAGTCTTTCTAGTATGAGATAAGTGCCATGCAATCCACCCCATACAACGAAGGTCCATGCCGCACCATGCCAAAGTCCACCCAAAAGCATGGTTAGCATTAATGCAACATACATTCTTGTGATGCCATGACGATTTCCACCAAGAGGAATATATAAATAGTCTTTTAACCAGCTTGACAACGATATATGCCAGCGTTTCCAAAGATCGGAAAAGCCAAGTGAAGCATAAGGGTATCTGAAGTTATCGGGTAAGATTATACCCAGCATCAAGGCAATTCCTATGGCGCAAGTTGAGTATCCTGCAAAATCAAAGAAAATCTGCCCTGAAAATGCCAAGGTCCCTGTCCATGAGTCCAGGACATGCATGATCTTACCAGAATCAAATATATCGTCTGAAGTAGATGCAAGTAAAGTATCGGCCAAAACCACTTTTTGGAACAATCCTGCAGTCAAAAGAAACGTCCCCCAAATGAATTGATTAAGAGTGGCCTTTTTGGGTTCGTAAAATTGGCTGATGAGTTCCTTTGCCCGAACAATTGGTCCAGCAACCAATTGTGGAAAGAATGTCACATATAATGCAAAATCTAAAAAGGTGTTTGCTGGTTTTATTTTTCGCCTGTAAATGTCAATGGTATATGACATGGTCTGAAACGTGTAAAATGATATTCCCATCGGCAAAATGATATCCATGGGCTGGGCTTGAAATTCTACACCAATTGAATTCATCAAAGCGGTAAAATTTTCTAATAGAAAATCACCATATTTAAAAAAGGCCAGAAATCCGAGATTGACAAACAAACTCAGTAATAACCACATTTTTCGCTGGCGTTCTCCTTGGACTTCCATTAATTTTTTTCCAGCAGTCCAATCGACAATGGTTGAGATCCATAATAAAATAACAAGGGGCGGATTCCAGAGCCCATAAAAAACATAACTAGCAAAAAGGAGCATCCTTTTTTTATTGGTCCAGTTAAAAATTTTGCTGTAATAAAGAATTAATACAACGGCCAAAAAAACGACAAAACTTAGCGAATTAAATAACATATCTAGTTGGTTTTTTTGTTAGGAATTGCGTTATCCTTTAGGATTATATTTACAAAGTCTTTGGTAAATCTATCAGCATCAGACGCAGATAAATGGGACCATTCAGGACAATTATAACCCGTCAATTGTTCGTAATCTTGAAAATGATAGGCATGAGCTTTCGCCGAATCGGCGAGGACATCAAATAGAGTTGCTCTTGGCAGAAATTTGGTTTCACCATCTAAAACACCACCACTTGAAGGGCATCGTAGAAGAATCAAGTTGCCCCCACGTTCCTGAAATTTCTTGGCGTCTTTGAGGAAATAGCCCATAGTGCCTTTTACATCGGGTGGAGGCCCACCACTAGACATGATAAAAACCCATGCCCGAATTATGGTATTGGCGAAAGCTGTATCGGTCTCTGTTCGCTTTAGCATTCTCATGTTTCTATCGATATCAATCTCACCAAATTGATAAAATGGCGGATAGCCTTTTGGAATACGGTCACTAATTTGAACATTTTCCAATAAGGTTTTAAGATCCTTATCATCATCAGTCGATTCCTCTTCAGCAGAAATAAAAACCAGATTTTTTTGTAATGGTAAGGAGATCCTGTGATTCAGCTTTTCAGCATAAGTTTGATCATAATAATGATCGACCTTAGATTGAGGCCGTTTCCAAGGATCGGCTTCAGGAAACAATGTTGAAAAAAATAATCCAGGTGTAACGCCAACTAGAATTGTTCCGCTAAAGTCAGTGTTTTCAACCAGATCATGGAATATTGGAAGCGGAGAGGATCCGACAGATGCCAATTGGATTGGTCGAATACCTGTTAAGCCTTCCCAAACATCCAATTGGATATCAAATAATACTCGTGATGATCCAGTAAGGATCACGTCTTGATCTGTTAATGTATTGACTTTATGTCTTTGTACAACCCAAAGATCTTTATTGTCATCAATACTTGGAGCGTAGCCTTTTGATCGCCAGTTTGTTTCCCAAACAATTAGGCTTATTACAGAGATTAGAACTGCTGTAAACAGTGATATTTTTAGTTTCATTTATTGAATTATGGTTGGTTCGCAAGATTGTAATTGAATAAATATTCATTCTAAAAAATTAGCTTGAATTAGGAATAATTATTGAAATAGGATATTTAGAAATCGAAGTAGTATCTAAAAAAGGAATACATTCCATGTTTTTTTTGCCTTAAATGATTAATTATTATAGATAAGACTTAGGGAAATGTTGATAACAATATAAGAAATATATTAATAATTATATCGGAGAAATAGGACATGATTTAAAAATTGAACCTTGACTTGCACGCTAATTATTTAGAATTTAGTAGTTAATTGATTTTATAATACTTTCAAACAAATATTACATATTTACAAAAACATAACCTGCTAATTCATTACCTCTTAAATCAATTTCCTTTTCATTCAATAGGATGCCATGTTCTACATAAGCTTTTAAATTAGTCAACCAAAAAGTCCAGCCGTTACTACAGCCAAAATGAAGTTTGAATTTATGTTCCTCATCTTCTGGAATATCATATTGGATTAACTTTACCAGGACGACTTCCCCTCGCTCTTCTAAACTAACGGATACTTTGGATACATCGAAAGTAAAGACAATATAATCCTTTCCATTTGCCTCGAGGATAGATCCATTTTCGGCATGATCCCAATTATGCCAACCCCAGGTATATGTATCTCCTTTTTGGAAGCCCTCGTTCTGTTCTCTTTTTTCATTTTGAGAATTATAAAATTCAGCTTTCTTTAAGAACCAGGAAGTGAGTCCATTTTCTGTTGACCAAAGTTTATAAAGATGACCTAATTCACCATGAATATAAATTTGCCTTTCAAAACAATGCCATTGCAATTCTTTCATTTATTTTAAATACTTAGCAAGCAATCCGTGAAAATGATGCACCCCTTTTTCTCGTGTAGGGGAGAAACGACCTGTATTATAAAATCGAGATTGCACCCCTTTATGCACGCCTTCAACAACAAATTCATCTTCCCGTTCAACTTTATCTAAAAGCGCACCAGCACCTTTTCCCAATTTGGTCTCATCATGGATATATGTCAGGAATGACACCTTGGTTTTATTTAAACTTATAGGTTTAACAACATTAATAGATAATCCCCATGGATAAAAATTAAACATCATATTTGGAAACACCCAGTAGTAATAGGCACCAATATTTTTGCCATGATCAATATGATATTCAGGTAGATCGAAAACTTCCTCCCCATCATTTGCATAGCCAATTTGTAAGGATGCATGTTCATAGAGCTCAGTGGAATAATTGCCATAATCTAAGACGCTATTCAGATCTTGATGTACAAATGGAATGTGAAATCCCTCTAGATAGTTATCACAATAAAGGGCCCAATGACAATTTACCAAATAGTCCTTACTTAAACTATCGCTATACTTAAACTGATGCATAGGTAAAAATCCAATGCGTTCAGTCATGACACTTAAGACCTCATCAAAATCGAATGCAGGATTTAATCCTACAAAAACCAAGGGTCCTAAAACTCGAACCACAAACTCCCGTAGATCATCACAAGGTCGAGGAAAATTTTTAGCCTCCTCAAATTCAGGCATCGATTTAAAAGCGCCATTTAGTCCGTAACGCCTTCCGTGATACATGCACACTAAATTTTTTGCAGGACCTGGATTATTAACAACTATATTTCCCCGATGTGTGCAAACATTGCTAAAACATCTTATGGTATCGTCCTTATCACGGCTTAAAACCAAAGGTTCTGTCACGTAATCATCAAGCAAAATAAATGGGTGAACCGTTTCGGTGAAGGGCACCAAGTTTTCGTCGCCAATCCATTGCCAAGTACGTAAAAAGACCTTTTCTTTAATGTCCTGAAAGACTTCTTCGCTTCTGTAAAATTCTGCGGGAAGTGTTTCAGCTTCTCTTATATCTGGATTGATCTCAAATTTTTTACTCATTGATGGTTTTTTATAAAGTTAAAAATTACGTCAATTACTCCAAATCTACAAATAGCTTTAGTCTTAACTTGTTGAAACAAATTATCTATCTATCAAAATCCTATGGATCTCACGACCCAATTCGGCTAGAAATGGCAAACCAATGCTATCGTATTCATAAACATCATCATTATAAATTTCATCAGCATTCACGTGAATTGTAGCTGACAAAATAAATTCGATATTGTTTTTTGAATCCTTGATATAGGCACAATCGGTTAAATACCCATAGGCATAACCAACTTTATTATAGATTTTAATATGATTAGGAATTTTTTCTGTTGTATCACCATATATAAAGAACTTACCATAACCATCAAAATATACAATAGGATCATAACCTACGTCACGTGGTAGAATCGACATAGTTTCAATTAAAAATTTATGCTGAGTCTCCGATAGATCAAAACCTTGTTCTTCTGGAAAGTATTCAGCAAAAAAGACACGTTTCATCATGTTGTGAATGGTTGAGATGGGTAAATAATTCTTTTCCGAAAAATCCATAGGTTCGTTAATCAATCGACCATTCCTATAAAACCCTTTGCCTTTCGTTAGGCTATTCAGATTTAAAGGATCGAGAGGCTTATTAATTATGGGGTCAGTGGTGATCAATGACGAATCATTTTCAATAAAAACCAGTGGCTTAGTCGTAAGTTCATCTGCATTTGTCGTCTCTAATCGATGCGATATCTGTGAAGGAATGAGACCTTTATCTCTAAATTTTTTATTGATATAATCCTGACCTAAGAATTCAAAAAGTCGGTTATAGGTATCATTGCTACTCACGGCAAAAATATCTCGAATTTCATTTCTGAATGTTGTTGTCACAGAATCCCCTTCAACAAAAAATGGCGTATCTAAATCATAAAGGTTTTCCTCATTTAATTTTTCCAAAGTCAATACGGCAACGGGAAACTTCACAGTACTGGCAGGGTAAAAGTAGTTTCTATTATCCACCTTAAAATTGAAATCCTTGAAAATTGCAGAGTCTTTTTGTTTTGAAATTGTGGTTAATTTTATTTGAACTTCATGAGATTCAAGGTTTTGAACAACACTTTGAATTTTTGGCGACTGCGATGTTAAGGCTTGAATAATAGGGTTCTCTACCCGGTCAAGAGCACAACTGCTTAACAGAAAAATTAATAGAATGCACGTGCATCTCATGATGATGGTGTTGGTCATCTATAAAGATAAAAAATCTTCGGTTTGACAGCCATCATTTATTTGATCTAAAGATCTACTATGATCTGATGCTTTATGAGGTCATCAAAATTTTCGCGCTCACGAATTAAATGTGCTTTGTTGTTATACCATAAGATTTCAGCTGGTCGATAGCGAGAATTGTAATTGCTGGCCATCATATAACAATAAGCGCCAGCATTTTTAAATGCCAGGATATCACCTTCCGTGATTTCCTTTATCCTGCGATTATTTGCGAAGGTATCTGTTTCACAGATATAACCTACAACTGAATAAAAGCGTTCTTTTCCTTCAGGATTAGATAGGTTAACGATGGTGTGCTGCGATCCATATAGCATTGGACGAATAAGATGATTGAAACCAGAATCTACTTGCGCAAATACGGTTGAGGTCGTTTGCTTAATCGCATTGACTGTAGTTAAAAAATAGCCCGCCTCACTCACCAAAAATTTTCCTGGTTCAAAAGCCAAGGTGACTTCCTTGCCATATTTAGAGCAAAATTCCTTAAACCTTAAACTCAAGCGCTCACCAAATTCTTCAATATCGGTTTCAATATCACCTTCGTTGTAAGGTACCTTAAATCCAGATCCAAAATCCATAAATTTTAAATCCTTAAAATTGTGAGCAGTTTCAAACAAGATTTCACTAGCATATAAAAACACATCAATATCTAGTATATCACTTCCAGTATGCATGTGTATGCCATTGATCGTCATACCAGTATTCTCAACAATACGCAGTATATGCGGAATTTGATGAATAGAAATCCCAAATTTACTATCTATATGACCTACTGAAATGTTGGTGTTACCTCCAGCCATAACATGTGGATTGATACGAATACAAACAGGAATTTCAGGATGGTTTGTCCCAAATTGTTCAAGAATTGAAAGATTGTCAATATTGATCTGAACCCCTAATTTTGCCACTTTTTCAATTTCATCTAAGGCTACTCCGTTGGGCGTATAAATAATATCTTTTGGATCATATCCAGCAGTTAAGCCAAGTTTTACTTCTTGAATAGAAACAGTATCGATCCCTGAACCTAATTCTTTCAGAAATTTAAGCACGGAAATATTCGACAATGCCTTTACAGCATAATTTATTTTAAGGGAATTCACATTTTTAAAGGCAGAAGTAAGCCTTTTGTATTGAGATTCAATTTTATGAGCGTCATAAACGTAAACGGGGCATCCATATGTGTTGGCAATCGCCAAGAGATCAGTATTCTGCATCAGTCTTAAATGGTATAAACAATTGTGTTGTAAAACTATGAACTTTTTTCATTATGAATAGCCTTTAAGGTCATGATTTTTAAAATTCATAGTGATGCTTGGTGGATTAAAAAAATGTTGGTTTAATGTTAAATGATGATTACATTTGCAATGCAAAAATAGACCTTCACATGAATTTACACGAATATCAAGGAAAAGAGATCTTAAGTAGTTTTGGAGTCAGAATTCAACGCGGACTTGTCGCCAGTAGTGCGAGTGAAGCTGTTAATGCTGCAAAGCAATTGACGGCCGAAACAGGAACAAGCTGGCATGTCATCAAAGCTCAAGTTCATGCAGGTGGCCGCGGAAAAGGTGGCGGTGTAAAATTGGCTAAGAATCTGAATGAAGTGGAAACCATAGCTGGGCAGATCATTGGAATGAACTTGATCACGCCACAAACTTCTGCTGAAGGTAAAAAAGTACACCAGGTATTGATTGCTGAAGATGTATACTATCCAGGGGAAAGTGAGCCGGACGAATTTTATATGTCAGTGCTTTTGAACCGATCTACTGGAAGAAATATGATCATGTATTCTACAGAAGGCGGTATGGATATTGAAGCTGTTGCTGAAAAAACGCCACATTTAATTTTTAATGAAGAGGTCGATCCCTCAGTTGGTTTATTGCCGTTCCAGGCAAGACGCATTGCATTTAACTTGGGATTGTCCGGACAAGCTCATAAAGAGATGGTGAAATTTGTTATGGCCTTATATACGGCCTACTCAAAATCAGATTCATCGCTATTCGAAATAAATCCAGTGCTTAAAACCAGTGATAATAAGATTTTGGCTGTTGATGCTAAGGTCACTATTGATGATAATTCGTTGTTTAGGCATAAAGATTATAAAGATCTGCGAGATCTAAGAGAAGAAAATCCAATTGAAGTTGAAGCTGGAGCTTTAGGATTGAACTATGTTGATCTTGATGGAAATGTTGGATGTATGGTGAATGGTGCCGGATTGGCTATGGCAACAATGGATCTCATCAAACAAGCTGGTGGCGAACCTGCAAATTTTCTCGATGTTGGAGGAACAGCCGATGCTGCAAGAGTGGAAGCTGCGTTTCGTATAATATTAAAAGATCCTAATGTAAAAGCAATATTGATCAATATCTTTGGAGGCATTGTAAGATGTGATCGTGTGGCTCAAGGTATTGTTGATGCCTACAAAAATATGGGTGATGCCATTAAAGTACCGATCATTGTTAGGCTTCAAGGAACCAATGCAGATATTGCTAAAGAACTCATTGATAATTCTGGACTGGATGTACAAAGTGCCGTCTTATTCCAAGAAGCAGCTGATAAAGTTCAGGCAGTACTTTCGTAAAAAAACAATAAAAAAAATATCGAAAAGGATGTGCATGGCACCTCCTTTTTTATTTGATAACAATTAAAACATTCTACTTTTAGAATTGTTAACGCGATATAAATTTACGTTAAACAATAGTTAATTCACAATTCTTTGTGTAACAGTTACTCTTAATTGCTCGTCCTTTATATAACAATCAATTTAAAACGAACAGTTATGAAAACATTCAAATCAATTGTACTAGTTGCAGCCATTGCATTTAGTACTGTGTTAACTGCGAACACAAATTCAACAGCCGAAGCAGACCCAACAGTCATTACAACTGAAGTAGGTAAACTTCTTAAAAATCCAAGTTTTTTAGTCGATCAGGACATTACGGCAAATGTCACACTCACCATTAATAAGAACAACGAGATCGTTGTATTATCGGTAGATTCTGAAGATAGTTCAGTTGAAGACTACATTAAGGCAAGATTAAATTACAATGCCTTACCATCATCCTTGCAAGAAAGAGGAAAAACATTTATTGTTCCGGTGAGGTTACACACTGAACTGGATTAGTATTTATTTGAATTAGTCTAAGGAACTCCTAAAATTACGGTACTGTTGTTTTAGGAGTTTTTTTTATAAAATAATAAGAGCATCAGCAAAAATTGACAAGGCATGACTTCCATGATGTCACTTATCGATTATGTATCTACTCATTTAAAAAAATGGAGTTTTTGTTTAAAAACGTAAAAAGCTGATAATCAATAATATATAAAAATAAATAGTCTTAATGTGAGAAAACACCGATGAAATCCCATTTATTTTTCGATAAGCTACAAATTACGACTGACAAGGAATGATACATTATTGCTAATTTTAATTTGTTATTAATTAATCCCTTGAATTATGATAAATCGAGCTGAGAAATTGAGCTTATTGTCAGAGATGATAGCTTTTGCCCGAATTGATGATAGTCTAAAAGAAATTGAATACAACTTTTTGTTAGGTGTTGCCAAGCAACTTGAAATAACAAGGGATGATTTTGATTACTTACTCGAAAACCCTGTTACACACGTACATTTAAAATCACATAGTGAACGTATCGTTCAGTTCCATAGATTGGTTCTTTTGATGAATGTCGATAGTTCAATGACTGGAAAGGAATTGGTGCGTCTTCATAATTTTGGTTTACGCATGGGATTGAGTCATGAATCCATCAATCGTGTTTTGGAACTTATGGAAAGTTTTCCCAATAAGATTATTCCACCAGATTTCTTGATAGATATTTTTAAAATACAATATAACTAAACCTTTAAAGCGTCTAATTTAGATTGGTAAGTTTGAATATCATCTCTGATCTTCGCAGCTTCCATAAAATCTAGCATTTTTGCAGCTTCCTCCATTTGCTTGCGTTTCTGACGAATTTTCTTTTCTAATTCTGACTTCGTTAGATATTCACTTTCTGCTTCGGCAGCTTTTCTAGCTTCCTGCTCGTAATAATAAGTACTCACGGAATTTTTAGTTAGGGCATTGTCCAAACTTTTCTTTATCGCGGTAGGTGTAATATTATTTTTAGTATTGTATTCAATTTGTTTTGTCCTTCTGTAAGTCGTTTCATCAATAGTACGTTGCATACTTTTTGTGATCTTATCCGCATACATGATCGCTTTTCCGTTCAAATGCCTAGCGGCTCGTCCTACAGTTTGTGTTAATGATCTGGCTGAACGTAAGAATCCCTCCTTATCAGCATCTAAGATGGCCACTAATGAGACTTCTGGAAGATCCAGACCTTCTCGTAATAAATTTACACCAACCAATACATCAAACAGCCCTTTACGCAAATCCTGCATGATCTCGACGCGTTCTAAAGTGTCAACATCACTATGAATGTAGCGGCATCGAACTTGTATCCGTGTGAGATATTTAGTCAATTCTTCAGCCATACGTTTGGTTAAGGTAGTGACCAAGGTGCGTTCGTCTTTTTCAACACGTTTCTGTATTTCTTCAATAAGATCATCTATTTGATTCAAACTTGGCCTTACCTCGATCTCTGGATCCAGTAATCCTGTTGGTCGAATAACTTGTTCAACATATACACCATCTGTTTTTTGAAGTTCATAATCTGCGGGTGTTGCGCTTACATAAATGACTTGGTTTTGGAGTGCCTCAAACTCCTCAAATTTTAATGGCCGATTGTCCATAGCAGCCGGTAATCGGAAACCATATTCCACTAGATTTTCTTTTCTACTTCGGTCACCTCCGTACATGGCATGCACTTGAGAAATGGTCACATGACTTTCATCAACCACCATTAAATAATCATCAGGGAAATAGTCGAGTAGGCAGAAGGGTCTCGATCCAGCCTCACGACCATCCAAATAACGTGAGTAATTTTCAATGCCAGAGCAATAACCTAATTCCCGAATCATTTCCAGATCAAATTCTGTGCGTTCTTTTAATCGTTTTGCTTCGAGATGTTTGCCAATATCTTTGAAGTAATCATATTGTTTCATCAGATCATCCTGAATCAAACTAATGGCATTCTGAAGTACATCAGGAGATGTTACAAACATATTTGCTGGATAAATGGTTAGTCTATCATAATGTTCAATGACCTTATTGCTATTGATGTTAAAAGCTTCAATCGCTTCGATCTCATCACCAAAGAAATGAATTCGGAAGGCATTATCATCATAACTTGGAAAGACATCAACGGTATCTCCTTTTATTCGAAAATTACCATGTTTAAATTCGCCTTCAGTACGCGAATACAAACTCTGAACAAGTTGATGCAATAATTTGGTTCTTGAGATCACTTGATCGCGCTCAACAGTGATCACGTTTTTTTGAAATTCTACTGGATTTCCAATACCATATAAACAGGATACAGAAGCAACGACAAGTACATCACGTCTTCCTGACAACAAAGATGACGTTGTGCTCAGACGCATTTTCTCAATCTCTTCATTTATCGATAGGTCCTTTTCGATATAGGTTCCGGAAACAGGTAAATAAGCTTCGGGTTGATAATAATCGTAATAGGACACGAAATATTCCACAGCATTGTCCGGGAAAAATTGTTTAAACTCCGAATACAATTGGGCCGCCAAGGTTTTATTATGCGCCAAAACCAGAGTTGGTTTTTGAACCTCTTCGATCACATTGGCTACTGTAAAGGTCTTTCCCGACCCTGTTACTCCCAATAAAGTTTGATATTTTTCATTAGAAATTAGGCCTTGAGAAAGCTCTTTTATAGCTTCAGGTTGATCTCCTGTAGGTTTAAATTCTGATTTGATTTTGAATTGCATTGTGCAAAATTACACAATATTTATCTTCTTAATGCAAAATGGCCTTGTATCTGAAATTGACGATCGCCTTGAACCACATTTGCAACATACCAGTAATCATTTGCCGGCATCAATGCACCATTATAGGTGCCATCCCAACCTTGGGAAGTGGAAGTTAAAAAGGCCAGTTGTTTACCATAGCGATCGAAAATATTAATGGTGGTTCCTGCAAGAGTTTCGACTCCAACAATATGCCAGTAATCGAAGTAACCATCACCATTGGGTGTCATGAATTTAGGAGCATCAATAACCAAAACTTCAGTCGTCACCGAACCACAACCGTTCAAGTCAATGACTGTTATACTATGGTAACCAAGGGAAACATTTTCAAAAACATTAGATTCTTGAGGCTCTCCATCATCTAAAATATATAAGTAGTTCCCGATTCCGCTAATGGTTATTGTAATATTATTCGGATCAGAGAAATCAATTGTTTCGGTGACCTCAATTGTTGCTGGTTCAGATTCAATAACCTCAAATTCCGATAGAGTTTCACAGCCGTCAAAACTTGTAACTGTAACAGAATAGCTGCCAATTTGATCGATTTCAATTTCTGAGCTCGTCTCACCTGTTGACCATAAATAACTATCTGTTTCAATTTCAGTATCTGCATAAACTGTAAGCGGTAAATTATCTAAGCATATAACTTGATCTTCAATAGCAACATTTGGTTTTCTATTGATGATCACCATAAACGAAGTGGTGTCGAAACAACCAGTGCTATTGTTTTCCAGTCTAACAAATAGTTCTTGACCATCAAAGGCATTATAATTTAGATCCTGTATAGCGTTCGAAGCATTTTCAGCTTGTATCAAAGTCTCATAATAGGTCACGGTATGCGCGTTAGCACTTTGACCGCCTAAAACAAAAGGATCTTGTTGTGATAGATCAAAGATCAGTTCATAATCGAAATCATCATCACAGGCTTCCAGATCTGGAGGCGTATTGGCAATTGGATTAGGATTTACGACAAGATCAAAAGACTGAATTCTAAAGCAATTTGTGAGCGTATCATTGGCTCTTAAAAAAATGGTTTCGCCAGATCCTGAATAGCTGTAAGTGTCACCCAAGGGATCTTGTTCATTTTCGGCATCCAATAAAGAACTAAAGTAGGCATATTCAACATTTGTCAAAGTCTCTAAAAGAATGTCAGTCGCAAGATTGAGTTCAAATGTATTTGAGTCATTATCACAAATATGAATTTCAGGAATTGGATTGATCAATGGTGGTAAATTCACATTGAGTTCTAAAGGTAGTTCGGCATAGCATCCCGATTGCGTATTTAAAACTTTTACGAAAACCGTTTGTGGATTACTGATATTGGTATAATTTGATGGGTTAGGAATCTGATTCGTATTCGTTTCAAGATCGTCCTCAGTTTCGTAATAACTCACTTCAATATCATCATTTCTAATATCTAGGATTTCGATCTCAGAAACGGTCAGGTCAAAGGAAGATAAACCGTCATAATCGTTATCGCAAGTTACCAAAGCTGAAGGCAAATTAACAGTCGGAACTTGAACTACATTTAATCCGAATTCCGCAATGGCATGACAATAATTCCCATTTTCAATACGCACATATATTTGCTGTGGATTTTCAACATTGGTATAGGTAAGATCGATCTCATTAACACTATTTTCAGCATCTTCTAATGAGGTATGGAAACTCAGAACCAAGTTGTCAGTACTACCTGAGGTGATCTCATCCACTTTTTCTGTGAGGTCAAACAGTTCAAATCCGTCGTTGCTAATATCATCACAAAGCGTAAAATTTGTTGGGGCATTAAAAGTTGGAATGGCTCCTACTTCAATAATAAATGAAGATACCCCAAAGCAGTCAGGATCCGTGGTATTTTCAACACGACAATAAATAGTTTGTGGACTGGAGGTATTGTTATAAACAAGGTCTTTATCAATAATATTTACCCGATTAATGGCGTCATTCTCAGTTTCGAAATACAAGACTTCTTTCCCGGTTTGACCGTTTAATATTTCATCATCTTTTTCATTAAAAAGAAAATCAGCGATCTGATTACCATCCGTTTCACAGTTTTGAAAATTAGAAATATCAATAAATGCAGGCTCGGTATTAATGATAACATTTACTTCTGAAATGGCATGGCAGGCAGTCATGGTGCTTTCAACACGAACATAAATAATTTGAGTACTCGCATTAAATGATGTCGTATTGGGAATAGCATTGATATCAGAATTAGCATCTGATAGGTTAGTGTGAAAAGTAATATTCAGATTGTTTGTGTTTGAAACAATTTCGGGAATTAAGGCATCAAGATCAATGATATAATACCCATCCTGGTCGTTATCACAAATAATAATGTCGGCTGGATCATTGACCTCTGGAGCTGCAATGACATTGACTTCAATAGGCATTCTATCGAAACAAGCCGTTACATCATGACTTACTCTCACATGAAAAGTTTGCGGATTTTCAGTATTGGTATAGAAAGGAGGCAATACATTTTCATTATTTTGGGCATCTGCAGCTGTCAAGAAATAAGTCGCCGTAACGTCGGTCATCCCATTTAAAACAAAAGGATCTAATGACGCCATATCAATTGATGTAAAACCATCATCGTCATCATCACAGTAATCAATAGGCGGAATAGGTTCTAAAATTATTGGAGGATTGATGATCAGATCTATAGTTACATCACGTTCACAACTAGGAACAGCTATATTAACATAAAGCGTTTGCGGACTTGAGTCAACAACATATGGAACAGTTTGGTCTAAGGCATTGGTCTCATTGTCGATATCGTCTTGAGTTTCGTAAAATGTGATAGTAATATCGTGGCCATTCGCAATCGTATCAGCAATGCTTGCAAGGTCGAATTCGGCGATACCATCTCCCGAATCGTCATCACAGACTTGAAAATCTCTTACATTAGTCCCTGTTTCTAAAAGATTTGTATGAAGTGTTAAAGGAACAATTGTATAACAACCCGTTGTATCATCTTCTATTCTAACATATAAGGTTTGTACATTTTGAACCGTATTTTGGTAATTACTTTCATCTGCAATTGCATTTATACCTTCATTTGCATCGGATTCTGACTCATGAAAAGTCACAGTAACATTTGTTAACCCATCTAATATGTCTGGAATAACATCAATAAGATTGAAGCTAGCAAATCCGTCGTCATCAGCCTCACAGGCATTAACAGCAGGAATACTATTTTCATCAACCACTGGACGATCAAGGATCTCAATGGTGAAGGAGGTGGTATTTGTACAACCGGTTTGTGTGTCTACAACGTGAACATAAAGTGTTTCATTGGGCAAGGTATTGACATAAGGATTTGGAATTGGATTCGCTCCAGTATCGGCGTCAGTTTGCGTATAATGGTATGTTACGACCAGATTAGGATTTCCCTGGGTGATACCGTCATCAAGAGCTGTCAGATCAATAGAGGTCGAACCATCTGCACTTTCATCATCACAGTATTGCACATTATTTGGAGATAAAGGATCAGGTAAACGATTCACGATCAAATCGAAATTCGTAAATGCCAAACACCCATTATCTATGTCTTCAATGCGAACAAAAATGATTTGTGGATTCGTCGAATTTTGAATAGGAGTTAAAATGGGATTGATATTATTTTGAGCATCAGCAAGGGTGTAATGATAGGATATGTTATAATTTGCTGGTGGAACTGCCGCAAGAGCATCATCGTCCATGGTTGAGAGGTCAAAGGTTTCCGTTTCATCCCCGCTTAGGTCGTCGCATAGTTCATAATCTGGGAGCGGTTCAGCGGTTTGTTCAGAATTTAGTGTAACGTTAATCGTATCTTCTATAATGCAATCTGATCCGTTTAAAGGAATTGTGATCACCACTTGAAATAACCCTGAAGAGGTGACCGTTAAGTTTGAATTGACCTCAGCCGGCATTAACGTACCATTTTCATACCAAGCATAGGTAGCCAATGGATTTTCGATGTCAGCATCAATAAAATAGTCTAAGGCGCAAGTTGTCACATCTGGTCCGAGTTCAACAGTAGGATTAAAGCTATTTCCTTGAATGAAAACGGCCGAGTCATAATTTTGATCGGTTTGATCGGCAATGACCAGTTTGATATGATATTGCACATTTGGTGTAATGTTAGCTGAGGCTGAAAGCACCACCGTACGACCATTAAAATTAGTGTCACCCATGGTATAGCCATCAAAGTATTCTTCATTTTCAGCTGGACAGAATCCAACGATCTCATCATGAATAGTATTTGTATTTACTGGTATTGCTGTTCCTGGCACTAGGGCAATGTTCGTATATGGATCTGAAGTTCCAGCTTCTCTTATTAAAAAGGCAAATCCATCGGAATATTCGCAAGGAAAATTACCGAAGTATTCTTCAGAGGCAAGAATATAATCGAATTGTATAAGGTTTGAGATCGAGGTGAAATCGAATTCTATTGTGGTGGCATTATAGGTATTTGTAATCCCGAGAGCCGCCTCCAGATCTGGATCTGTTCCCCAATTTAAATCACCATCGTTTAAGATGTTATCATTTGTGGTATTACCTCCTGAGGCTGCATTCCCTGTAGATAGAACAATGCCATTTTCAAATGGAAAATTTGACATATCACGTTCAAAATATCCAAAACTTGAAAATCCGTTCACACTACCATTGATGGAAGACGAAATATTTGAGACTTCAACACAGCCTTCCACAAGATGATCTTCTATTAAAGATTGAGCAGATAGACTATTATCTATTGAAATTTTTTGACCGAATGTACTATTGGATAAGCTTAAGAAGATAGCAAGTATCAAATAAGCGTAGCAACCTCTATTCAGAACATTTGTAGCGAATTGCGAATACATTTTTAGCAATCAATGGATTAGACCTGGGTTTATGCGCATAAAAGTGCTAAAAAATCGATGAAATAACAAAATAAATCGATGAAATACACTATATTTTAACAACTAGTAATTTAAATAGACCCAACCTGCCAGTGATTCAA
Source organism: Flavobacteriaceae bacterium (assembly GCA_013001285.1). Taxonomy (GTDB): domain Bacteria; phylum Bacteroidota; class Bacteroidia; order Flavobacteriales; family Flavobacteriaceae; genus JABDMU01. Next base: position 19,648 of record JABDMU010000074.1, read on the forward strand.
AATCCGGGTCATTCAAATGCAAGACATAAAAATATGTACCAACAGGCAATAATTTACCCAGATCATTTAGGCCTTTATTAGATCTGCCTCTCCATTTAAGGCTATTATCTCCTTTAAAGATTAAGCTGCCGTATCTATTATAAATAAGCAGTTCGTGGTTCTCAAATATATCATACAGACCTTGGATATTGAACCAATCATTATAGCCGTCCTCATTAGGTGAAAAGCCTTGAGGAACAACTGGTGGACAATTCTCAACGTTCAATAAGAATTGGAATAGTTGGTAGCAAGGTAAAGACTCGACACGTATAAATATGATCTGAGGCTCAAGGGTATTTGTGAAGTTAGTGATCTGTATAATTTCATTGATTTGTTGTTGGGCATCCTCAACGCTCAGATAAAACTTTGCTGTACTAGTATCGAAGGACATATCGATGAGATCTAACTGAACACTTAAATCAAACGCCGCAGAATTAAATCCTTGATCACATCCAAGAAGGTCATCTAATTCGATGATAGGCTCTGATGACAACAGACTGATATTTTCGATATAGGAATTATTAATTTCAACAATTTCGTTGACAGTGCCATTTCCAGTGCCATCATCATCAACAACTGCCAATAATTCAAATTCACCTTCAACAAATTCAGGAATTGAAATGACCATCGAATTGGTTTCAGAGCTACCTATTTCAATAATGTTAAGGGTTGTATTTTGAGCAATTAAAATGCCATCGATATAAAATGCAATTGGTGTATTTGCGGGAAGGCTATCGGTACTGTTTAAATTTGAAACGGTATAGGTCAGTTCAAAATCGCTAGAATTACAACTGGCGTTTATGGGGTTAAATGCAATTGTGGCATCTGGTAATTGACTATTTAGAACGGTAATGATATTATTTAGAATTATTAGGTCAGCTCTGAACACACCGTTTTCATCGAAGTCACCAGTGGTTAACTTTATTGTTGCTGAGGTGTCACCAATAGCAATATTGTTTTGGATATCATAGACATCGAGATCGACATTGTAGAAATCACTAGAATTTGTAAACGTATTTGTCCCGTTAAAGGCATTATCGCTTAAATTCAATGGTGGGTTGGATAAGATATTGTCATTAATCGACAAGGATTCGCCGTAATTTAACGCATCATCACCTTCCCAGGCCAAAAAACCGATCTTCGCGCCTTGATTATCTAAAACATTAATGTTTTCTAATAAAATGATCTTTTCTGTAACATTGGTATTTATGATCTCAAGACCTTGAAATAAGCTAACTTGATTGAGAGGTAAGGACAGATCTTCATAGATCACATAAATACTCCAACCAGCAAAATTCGTGCGATTACTGCAATAGCCAGGATTAGAAAGTAATGCACCAGAAATGTCTAATTCCGAAAATTCATAAGTGCCATTTCCAGTTGAAACAATGACATCGGTTATATCGGTTACACATGAGAAATATAGCAACTCACCAAAGGGTGAATTAAAAGTAACAGAATAATTGAGATCTGAGTTAATTGCTGACCCATTTAAATTTACCGTAGTATCGGCTTCACCGGAACCAGCCCAATAAAGATATGCTGCAATAACGGTTTGATCAGCCGTTAGGTTTAAGGTAGCTTGTGATGAGGGAAGAATTTCGCAAAAGGAATCGTCCAAATTATTTTCAAAACTATTTAAGGTATTCCCAAAAGCTTTATAATCATATTTACCATTGAATTGTTGAAATAAAGAAATGTCTTGTCCATGACTAATTGCAGACATTATTAGGAGACCAATTAGTATGGGAAAATTGGTTTTCATTGACAGTTCATGACATCGATTAGAACAACTAAGTTAACGTTTTAAAGTAAAGTGACTGGTAAATACGCGACCATCTTGAAGGGTAACATGAAACCAGTAGTCATTCGTTGGCATAAGTTGACCATTAAAAGTCCCATCCCAACCGGGACCACGAGGATCGATCTTTGCAAGTAACTTTCCAAAGCGATCATAAATATAGATCAAGCTATTTGCCTGAAAGTCATTATTAACACCGTAAACCTGCCAAGTGTCATGATAGGAATCATGATTCGGTGTAAAGAATTTTGGGAATCCAATAACAGATACCATTTGTTCGACAATGCCACATTCATTTTTATCTCGCACATAAACCGTATGAATTCCAGGTTCAACATTTTCAAAGAAATTACTGTCTTGATAAGGCCCATTTATATCGTCTAAGGCATACTCATAATCGCCTTCTCCAGATACATTTATGGTAATTGTATTGTTTGACGTTGCATCAATAACATCTATTGATTCTATGGTCGCGATATTTGAAGGAAGTACAGTTATAGTTCTCACCTTCGAACAACCATCGGTATTAGTTACGGTAACCGTATAAATACCAGGTTGATTAACTTGTATTTCGGTAGTGGTTTGCCCTGTTGACCAATTATATAAATAGTTATTTGGTAGGTCGCCAATTACGCCACCTGAAAGCGTAATTAGTTCTGGAAAGAAGTTGATACAATAGAGCAGTTCTTCTTCAACGTCAATATTTGGAAGTTCGAAAACCGTTAGTTGAACTTCATTAATGCCATAACAAGCGTTATCGTTCTCAACACGTACAAAAATCACTTGTGAATAAGCAACGGTATTGGTAAATGAATTGCCGAGTGCACTCTGCTCGAGAAGGGCATCTTCATAAGTTTCATAATAATTTAAAGTTACCTCGTCAGGTAAGCCGCTGAGTACGGTTGCATTCGCATCAGACAGATTAAAAACATGAAATCCATCTTCAGTGCCGTCATCATCACAGACTTCCAAAATGGCATCATTGGCATTTGTGGCACTGACCTCTAGCGTCAATTCGGCGATTCCGAAGCATCCTGTTAGATCATCAATAACCTGAACATAAATTATTTGCGGGTTTTCCCAATTACTGAAGGCGTTGCCATCAATTTCATTATCGCCAGATTGCGCATCGGCTAAGGTTGTAAAGAATTTTGTTGATCTGTTTGGAACTCCGCCTGTCAAGTCATCGTTGGCTTCGGTTAAATTGAAAAGTGTGAACCCTTCTGGGATACCATCTTCATCACATTGAAATAAGCTTGAATCATATGCTTCTGGAATCAAATTAACAATTAAGTTAAATGAAGTGGTACTATAACAATCTGTTTTGGCGTTATTTTCTATTCGAACAAAGATCTGTTCCGATAAAGGCACAACATTATTATATTGTAATGGTAGCGCATTTATACCATTGTTGGCATCATCGGGATCACTGTGGTAGCTTACCGAATATAATGCAGGATCTTGAACACCAAGTACGAGTGGAGTCAAGGCACTGAGATCTGTGGTGACCTGACCGTTCATATCATCGCCATCGGAAGCATCATCACAAACTTCGATATCTCCAATTGAATTGGCAATTGGTGTTAGAAACACGTCTACCATAAACGATGTGGTATCGAAGCAATCTGGAGAATTCACATTTTCTATCCGAACAAATATTTCTTGTGGATTTGTAATTGTTAGGTAAGGTAAAACCAACTCATTACTATTATTGACGGCATTATCTAAGCTGTTAAAATACTTTACTCTGAAGATACTTGCGTCTTGAGTTCCTAAGACTTCGGCATCCACAGAAGTGGAAAAATCAAAAGAGAAAAATCCATCATTATCATCATCACAAACCTCAATATTAGCAGGTTGATTTGCTAAAGGTGTTTCAAAAATGGTGATGGTTTTAGTAAAAGTTTTTATTTCATCTTCAGTGGTTAAGGTGGCTGTTACATCGTAGGTCCCAGGCTCATCATAAATGTGAGTTGGACTTGAATCGGTTGACGTATTCGTATCTCCAAAATCCCATAGGATACTTAAAAAAGTTTCTGAACTATCTATTGAAAATTGGGTAGTGTCGCCAAAACAGAAAAATTCAGCTTCAATTTTCGCAATTAAGAACGACTGAATAAAAGGCGGTAGTCCCAAATTGGAAAAAGTCCCTGGTGCGAGGGCAATACCATCTTGTTGATAATCACATGCTGCACCTAATTCCTCAGGGCTATTGATAACGTCTAGGGTTGTGTTGTTAGACGTGTTACACACATAAATTCTGCCATCTGGCCCTAATTGTACTGCTGCTAAAAAGGTGCCACTTTGAGAATAAACTATAAACTGTGAAGCGGGAATATCAGCCGCTTCAAGATCGAATTGAGAAATGATACTGCCGTTTGGGACATATAATTTTTTCGAATCTGCCGAAAAATCAACCCCATAAGTTTGTGTGGCGGCCTGGAGATTCAATGGATTACTCACTGTACCTGTTGCATTATCGAAGTCGTATAGCCATAAACTTCCAGTGTTACCTGAAGAAGTTGTACTACTTGGCGTATTTAAATTTTGAGCATGGCATATCGCCAATTTGCTTCCATCTGGGGATGATTTTAAATAACCAATACCATTTCTGCGGTAGCCCTGAGTTGTAATGAACGGATTTACCTGTGAAGTCACTGGTGTGGTATTTACGCCATCACTATCTACTCTAAAGGCATAAAACGTATCTACAAATTGGGTAATCACCCAATATGAATTCCCATCGGCATGTTCGACAGCGGTTATTTTTTCGGCACATTTTAAGGGGACATGGCTTTGATCATTCTCATCATAGGTGACCAAATGAATATTTTTTTCAGTTGGAACCACATCACCTAAACCACCATTGAGTGTGAGATCTACCAACGAATAATTAAAACCGTTATTAAAACCGTCATCTATGGCAGAGGAGACCGCTTGATCACCGAAAGTCTCTTGGTATACATTTATTGGATTTCCGTTGATATCGGCGGGACCTTGATCGGGATAGGCCCATGCATTGTTATGATGAGGTTCATCTACTGTAAATACATAATATTGATCTGCATTTCCCGGTCTGGGAACAATAACTGCAGATGAGGTGCTTGAAGGATCACCTAAAAGACCTGAGCCTGCACCATAATTAGCATTCGGCATAATTTGATAATTCCGATTCCATACGGTACGTCCATCGGTGTAAAAAAGAAGATTTCCATTAGGATCAGAAATTGAAGAGCAACCTTCATTGGTATTAATAGTTCCAATTGCCGAACCATCAGCCGTAACAGTGCCATTATCCACATCAAAAATCAATCCGGCGCCATTACCAAAATACCAATGTGAAGCTTCGCCTTGAGCAAAACCTAGCTGCACACAAATGAGTGTGGTGAGGGATAGCAGTAATTTTTTCATTTATAAGCAATGTGGCTTATAAAGATATTACAAATCTCTCTTTTTTAATAATCTATACGATAAAAAGATGAATATGGCAGTCCAGACCAATACAATGGCAATTTCATACCAATGAACCGCGTAATCATAGGCTATTTCTGTTTTGTCCGGAAATTTGGTCATGACTATTCGTCTAAAGGGTTCATCGATAAGTCTGTACATCGAGTCCAAAGGAAAGAAAGCCTGTATTTTAGCTGCCAATGCATAATCTGCTTGCCAGAAAATTAATAATACCAAGAGCCATTCGACTACATAGAGGATAAACAGAAATGCCAATGCAAATGCAGAACGTTTTAATAGCATTCCAAAGAACAAACAGAGGCTAAAGAAGCCAATAAGTTTAACGAAGTAGGCTAGTAGGAATTCGGTTCCAGTTACAATAATATTAAACTCGGTGTAGCTTGAATAATATAGGCCAATTAATAAAGATGCCAGTCCCATAAGCAAGGTCGCTGCCAATGAGAAAAATACGATGGTATAAAATTTTGAAAGAATGAATTCCTTTTTGCTTAGGCCATCTATGAGATTTTGTTTTAAGGTTTTGTTACTGTATTCGTTACCTATCATACTAACTACGACAATGGCAAAGAAGAATTTAAATTGCGATGCAAAAAAGGTCGTAATATGCCAAATAATTGGAAAATTGAATATACCCAGTTCTCCTAATTCAAGAGTAAAAAAGCCAAAAAAGTTAATTTTAATCGACGATAATACCAACACTGTAAATGGTAGAATGAAAGACACGAAGATCAAGATCTTACTAGTTCTGTTCAGCCATAATTTTTGCAATTCTAATTTTAATAAACGTAACATAGTAAAGGCTTGGTTAATTGTTGGATTTATCAGTTAATTGCAAAAATTGTTCTTCTAAACTTTCTTTTCGTTTTACAAGATGAGACAAGGTTATTCCTTGTTCAAACATCAATTTATTAAAGGTTGATGCGTCCATGGGTTCGCTTAAAAAAGCTGTGATCAAGCCTTCATTTTCCTTTATTTTTCCAAATGAATCATGTCCCTTTAATAGGTTTAGTAGTGCTTCATTTTGATCGCTTTTAAGTTCGAAAAAACCATGGCTAGAGATCATTTCATCAACACGACCTGAATATAATTTTTCGCCTTTTCGGAGTACAACCACATGACTACAAACTTTTTCAACTTCATCTAAAAGATGAGAAGCTAACAAAATGGTTGTTCCATTTTTGGCTATATCTTTTATGATCTCTCTAATTTGATGGATCCCTTGTGGATCAAGTCCGTTCGTGGGCTCATCAAGAATCAGAATTTCAGGATCGTTAAGTAGGGCAGAGGCAATGGCTAACCTTTGTTTCATACCCAGAGAAAATGTTCGGAATTTGCTGTCCTTTCTTTCAAGCAGACCAACGACTTCTAATTTTTCATCGATCTTTTCAGGATCAACACCTTTTATTTTGCACACCAGATTTAAATTTTGATGTGCTGTCATATACGGATAAAAATTAGGGCGCTCAATGATGGCACCTACTTTTTTCAAAGCATCATGAGTGGAAACGTTTCCATCAAACCAGCTAAAGTCTCCTGCGGTTTTATTAACGACATTAAGAACAATTCCAAGGGTTGTGGATTTACCGCTGCCATTTGGGCCTAAAATCCCATAGACGTTGCCTTTATTAATAGTGAAGGTCAGATCTTTAACTGCGGTGAGAAAGCCAAACTTTTTTGTAAGATTGTTGATTGTGAGAATAGACTCCAAATGCTACATTTTTTGATTGGTTATAAAAGTAAGACGACCATGTAAAAAAATTGTTACAAGGCTAGTATACAAATAGGGTATTGATTAATTCCAGTTTTCGTCGAAATCGAGGTGATTGTAATCGTCAAGATCATAATCATCTTCAAATTCATTATCATCCTTATCCATATCTTCAGCTTCGAAAGCTTTTTCTGGTGCCTCGGTTGGAATTTGACCATGAACGTACATTAAATTTGGGTAATCTAAGCCTTGAGCTTCTTCAACTATTTCGGCTAACTCCACAAAAAATGTCCACATATTTAGAAAGTCATAAACATAGATAAGATTGCGATGATCCTTATCCATAATATCTTCCAATATGGTTTCGTTCATCAGTTTTACAGCGTTAACGCCTTCACTCATATCAAATAAGGAGATCTCTTCACCTTGATTCCATTCGTCATCACTAACATAAAATGAGGCCATTTCAGTACCGTCAAACCCAAAAGATTGCGTGATGACATTATGAAAATCTTCTAAAGTATCAGTTTTTCGAATTTCAATATCACGGAAAATATCCTCCTCGGTATCGTTATCTAATATGATTCTAAATCTGTATATCATGGGTACAAAAATATCAAAAATTATTTGCTAAATCTATGCAATGTGAAGGTCATTGCGCTTAAAAGGAAAAAAGCGCCAACCTGATGTGCTACACCTAACCAGACCGGAACTTGCAAAAGAATGGTCATTACGCCTAATATAAACTGCAAACCAACCATGATAAGCATCGCATTAATCCCTTTTATTTGTAAGAGACTGAGTTGTTTTTTTCGGGCGCGATTCCAGATAACAATAACTAAAAGTACGACCACATAAGCTAGGATACGATGGACGAATTGAACACCACTTTTGCCTTCGATGAAATTCTTGTATAGCGGATCTTGTTCTGAATATACAGTATGATGCATGAATTGACCTTCGCTCATCATTGGCCAATGGTTATGAATAAATCCTGCATCAAGTCCAGCAACAAAAGCACCATAAATTATTTGAAGTAATAAGATACCTAAACCAAATCGAATGAGATTCCGGAGTTTTTTATCGATTTCTTTTTTATCAGGGAATACAAGATCAAGAGCGACCCAAAAGGTGTAGGCAAAGGTGATAAATGCAGTTGTTAAATGCGCTGCAAGACGATAATGACTAACATCAGGTCGGTCTATCAATCCACTTTTTACCATGTACCATCCTAAGAATCCTTGGAAACCACCAAGTATAAGCAGTATGACCGATTTTTTTATGGTGGGTTTTGAGAGTCGCTTTTTAATCAAGAAATAAATAAATGGGATGATAAAAACTAGGCCTATGAGCCTTCCTATTACACGATGTAACCATTCCCAGAAATAAATCGATTTAAAATCCTCCAGGGTAAAAGACGAATTCAATTTCTGATATTCAGGATATTGTTTATATAAATCGAAGGCCTCTTGCCATTCAACCTCATTTAAAGGAGGAATTGTTCCAGAGATCAACTTATAGTTCGAGATCGATAAGCCAGAATGCGTCAGCCTAGTAATGCCTCCAACTACAACCATAACAAATATGAGGAAGCAACCTATAAGTAGCCAATAGATAACGGGTTTACTGTCTTTTTTCATTTGCCTTTAAACCTAGTTTTTTGCCTTCTTTAAGCATTAGCGCGAATGCGGCATCAAAATTATTCGGTATGTCACCTTCTAAAATGGCTTCCTTTATAACCTCTTTTATTAAACCGATTTCTTTCGATGGTTTTAAATTGAAGGTTTTCATGATATCTTCTCCAGTTACAGGAGGTTGAAAATTCCGAATATGATCGCGTTCTTCAACTTCAACAATCTTTTGCCTGACGATCTTAAAGTTGTTATGATATTTATTGAATTTATTCGGATTCTTGGTTGTAATATCCGCTTCACATAAGGTCATCAGATCCTCAACATAATCACCAGCATCAAATACCAATCTTCGAACGGCAGAATCAGTTACAGTCTCTTCCGAAAGTACTATTGGACGCGAACTCATTAGAACTAATTTTTGAACATACTTCATTTTTTCATTCAATGGCATTTTCAATCGTTTGAACAATTGGTATACCATTTTTGATCCTTCAAATTCATGCCCATGGAAGGTCCATCCAATTTTTTTATTGAATTTCTTAGTTGGTGCTTTGCCAATATCATGAAGTAGTGCTGCCCAGCGTAACCATCGGTTGTTGGTATGTTTTGAAATATTATCAAGGACCTCAAGGGTATGATAAAAATTGTCTTTGTGACGTTGCCCTTCAAGTTCATCAATGCCTTTTAAAGCTGTAAGTTCTGGAAGGATGTGCTGCAACAATCCAGTTTTTTCTAAAAGTAAAAAGCCAGTCGATGGCTTAGGGCATTCTATGATCTTATGTAATTCGGTTACAATTCGCTCCTTTGTGATGATCTGAATACGCTGGTGATTTTTAGAAATCGATTTTAAAGAATCTTCATAAATCTCGAAATCAAGTTGTGTTGCAAATCGAATGGCGCGCAACATACGTAACGGGTCATCGCTATAGGTGATATCAGGATCTAGTGGAGTTCTAATGACCTTGTTCTTTAAATCTTCAATGCCATTAAACGGATCAAGAAGATCGCCAAAATCGGCTGGATTTAATCTAAGTGCAAGTGCATTAATGGTAAAGTCACGTCTATTCTGATCATCTTCAAGTGTGCCATTTTCAACTATTGGGTTTCTGCTATCCTTCTGATAAGATTCTTTTCGAGCCCCAACGAATTCTATTTCAAGATCTCCGTAATTGATCATGGCGGTGCCATAGGTTTTAAATACAGTTACCTTAGGCTGATCTGGTAGAAGTTCTGACACTTTTTGTGCAAGGTCAATTCCGCTTCCAACAGCAACAATATCGATATCTTTATGAGTGCCACGACCTAGAATATGATCACGAACAAAGCCACCAATAACGAATGCCTCAATATTCAATTTTTCAGCTGCGTTTGATATGATCTTGAAAATGTTATGTTGAAGTGCCGCGTTGTAATTCATTTATGACCGATGGTAATCCAGTGAAACATCACTGCATTTATGCTCTAATAATTTTAACAAGGCCGTCATTACTTAATTTTAGTATTGATGACGGATTAGGCGATGTTTTATCGCGATGCAAATTTACGACATAGTCAACACCTTTTAAAATGTCAACATGTATTTCTTTAAAAGAATTTGGCGTTGGAAATCCGCTCTTATTTGCCGAAGTTGAAACCAAAGGCGCTTTAAGTTTTTTAATAAGTTCTTGGCAGAATTCGTCTTGTACAATTCTAATGGCTAAGGTCTGATCGTCTGAGATCAGATTTTCAGCAATTCCATAAGGCTTATCGTAAATAATAGTAGTAGGTTTCTCAGCTAATTTTAAAATATCTAGAGCGGCTTCAGGTACCTGTTCGATGTGATGTTCGAGCATTTTTATATCATTTACCAAACAGATCATGCTTTTAGACTCGCTACGTTCTTTTAAATCATAAATGCGCTGTACGGCTTCAGCATTCGTGGCATCGCAACCTATTCCCCAGACCGTATCTGTTGGATATACTATGATCCCGCCTTTTTTTAGGATCTCAAAAGCAGAATGAATTTCTTTTGTCATTTTATTTTATAAACACCTATTTTCTTTTTAAAACTTTTGAAATAGAAATTCCAGTATGAGCGGCGTATGTTTTTTAAACTTAAGCCACGCCATTCAGTAACTGGAATAGCTTTAGCTTTGATATCTGCTTCAATGGACGGATCGCATTTAAAATCTTTAAAAAACGCGTCGGCATCAACATGACCATAACCTCCAAAACCATTGATCTTATTTTCTGCATGGATCACGGAAGCCCAAATACGAATATCACGAACCTGGGTGATCTTAGATTCTCGTTTCCAATGTGAATGTCGAATGCTCCAAACCGATTTAGGATCGTCATTTTTTTCAATTAAGGAGATGAAGGGATTGAATTGATCCAGACGTTTGCCTAATTTAAATTCAGGTTGGATTTGAAGGGTATAACCATCAACAAAATCGATGGCCATAAAATCTTGAGCATCAAACCTTTTCTGAACTTCTTCAATATAGTGTTTGCTTAAGCAGTCGTCATTGTCAATTCTACTGGTAATTAAATACGGTTCATTTAATGAAGCAATATGCGATTTTATAGAAGGTACAAATAAGTTCATTCCATCAACAAAGATGGGTTTAAAACAGTCAAGTTCAAGGTCAAGCTCGGCTATTAGCCGCTTAAATTTATCTGGTGTGGTGACATCAAAGTAAACCAGCCATTCAAAATTTGTATTGGTTTGAGCTGCAACACTCGAAAAACAAAAATCTCTAAAGATCTTAAATCGATTTTCATGCCATTGTTCGGTCAAGACCTCTACATTTTTTTTGTCTGTGGTCCAATTTGAGTTTCTTAAATTGAATCTCGTTATTAAAAGGTGTTTAAACATGATCCTGCTAAATATTTAGATAATCGAAAACGCGATCGGCAAATTTAACATTTACTTCTCTACATTCCTCTAAAACTCCAGAATAAGATTGAGTTTTGCTCAGGTCATTTTGAAAATTCTCGAAGGATGAGATCACTGGTTTGTACTTGAAGTCGAAGAATTTAGATGAATTTGGAACGGCAACAACTTTCTTTCCTAATAAAATTGACCAATACATCGCATGATAACTATCGGTGACCACGGTTTGAGAGCTGCCAATAAAGGAGATCATGTCCTCAATGTTGGTTGTATTGGAAGTTGAAGGAAAGGCACTCAGTTCTTTTAAAAGCTGTTTATTTTTAATGGTTTTTTTATGGAAAATGATGCCTAGTTCTTGTTGTTCTTCGAAAGATTTGTCAAAGATGGGATGCATACAACTCACACAGGGTACCCAGGATTCATTCATACTAAAATCACGAACCCCAACCAGACCAAATTTATCGGTATCAATATTATAATTATTCACTTTACCGAAAGATGAAGACTTCTTTTCGTTGTGACCAACACCCCAAAGCACTGTTTTTTTAGCTTTTGCCGATAAGGCTTCAAACAATTTCATTTGCATTTCGAAGCTACCTCGATTTAAAAGGCCACCACCTCCAATTATTAAGGCGTTATGAGAAACTTTATCGATCCAATTATCGCTAAGCTTTTTGTCCGAACTTTTAAAATCAAAAATATCGAGTTGCGTATCCTTTAATTTGTCAAAATAAAGGTGAGGTGCACAATAATAGTCACCAACATTCCCTTTATCAATGCGATGTAAATTGATAACCCCTTCATTTTTCTGATCGCTCGCCAAAACAGTGTTCAGAACTTGTTTTTTTTGTCTGGCACGGCTAAAAGAACTTAAATTTCGTTGAATAAATTTTGAAATGCTCATACGCACAATTCGAATTAGATTACAAAGTAATTAAAAACTTAAAGCCTCAAGAAGAAAAATTGTAATATTGCGTCATGAACTGTGTTTTTCATAAGGATTTTAAAGCATACAAAGCGCAATTAGATGCCATTATTGAGAACTTTTCTCAGTCGGGAGATCAACTAGGGAAGGGTGAACGAAATGTCATTAAGTTGTTTGACCTGGACGAAAAAAAAATCAATGTAAAATCGTTTAAGATCCCTAATCTGGTGAACAAGATCATGTACAGGTTTTTCAGAAAAGGCAAGGCTCAACGTTCATTTGAGTTTGCTAATAAAATCTCTGAAATGGGTATAGGAACACCACAACCCATTGCCTATTACGAATTTCCACAGGCACTTTTTTTCAGAAGAAGTTATTATATCAGTGAACACTTGGATTATGACCTTACATTTCGGCAATTAACTCATGATCTTAACTACCCAGATCATGAGGTCATTTTACGTGCTTTTACAAGATTCACCTATAAACTTCATGAATTGAACATCAATTTTCTTGACCATTCTCCAGGAAACACATTGATCAAGAAATCAAATAACACTTATGAGTTTTTCTTAGTTGATCTTAATCGAATGGAATTCGAACCGATGCCTTTCGAGAAGCGCATTCGAAATTTTGAGCGTCTTACTATTCATAAATCGATGATTGAGACCATGAGTGATGAATATGCTAAATGCTCAGGAGAAAATTTCGATACCATATTTAATTTAATGTGGACCTCTACACAAAAATTTCAGGATATATTTCACAGAAAAAAAAGAATAAAGAAACGCCTTAAATTTTGGAAGTAATTACGCTTTCTTCTGGCGCAATAACCACAATTTAGCATAACGCATGAAGACCACATAAGCCTGAATATAGCCTATGGTCAATCCAACAACACCATCTCGAAAGCCACTTTGAACGATATAGTGCTTAAAAAATCCCCAGAAAGGCTTTATTATAAAATGGTAAGGTGTGAGCATACCAGTTTTTTTATCATAATCAATAGCCTGCCAAGAGGCATAACGATTCATTTTTATGATATAGGCATCTAAGCTTGTGTAAGTATTATGATATAATTTGTTTTTAAGGTTCCCTACAGGTCCATTAGCGATTATTTCAGCATGAACCGTTTTGTCTTCGTAGGAACAATGATCACGTTTAAATAAGCGTATCACTTTATCATTTCGCCAGCCGCTATAATGCACTCGTTTACCCATAAAATGATTCATTCTGCCAATCCAATAGGCTACCTTGTCTTCTGGTTGCTTTAAGATTTCAAGTATTTCAGAACGCAATTCAGGGGTCACACGTTCATCAGCATCAACCAAAAGTATCCATTCGTGTGTTGCTTGAGGGATGGCCCAATTTTTTTGAGAAGCCGAATATTCATACTCACGTCTTATAACTTTCGTTGCCAGTTCAAGGGCCTTGTCATAAGTGCCATCAGTGCTAAAACTGTCTACTACCAAAATCTCATCAGCAAAATCAACAGAAGCAATAACGTCTTCAATATTATGAATCTCGTTTCCAGTAGGAATTATTGCGGTTAGTTTATGCATTAAGAAGGGTCTTTAATAGTAAATGGCCGGTTAAAACTTTTTAACGTAAAATAGTTGAGTCGTTTTCTAATTTTGTACTTACGCATCAAATTTAAAGGTTTCGACTTTAAATGTTGCTTTTCTGCATGTAAAAATGATATGGACGCCTTTATAATGCGTTCGCTTGAATGTCCATCGTAATAGGGGTGGAGTTCCTTAATGAACTCTTTTATATTTTGAATAATGTCTGTGGGACAGGTCAAGGCCAATTTCAAAGAAGCTTCAATAGTTTCCACAGTATTTACGTGTATCAGGTACTTATGAGGAAACGTATGATTGTAGGCCACAACTGGTTTTTCCTGAAGGATAAATTCTTGAATGGCTGAGGTGGTGTCGGAGAACATAATATCTGCATTTTCAAATAAAGGAATGAGGTTCGTGGTTTCGAAAAATGAAAACTTTTCACTTTCAAGACTTTTCCATTTTTGAACCGTTGATCGTTCTATTTTGGGATGAAGCACCATACTGAATTGAAACTCACCTTTTTCAGAAAGTCGTTTAATTTCTTCAAATACAGAGTCATTGTAAGCTAAACTCAATCGCTCTGTAAAGGTGGAAGCTATGAAGATCATTGGGTATTCATTGACTGGTTTTACACTTAATGGGAAAAGCGGATCTACCTTACTCCAGCCGGTTTCAATAACCTCAAAATGCGGATGTTCTTTTTGCTTGGCTAAGAATCCTTTTGTAGTACTTGGGCCTTGAGTACAATACAGGTCGAAAAACCCTCTGATCCTGAAATGGCTGAACGTATGTTTTTTTGATGGACGTTTCTGCGCGTTGAATCCATGAAACACCTGAACGCGTAAGGCTGGAATAAAATCAGGAACGCTATCTGTTGCAGCAAGAACGATATGAGGTTTATAATCAAGAACCGCATTGATGCTTTTAAGGGCGTTTTTTTTATTGGAAATCGCAGCGTTTCCTTCGGGAAGATCGGCAAACCATTTAACGTCGTAACCCTGCCTAAGAATTTCTTTTTCAAGAGGATCTCCAATTGGAATAGCATAACTATAAGATATGTATATCAGAAATTTATAGGTCATGATACCAAGGTACTTAGAAAGTTTTTGAGATCAGGAATAATTAATTCTGGTTTAAGTTTTAAGTAAAAGGTTTGTGGGTCTTTCTTAGCATTAACTTTATCTGTTGCCGAATAATCAATATAATCACTCAAATGTACCGCAACATTATTTCCTTTTTCTGATTCGCTAAACCAGTTTTGTTTGTTCAGGTAAGGTGAAAAAATTGTGAACGTCGGGATATTAAGGGCTTTGGCCATATTATTGGCGCCGCCTTCATTACCTATTAAGGCTGTACAATGTGATGTTATGGCTAAAAATGATCTTAAACTTTTTCCATAAACATCAAAAAAGATGTGTTTCTGTGTTACCGAATTACAATGATTATAAATGGTTTTTGCATCTTCTTCTTGTTTTGGGATATAGTTAAAAAGGATTTGCCCCCGTGTTACAGATACAATTTCATCTAGTAAGCGGGCCATATAGTCAAAAGGATAGGTTTTGGATCTATCGCTTCCAAGAACGCTAATCATATATAAATCTTTATTCAAATCAATGTTAGACGATTCAAGGAACTGTTTCGACACTTCAATTTCATTTGATTTCAAGTAAATTTTCGGTGAATAGTTCTTAAATGGAATGTTAAGAGGTTCGAGTAACTTCAATCTGTTTTCAATAGCTAAGCTCGCGTGATGCTGAGGTTGTTTAAGCCGTTTAATGGTATGTGTAAAAAAAGCTGACGTATGACTTTTATGATAGCTAACTTTAATCTTACTCTTCGCAAATATTGATATCAATAAACTGCCCAGTTTTCCATAGACATCAATAACTGCATCATATTTTTCCTTTCGAATGTCTTTAAGAAAATTGAAAAACTTTAGGCGACTTTTTTCGATCTCAGGGGTGACCTCAATAATCTTATCTAAGTAAGGATTATTAATAACGACTGGAAGTGTGTTGGAATTGATCACATAATGTAGCTCAGCATTTGGATATGATGATTTAAGTGCTTCCAATAAAATGCTTGATGTAAGTACATCGCCAATCATCTTTTGTTGTATGATCAGTATCTTCATTTAAACCGCAACATCATATTCCCTTAATGCATCATTAAGAGACGTTTTTTTATTGGTACTTTCTTTTCTTTTCCCAATGATCAATGCACAGGGTACATTATAGTCTCCAGCAGGAAACTTCTTGCTATAACTGCCAGGAATAACCACAGACCTTCCAGGAACACGACCTTTCATTTCAACAGGCTGATCACCAGTAACATCAATGATCTTTGTAGATCCAGTTAACACTACATTTGCACCTAAAACGGCCTCGCTTTCAATCCGAACACCTTCAACAACAATTGATCTCGAACCAATAAAGGCATTATCTTCAATAATAACTGGTGCAGCTTGAAGAGGTTCTAAGACACCCCCAATACCAACACCGCCAGAAAGATGAACGTTTTTTCCTATTTGAGCACAGCTACCTACAGTTGCCCAAGTATCTACCATCGTTCCTTCATCAACATAGGCGCCAATATTTACGTAACTTGGCATAAGAATGGTTCCTTTTGATATATAAGCACCATAGCGCGCTACAGCATGTGGAACAACCCGAATACCCCGCTCTGCATAATTTGTTTTTAAGGGGATTTTATCATGAAATTCCAATGCACCCACTTCGATAGTTTCCATTTTTTGAATCGGAAAATAAAGAACAACAGCTTTTTTTACCCATTCATTCACCTGCCAACCATCTTGAATAGGTTCGGCAACCCGTAGGTCGCCTAAGTCCAATAAGTCGATAACTTTTCGAATAGCTTGAATCACATGTGATTGCTTTAACAATTCTCGGTCATTCCATGCTAATTCAATGGTTTTTCTTAATTCGGTCATAAAATGTTACAGTTTGAATACTGCAAAGATATATTTATAATTCATTATGCTTAAGTATTCAAAACTTATTGTTCCCACAAAAGAATGTGACCTTTTAATAATCTTTGTGTCTTAATTGTAGATGTGCATAACATTAACCTTAGATTGATTGATATTTATATATGGAAGCCTACTTGATTTGATTGATGGAAACGATTGATAGCTCCATTAAAAAACTCTCATTTTTAAAATGAGAGTTTTTTTTGTTTTAATAATTTATTGTGACCTTTTCAACAGTACTGTGTCTTAATAATTGTTAAGCATAACATTAACCATAGACTAAAGCATTAGTTGAAAGGCTATTAGAGCGTATTGATAGCTCAATTAATAGTTTTAACTCAGAAACTCTCTTATTCGTTTAAGAGAGTTTTTTGTTCATATGTGACTAATAAATAATTTATGTGTCTAAATATATGAAGCCCTGCAGTACTGAGCTTTAAATGGATCTTATTTGGATTAATAGCATTGTTCAAATTTAAACTCCTAAACTTTTTGTCCCAATTTAAAATGAACCCTCTCAGGTTATGGCAGAGGGTTTTTCATTTCATAAAAAAAATAATAAAAATTGTGACCTATTTATTTTTCCTGTGTCTTAATAATAGAATGTGAATAACATTAACTTATAATTGATTGAAATTATTTGGTTGGTTGGTAAGTTAGTTAGTTAAGAATGTTTATGAGGACAACTTAATTGCAATGGTTATAACTAACTTCCACTTGAGCTCTCTTGCGTTTGCAAGAGAGCTTTTTTTTATACTGGTTTTAAATAGTATTTTTGCAGGATGGGAAGAATAGTAGCAATAGATTTTGGAGTTAAAAGGACTGGAATTGCTGTTACCGATGAACTCCAGATCATTGCATCCGGATTGACAACGGTTAAAACCGCAGAGTTGATGACGTTTCTAAAGACTTATACAAGTAATGAATCAGTTGAACTATTCATAGTTGGATTACCGAAGCAGTTAAATAATGATCCTTCCGAAAGTGAGGCCTTGATCCTTCCGTTTATCGAAAGTCTTACACAAAACTTCCCAAATATCCCAATAGAACGCGTTGATGAGCGATTTACCTCTAAAATTGCCTTTCAAACAATGATAGATAGCGGTTTAAGTAAGAAAAAAAGACGCGATAAAGGCTTGATAGACGAAATTAGCGCGACCATTATTTTACAGAGCTATTTGTATTCCAAATAGATAAAAGATTACCCTTTATCGGTGTTTTATACCCTTTCTTTCAATTAATCGATAAAACGCAGCTTTTCAACTAATAATTTAAAAACCAGTGAGTTAGAGCTTTATATTTGTAGTGTTTAAATGTAAAACCCCCAAATCATGAAAAACAACTACACATTATTGTGGCTATTGTCACTTCTTTCATTTTCATTTATTGATGCACAAGTATGTCCTGAAACATTGGGTAATTCTTCGACGTCAACATTAGTTCATTTTAAAATTGTATCAAACTCATGCATTGATTATCCATCAACGATTTCAATAGCAGGAAGTACATTTGATAAATCGAGCTGTAATGGAACCAATCTAAAGTATGAACTTTCAACTGGAGACCCTTTGTCTTCTGAAGACACTTTTTCTGTCGATTTCGGATCTGGAATGGTCTGTGATTATTTGAACGGTGAATTGCGAAGAGAAACACTTTCTATTGATCAATTTTCAAATGACGTAGAATCTGTTAAGGTATTTCCAAACCCTATAACAACAAACTCAGAATTGAATTTACATTTTAGTACATCAATTAGTGCTAAAATATTTATTTATGACCTTATTGGTAAAGTTGTTTTAGATGATGAAATCTCCAATGATTCCACTAAACTTTTGAACGTTTCAAACTTAAATAACGGTATATATATGTTGCAGATCGTAACAGATACTATGTCCACTACTAGAAAAATTGTGGTAATGAAATAACGCTATTAATACCACTTTTTAAAAAACGCCTTTCCCTAAGGGCGTTTTTTTTATGGTCTATGAGGTAAAAAATATAAAGAGTTGTATTTTTGTGACCTCAAAAAAATTAAATGATATTACCTATTTTAGCATATGGCGATCCTGTTCTTCGAAAAAAGTGCGTAGAAATCAAACCTGACTATCCAAACTTGAAGGAACTTATTCAGAATATGTTTGAGACCATGAATGGTGCTTTTGGTGTTGGATTGGCTGCTCCTCAAATAGGATTGGCCATACGGCTTTTTATAGTAGATACAGCTCCGTTTGCTGAGGATGAGAATTTTTCAAAAGAAGAACAAGAAGAATTAAAAGCATTTAATCGCGTATTCATCAATGCCAAGATCACTGAAGAATCAGGTGATGATTGGGCATTTAATGAAGGCTGCTTAAGCATTCCTTATATTCGTGAAGATGTATTCAGACAACCAAAGATCAAGATCGAATATCAAGATGAAAATTTCAAACCTCAAGTTGAAGAATTCGACGGTTTGATCGCTAGAGTCATTCAACATGAATATGATCATATTGAAGGTATATTATTCACTGATAAAATTTCAAGCTTTAAAAAACGCTTGATCAAAAGTAAACTGGTAAATATTTCAAAAGGAAATATCGAAATAGATTATAAAATGAAGTTTCCGATTTTAAAAAAGAAACGATAAAAATTATTTAAATGAGCTTAGATAAAGTATTGGCCATTTCTGAAAAACCAGGATTATATAAGTTAATTACCCAAACACGTTCAGGTTTGGTTGCTGAATCTTTGGTTGATGGAAAACGCATTGCGGTAAATCTTAGAAATAACATTAGTTTGTTAAGTGAAATTGCCATCTATACGCTAACTGAAGAAGTTCCATTATCTCAAGTCTTGCAGAAGATCAATAAAAAAGAAGATGGAAAGCCAACACGTGTAGGATATAAGGAAAGTAAAGATAAACTGGAAGAATATTTTTTCGAGGTCTTACCTGATTATGATGAAGATCGCGTGTACGTAAGCGATATAAAAAAAGTGATCAGATGGTATAATATTTTACAACAAAATGAAATGTTGAATTTATTAAGTGCCTCATCAGACGAAGAGGAATAAATTCCAAAACTTAGTTGTATTTGAAAAGGGGAATCATAAAGATTCCCCTTTTCTCGTTTCGAAACTTTTCGCAAAGTATAATTTTAAAATCCCTCTAAAAATATGAAGAAAAAAGTTTCTTAGTATTAAGTGACCGCCTTCAAGGTTGAAGGGCATGAGGACACTTACAATGTTAAAGATATAAATTTAAAATTTAGCGCCGTTTTAATCAAGATTTATTGACTTTTTTATTAACAATTTCGCTGAATTTCCATTTTTCCTGTTGAGTTAAAGAGCCAAAGGTTAACTTTGCGCATTAAAATTTACTTTTTTGCTAGCCAAGTACACGAAAGAATTTAACTACAATCTCAAATTAGCCACGCCTGTCATGCTTGGCATGCTTGGGCATACTTTCGTTAGTTTGATAGATAATATCATGGTTGGCCAGTTAGGTTCGGCCGAATTGGCAGCAGTTTCACTGGGAAATAGTTTTATTTTTATCGCCATGTCCCTGGGTATTGGATTTTCTACAGCTATAACGCCATTGGTAGCTGAAGCTGATTCTGAATCGAATTTTAAAAAGGGAAAATCATCATTTAAGCATGGACTGTTTTTATGTACTGTGCTCAGCATTATTTTATTCCTTTTAATTCTTTTGGCGAAGCCGTTAATGCATCTAATGAAACAACCAGAGGAAGTGGTTGTTCTTGCCAAGCCTTATCTTGATCTGGTGGCATTTTCTTTGATCCCTCTAATTATTTTTCAAGGGTTCAAACAATTCAGTGACGGCTTGTCCATGACCAAATATCCTATGTATGCCACTTTGGTTGCGAATATTGTTAATGTTGTCCTGAATTATGTATTGATTTTTGGAAAATTAGGATTTCCAAAAATGGGTATTGTTGGTGCTGCTTTGGGTACCGTTGTAGCACGAATTATCATGTTATTTTTTCTTTGGTTTCTATTGACAAAACATGAAAAGTCGAAAGCCTATGTGACTAAAATCAAGTTTTTTCTTTTGAATAAATTAATGTTAAAAAAGATCATGAATCTTGCATTTCCTAGTGCCATGCAGATGTTTTTTGAAGTCGCCATTTTCACTGCAGCAATTTGGCTCAGCGGACTTCTCGGAAAGAACGCACAAGCGGCGAATCAGATTGCTCTTAATTTGTCATCCATGACCTTTATGGTAGCTATTGGCCTTAGCGTTGCAGCAATGGTTAGAGTAGGGAACCAAAAAGGACTCCAAAATTTTAAAGAACTCCGACGTATTGCATTTTCAATATTTCTACTCGGTTTATTTCTTGCCACGGCGTTTGCCTTAATGTTCTTTATCTTTCATGATCATTTACCAAGAATATATGTTGATTTAGATGATCCTGCCAATTTTAATGATGTCTCAGAAGTGGTTAGTATAGCCTCTAAATTATTAATAGCCGCTGCAATATTTCAATTAAGTGACAGTATTCAAGTTATGGTACTTGGCGCCTTAAGAGGCTTACAAGATGTTAAGATTCCAACCCTAATTACCTTTGTGGCCTATTGGATGATCGGGTTTCCGATGAGTTTTTTCCTTGGCAAAAAGGAGGCTTTGGGTAGCTTTGGAATATGGCTGGGATTGCTTGTTGGATTAACTTCTGCGGGAATTTTACTCTTTCTAAGGTTTAATTATCTGACAAAACGTTTAATTTCGCAGAAACAAATAATTGACTAATGGAGTTTCCAAAATTCATTCTTGGCGATAATACAGATTATCCTGATGCCATATTCGTGATCCATACTGAATTCCCACGATTTATTATTAATCTCGAAAATGACGAGGTAGAATGGCTCGAAGATTTTGATGATCATGATGAAAAAGAATTACAGAACGAAACAGAAAAATTAATAGAAGAAGCCTCAAATTTTTATGATCGTGAGGTTTCAAGATATGATGATTGATCACAATGCTGGAACAAATATTACAATACGATACCGACCTTTTTCTCCTCCTAAATAACTTAGGAACGCCATCTTGGGACCGATTTTGGCTCATTGTAACAGATGAATTCACTTTTGTACCACTATATGCCATACTTTTATTTCTGATCTATAAGAAATTAGGATGGAAGGTATTGTTATTGCTTGTTTTTGTGATTGCTGCCATGATCACATTTACAGATCAGATTACCAATTTGTTTAAAGACGGATTTGAAAGAAAACGACCGTGTCGAGCGGATGACATTATAGATCAAGTTAGATTTATTGCCGTGCGCTGTGGTAAATATGGCTTTTTCTCTGGCCACTCATCAAATTCAATGGCGGCAGCAGTTTTTGCCGGATTACTATTGAAGCCTTATTTTAAATATTTGATCTTTATTCTTTTGTTCTGGAGCGCCATAGTAGCCTATAGTCGAATTTATGTCGGGGTGCATTATCCATTAGATATTTTCTTCGGAATGACCTTTGGAGCCTTAGCAGGATTTATGTTTTATAAACTCCAAATACTATTGAGAAAACGCTTTATTTCTTAGTCAGTAAATAGAAATTATTTCTTAATCGCGAACGATGGCCACTAGCTTCTGGAGCACGTTGATTGAGATCATAAACACCTATAGAATCAAGAGTAAATTTTTTTGAAAGTAGTGATCGTTCTTGTGCAGATAAGGTCTTCGATAATAGACCAAATCTTGATCCTGTGTAATTTTTTATAGAATCTAAAGTGCTAATTGAAGGAATTTTATCGCCAAAATACCAAATAAATTCGGGCGACACTGTTTCAAGGGCATACACCTCGTATCCTTCTGCCAATGCTTGTGATTTTAAATTGGAAAGGGACTCTTGTCCTTCGGTTTTCGATTCAAAATTATTTAGAGGTATAATTAAGGCAACAGCACTGATATAGAAGACAACTGTAAAGTAAAACACCTTTTTCAAATTCTTTTTTTTCAGTTGCCAGAAAATACCTATACCGCATAAGAGTAATACCAGTGCAGCAAAAGCATATAGTTTTAAATTAACAACCAATAATAACATGCCAAAAAATGGCCACAGAAAAGCAAATCCTACTGCGATCAAACCAATAATAATAAAATTGAAGTATACTGGAATTTTTTCTAATTTATTTATGGATTTAAAATTCCTAACTAAATAATCTATATAAAAGCCAGTATTTATAGCCAACGGAATTAAGACTGGCATCAGATATCTGGATTTTTTTTCAGGGATGACAGATAATAAAATAACAGTCATGATCACCCACCAAAAACTCAATTTGTAGGCCTTTAAATGTTTAACCCTTGTCTTCATATAAGGATAAACCAGTGCTACGACTGCAGGAATGGTCCACAAGCCGCTCTGAACAAAAAAGCTCCAGTAATAATAAAATGGTCTTACGTTGTAACTAGACCAATTTCCAGTTTCCTTTGCTGCAATGGCTAAAAATGTTTCTGGATCTACAAGTCGAACGTATAAATACCACCAACCTCCTAAAATAAGAGCTATTATCAAAACTGAAAAAACCGAAAATGCCTTCGCTTTAAACATGGTATACTTATAGGATATGCCGTAGGCAATTAGAAAAGGAACTAATAAGACATAAATAGAAATTGGACCTTTACACATAATGGAAAGACCTATAAATAAACCTGCAAGCAGGGTGTGCTTCCAATAGCCTTTTGATTTTTTAAAAAGCTGATAAAGATGGTAGATTCCAAGAAACATGAACCCATGGGTAAAAATGTCCCAAGGTGCTTCAATGACAATGGCAACAACATAAAAAGAAGTGATCGTTATTAGGGCATTTATCAAAGCATGTGCTTTTTTTAATTGAAGCTTAAGGCTAAATAAATAACTGGATACACCTAGCACAGCAACCATAAGAATTCCTGGTAGTCGTAAAGCGATAACATTTTTAATACCGAAGAGGAGTCCTGATAAAGCTGCCAACCAAGTAGGTAACGGTGGTTTTTGATAACGCGGTTCACCGTTCATAGTGGTTAGTAACCAGTTGCCATCGGTGATCATTTCTCTAGCAGTTATAAAATTTCTCGCTTCCATTATGGTGACATCCAAGTAATGCACGCCGAAGCTAAACATAACGAGTACAGAAAAAATGATGGATAATATGGGATATCTTTCTATGACCCTAATCATGCTGTTTATGAAGTAAAATTAGATTTCTAATGTAGATAATAGAACCTAAAAGATGTCCAACAAATAAAACAGGATCTTGTCTGTTGATAGCATATATCAGGATCAGGATGGATCCAACTAAGCTCAATAGCCAAAAACCGAGAGGCAAGGCTGAGGTTTTTTTAAATTCGGAATACATCCATTGATAAACAAATCGCAGTGTGAACACCACCTGCGATACGATCCCCAACCACAATAACCACTGTGGAATGGCTGCGTTCTTAAATAATAAGTCCTTATCGATAACATTATTATTGAAATAATAAATAACAATTAGTGTTGGAATGAGATATAGCATTAATCGCAAAGACCAATGAAATTTCTCCCATTCTTTTTGCAATTGAAGATTCCTTATATAAATGAAATAGGTGAGTGTTTGCCCAAGCATAATTGCAAAATCATTTCTCAAATAGCCATAAATAAATAATAAAAATGAAGCGATTAAGCTTAAGGTCCAAAATAATGTTGGTGTAACAACCTTTTGATGTTTTTCAGAAGTGATCCATTGTACAATGAGTCGCGAGGAAAATAAAATTTGAGCAAGAAACCCAATACTATATATGATCCAGTCACTCATTAACCTTGTTTAGAAATGTCGTAATTAATGTATTTCCTTTTCATCCAAAGGTATGCGAAACAGTCACTCAAAGGCCCAAGTAGCCTATTCCACAGTCCAAATTTGGCTTGCCCTGCAATTCTTGGAAAATGTTGTACAGGAATTTGGATTATTTTTCCGTTTTGAAGTAAGATCATAGCGGGTAAAAATCGATGCAAGCCTTTAAACATTGGTATGCGTTTGGCATATTCAGTTTTAATAACTTTTAATGGGCAGCCCGTATCATCCATACCATCATGTGTAAAGGAGCGTCTGATGCCATTGGCGATTTTAGAGGACATATTCTTGATGAAGGAATCCTTTCTGTTAGCTCTAACACCAGTAACCAGATCGTAAGCATCTATATGATCTAATAATAAATTGAAATCCTCTGGTGCCGTTTGAAGGTCGGCATCAATATAACCAACTAATTCGGTTGCTGTATGATCAAATCCAGCTTTAATAGCTGCACTCAATCCTCGATTTTCTTTAAATGAAATAAAATTAAAATTGGGTTGACGGTTACAAATGGTCTCGATCAATTCTTGACTTTTATCTTTTGAACCGTCATTTACAAATAAGATACAAGTTGATCGTTTCGCAATTTTTGAATAGGCAAGAAGCTCTTTTTCAACACGTTCTAAATTGTCCTCTTCATTATAAACAGGTACGATAATGGTTAATTCGTAATGCATGGTTGGCAAATTAATCTGTACAAAAGTATTCTTTTTTATGGAATAGCATCAGGATTGTTAAATTTCAATGTAGACCGATTAGTTTCGCATTAAATTAAAAAAGTTGGTAAATTGCGAACGAAATTAAATATTATGAAAATATTGGTCACTGGGGTTGCTGGTTTTATTGGGTCACATACTGCAGAACGTTTGCTTGATATGGGACATGAAGTAACTGGAGTCGATAATTTTAGCGACTATTATGATGTCAACCTGAAACAACTTAATGCTAAGGCCGTCAAAAATAAAGGAGGCACAATTGAAACCTTAGATCTTCGAATTGATGAATTATCTAAAAAAATAGGGAATGACTTCGATTATATTTTTCATTTTGCAGCTCAGCCTGGGATTTCATCCACCTCAACCTTTGAAGATTATTTTTCTAATAATGTCTTAGCGACTAAATATGTGATCGATTTTGCACTGAAGTGTGCTTCATTACAATTATTCGTCAATATTGCTACGTCTTCAATTTATGGTTTAGAAGCCACATTTCCTGAAGATAGAGCGCCCGAACCTGCCTCTCATTATGGCGTTACAAAATTAGCGGCTGAACAATTGGTGCTTCAAAAAAGTAGAGAACTGCAGATGAAAGCCTGTTCATTAAGATTGTATTCGGTTATTGGACCACGTGAGCGTCCTGAGAAGATGTATACGAAACTTATAGCTTGCGGATTCAACGATACTGAATTTCCACTTTTTGAAGGCAGTCAGAGCCACCTAAGAAGTTTTACTTATGTTGGCGATATTGTTGATGGTATCGTAAGTGTCATTGGAAAGGAGACCTTAGTAGATGGAGAAGTTATTAATTTGGGAACTGAGATTGAGCATACCACTCAAGAGGGTATCGAAGCGGTTGAAACCGTGTTAGGTAAATCCATCAACATGAATGTGATCCCAAAACGTGCAGGTGATCAACTGCGAACAAAAGCAAATATTGATAAGGCTCGGAAACTCTTAAATTATGATCCGCAGACCACATTATTAGAGGGTGTTCGTCATCAGGTTAACTGGTATAAGAAAAATTTTATTGATTGAAGTTTAACCTAAGGCAAAAGCTCTATTTTGTCAAAGCGATATAATGAGCTTTTATAATTTGAATCTTGCAACTTCATTTTATCGAAATATGCCTTAGGAATTTCTTTTCTTTTTTTGTTTAAAACAAGCATATAAGGTTGATCATGAATCTGTAATAAAGAATCTAATTGAGATTCATCAGCAACTAATTGTGCATTTCCGTTCGAATAAAACTCACCAGAATAGGAGCGTTGTTTCCAAAAATAGATTGGAGCATGTTCAACATCAACCGCCTGTAATAAATATTTGTTAGTGTTTAAATTTGGTTCCCATTTATCAGTAAACCGAAGTCCAACATAAAACAGCAATGCAGCAATTGGAAAAATTGAGGCAACTATTATACTCGTCTTTTTAAGCTTAATTTCTTGCCAAAAATGTACAATGATCAGGGCCAATGGGATGGTACTTGGTAAAATGTAAGTATGCAAAATGTTCTTCGAGATGGTAAAAAATAATGGTGTCCATAACATCCAAAGTACGAGGTAGGTCAGCCATGGGTCTTTTAATACTTTGCGTCTGGATTTCCATAATTTATAAATTGCAATTTGTAACCAAGGAAAGGTGAAAATGAATAGAAATACCCAAATCATTCCTAAGGCCTGAGATTTTGGACCGCCATAAAGATCGCCTGACCATTTGGGTTCTAGAAACCGTTTAAAGTGTTCACCAACTATGAAGTAGTCTATAAATCCTTCTGAGCGCATTTCGGTAAGAATGTACCAGGGCACTGCAATGACAACTGTTATTAATAGCCCTATGAGCCACGGTAGATTTTTAAAAAGCGCTTTAATTTTCACCCGTTTGAGGATCAGCCAAACAAAAATAGGTGGACCCGTTAGCACCACGACAAGCGGTCCTTTTGACAATAATCCTAGCGCAACACCAACAAAGAACAAATATTTCCAATACCATGCACCATCTTTATTAATGGCCTTCCAAAAGGAGATCATAATAATAGAAATTGAAAAACACAAAGCAGTATCCGTCGAAACAACACCAGTATGTAATAAAAATTCAGGCATTGTAAGTAAAATGAAGCCTACTAAGAGCAACTTCTTTTTGTCTTTTAGAACAAATTTCGACAGAATAAAAATGAGGAATAAATTAAGCAAATAAGAAGGTAATCGTGCAGCAAATGCGTTAACCCCAAAACTTTTAAAGCTTATAGCAGAGAGCCAAGTTGATAGTGGCGGTTTCGCCCAAAATGGTTGGTCATAGTCAATTTGAAGCACAACCCATTCATTGGTTTCATTCATGATCCTCGCAATTTCGCTATATCGTGATTCAGTTTTATCAAGTAAAGGCACATCAGCGATCAGGACTAATCGGAATAAGATAACTCCAATTAGAAAGATCATTAAATATTTTGTAGGTTCGTTAAGTTGAGATATGCTATTCATTGCTAATGATTTTCTGATTTAGTTTTTGAATTGTAAGCGCGATTGATCTGGAATAAATCCCACCACATTCTAAAGAAATAGGTCATATTTACTTTAGATTCTCCCTTGTCTATCCATGACTTTAAAGGAACTTCGAGCATTTTTTTCTGTGCTTCTTCGTGGCCATACATTAGGACATAACGCTTAAATAGTTCGACATCAAATAGCCATGTTGACAAAAATGACTCTTTAAACAAGGTATGCGAAACGTCTTTCGTGAAAATCTTACAACCGCATTGGGTATCATAAACTTTCAAATTTAAAATATTTGATATGACCGTCGCAATCATTCTTCCAACTAAAAACCTGAATTTGCCACGCTCTATCTTCGAACCGATCTTTAAAATCCTTGACCCAAATACAAACTGGATTTCGGGAGTGATGAAAGCCATCAAACGGTTACATTCTTCTAAGGTAGTAGCGAGATCGGCGTCTAAATAAGCGATGAGCTCATGATCAAAATGCTGATTACAAAATTGAACTCCTTGTCGGACAGCCTCAGCTTTCCCTTGATTATTTCGAAGATCTAAGACATTGATCTTTTCAGGGAAAAGTGATTTAAGTTCATTCAATACGATTAATGTCTTATCTGAAGAGCCATCGTTAACAAAGCAAATCCTGGTGTCATGCTGTGTTTCCAAAAAGGATTTATATTCCTCTTGTGGTAGTCGGGTTTCTTCGTTATAGCACGGAATGACTATACATTTTATCATAGGTTGGTTGATTTGCAAAATCTAAGAGTCATTTTATAACATGTTAATTAAGGCCAAGTAAATATTCTGCTGCAGCAAAAGGGGTGGTTTTATGCGCCTCAATAAGTTGAATCTGCTCTTGCATTTCTTTTTTTACGTCTTTCCGATTAAAAAAATCATTTTTCAGTCTATCTTCTATGGTTTGGATCAGCCAGAATTTATTTTGTTCATGCCGATGGGATTCAAAGACGCCATTTTTCTTAGTTAATTTTACAAATTCTTCAACCATGTTCCAAACTTCAATTATACCTTCATTATGAAGCGCACTACACAGCGATACTTTTGGTTGCCATTTCGATTGTTTTTCGGGATAAAGATGTAATGCTCTGTTGAATTCTACTTTAGCTAATTTGGCTGGCTTGATATTTTCACCATCTGCTTTATTGATGACAATGGCATCTGCCATTTCAATAATACCTCTTTTTATACCTTGTAATTCGTCGCCAGCTCCTGCCAATTTTAGGAGAAGAAAAAAATCAACCATACTATGTACAGCTGTTTCGCTTTGTCCCACACCTACAGTTTCAATTAAGATTGTATCAAACCCTGTAGCTTCACATAAAATAATGGTTTCTCGTGTTTTTCTTGCGACTCCACCAAGCGAATTTCCTGAGGGCGAAGGTCTAATAAAGGCATTAGGATCTTTAACCAGCTCTTCCATTCTGGTTTTATCGCCTAAAATACTGCCTTTAGAAATAGAACTGCTAGGGTCTACAGCTAATACCGCAACCTTTTTACCGCCGTTGGTTAAATGCTTACCAAAGGCTTCAATAAAGGTGCTTTTACCAACCCCCGGAACGCCTGTGATACCAATTCGAACCGATGCATTTGCTTTTGGTAAACATGCCCGAATGATCTCATTGGCTTGCTTTGAATGCTCAATTTGTTGACTTTCAATAAGGGTAATCGCACGGCTTAGGGATGCCATATCACCATTAAAAATACCTTGAATTAAGGCGTCTGTTGACGGTTGAACTCTACGCTTTTTTTGGATCTTCGAAATGGCATGTTGGTCGGTATGCTCAGGTGGTGTAACACCCTCTTTTTCTTGTAAAGCCGATTTGTATTTTTTTGGTTCTTTCAATGTTATTTCAAGGGTACAGATATTTTAGTTCGGTCCCAAGCCATTGTTAAAGATAAGTTATCTGTAGAATTATCAAAAGCAATTGTAAATTGTTCTACAGGATTTGGCAGTTCTTGAACGGGAACCTCAATTGATAAGACATCAAATTCGGGCTCTCGCATGGGTTGCATGGTGTCATCAACACCCCATGGATATTGTTTTGAATTAAAGATGACTAACCAGTTCTTTTCGTCTGGAATAGTCCAAAGGGTATACTTTCCTTTTGGTAGAGAATCTAATCCAATTCTAAGATCTTTGTTGGTTTCAAAAGTCGTGGCTTCGTTTGCACCAGTACGCCAGATTTGTTTGTATGGAACAAGGCCGCCAAAAATATTACGATCACGTTTAGACGGACGATTGTAAAAAACTTCAAGTTTTAGATCGTTCAGTTTGAATTCGACCGTGTCCTTTGGACTTAAAGGTTTTTTAAGAATATCTCCATTGATATAAGCATATAAAAATAGACCCGCGGCAACAACCATCAAAAGAAAAATAGTACCCTTTAAAATACGGTTCATAAGTTGAAATTTAGGATTGCAAAGATAAATAAATTGAAGACCATTATTTTAAAGAAACGTTAATTTATAGACCATTGTTATAGGAACCTTAAAAAAAATTTTACCTTTTTGCAACATCTATATTTATTCATCGTCTTTAAAATGAAGTCTAACCAAAACCAAAAGTGAATTTGTTAGCATTAGACCTAGTAGAACAATGTAAAAACAATGATCGCAAAGCACAGCTGCAGCTGTATAATAAGTATTGTGATGGAATGTTTATTGTAGCCATGAGATTTCTTAAGGATACCATGGAGGCAGAGGATGTTGTACAGGAGGCTTTTATAAAAGCATTTTTAAAACTTCATCAATTTCAAGGTGAGGTAACTTTTGGAGCTTGGTTAAAACGTATCGTAATCAATAAATGTATCGATACCTTAAAATCGAAAAAACAGCATTTTGCTGAATTAGATGAGGTGCACCTCAAGGTGGTCGATACAGAATATGAGAACGAATGGTTAGTAGATGATGCAATAACTATAGACGAAGTTAAAAATGCAATCAACAATTTACCAGACAAGTACAAATACGTCGTGATGTTGTATTTAATTGAAGGCTATGATCATAAAGAAATATCTGAAATATTGAAAATTTCAGAAGTAGCATCAAGAACACAATTGTCACGAGGAAAATCAAAATTGAAGGAGGTATTAAAATTAGCACAGAATGGCACAAGATCTTAAGAAATTATTCGAAAACGAGCAGAAAATGTCAAATGATAAAATGCCAGAAGGGCACGAGCTCAGATTTATCAATAAACTGGATCAAGCACTTCCGGAAAGGCCTGGCAAGAGATGGTTCACATTATTTAATGTTGCCGCTAGTATTGTGGTACTCATAGGATTGACCTTTGGAGCCTTTCAAATGATGGATGATCCTAATGTCAAACCCATAGATAATGTTGCAAATACATCTTCTCTAGGTGAGATTTCACCACAGCTTAAAAAAGTTGAAGACTACTACTTGGCTAATATTAATTTAGAGTTATCTAAACTTGAATATTCCCCTGAGAATAAAGAACTTTTTGATGGTTATGTTAGCCGTTTGGGTGAATTGAGCACAGCCTATGAACAGTTGTCACAGGAGCTTTTAAATAATGGTCCGAATGAACAAACCGTAACTGCTTTGATTGATAATTTGAAAATGCGTTTAAACTTACTGTATCGTTTAAAAGAAAAATTAAATGAACTTAATGACGATTCTAGTTTTGAAGAAATTAAAAGCTAGACTAAAACTAAAAACAATGAAACGAAATACATTATATCTGATTACTGCACTTTTTTCAGTACTTACCATAAATGGTCAGCAAAAACTTGAGAAAACTACAAAATCACTAAACGTTAATAAAGATGTTACCATAGATCTTAATACAAGTTATACCAATATCCAAATTGATACTTGGGACAAGAATAAGGTTGAAGTAGTGGCTTTTATTGAAAGTGATGTGCTTAGCAAAAAGGAGCTTGAAGAGGCACTGAAAAACTGGGATGTAAAGATAGAAGGAGGTGGAGCTAATATGAGTATTAAAACCGGAGGAAATTATAACTTTAATTGGAATTTTGATTTTGCGGATGAGGAAGCAATAGATGCTTTAAAGGCAATAAAATTTGAGATGGCTGACCTCCCAGAAATGCCTGAGATGCCTGAGATGCCAGAGATGCCACCAATGCCAGCCATGCCAGATATGCCGGACATGCCTGAAATGCCAGAATTGCCTGAACTACCCGAATTGCCTGAAGGTGTGCATTCGGTGAATTTTGACTCGAAAGCCTATGAAAAAGAAGGCGAAGCCTATTTAGAACGTTGGAGCAAGGAGTATGAACTGAAATATGGAAAGGAGTACAAGGACAAAATGAAGGCCTGGGCCAAAGAATTTTCAAAGATAGACTTCGATTCGTACTCTGCAAAAATGGAAGCCTGGGGCAAAAAGTTTGGTGAAAAATTCGGTAAGGATTATGAGCGAGATATGGAGAAATGGGGCGAAGAATTTTCTAAGCGCTTCGATGATAAATGGGCGAAGGAAATGGAAGCCTGGGGCGACAAGTTTGGTGAGCAATTTGGAGAAGCGTTTGAAAAACGTATGGAAGAAAGAGCTGCCGATCTAGAAAAGCGCATGAAAGAACGTGAAGCGAGAATTGAAGAGCGAACCGAAGATCGAAATGAACGACTTGAAGAACGCTCAAAAGAGTTAGAAGCACGTATGAAAGAACGAGAAGCGAAAAGAGATGAAATAAGAATGCAGCTTGAAAATACTAGAAAAGGAAAGGTAAAAAGAACCTTGATCATTAAAATGCCAAAAGATGCTAAATTGAAATTAGATGTTCGGCATGGCGAGCTTAAATTCAGCTCGGTTATTCGTGATCTGAAAGCTAACTTATCGTATACAAAACTAGCAGCACACAGCATTGATGGAAGTAACACTTCCATCATTGCTTCTTATTCTCCAATTTCAATAAATTCTTGGAATGATGGCGCTCTTGAAATTAGGTACGTTGAAGATGCACGAATTCAAGATGTACGCTCTATGAGTTTGACATCAAACTCATCTAATGTAAGTATAGAACGGCTTAATGGAAATGCCATCATAAATGGCAGTTTTGGAGATCTTACGATTCGGAATATTAGTGAACGCTTTAATAACCTGAATATCATCTTAGAAAATAGCGATGCTTTGATAAATTTGCCTAAATCTAATTTCAACCTTGTCTTTAAAGGCAACAGATCACGTTTCAATAACGAATCAACAACGAGTAAGAACATAAAAAATTACCCGAGTGGCTCCACAACTAATTATCCTACGATCTTAGTGAATGCAAAATTCAGTAATATCATTGCTCAATAGCTTGTTTATCGCTTTTATTTAACTTCTTCGCAGCTACCGATTTTCCAATACAAATACCAACAAGCACACCTAGAATATCTACAACCATAAACCAAGTAGGATGTGGTATCATAACTAAATTTGCGATAGTTCCTGCCAACATCAAAACACCAACGATATAAGCCGGTATTAAGCTTGTTCTTGAAATAAGTCCCGCCACCAACATACCGATTACAATGCCAATAAAATGAGCAAAAGCAACTAAAATCATTGCTCCAGTTGGAATGAGATCGATGTTGTTTTTTAACCATTCCATGTTTGTTGGATCGGCACCATCAGGAAGCGGGAAGATGCTACTACTTAATGATTCAATTCCAAAGGTAATTATGGCTGCTACCATAAGACCTGCTAGTGTTGCAATTACATTTTTCATGACCCTTTATGGTTTAATTTGTAGGTTAAAAATAAAAAATCCCAAAGAATAAACTTTGGGATCTCTTCATTATTATATATAGATTCTACTAATCATCAATTAAAACCCATTCGCCTTTGGCAATTAGGGGTTCGGCTTGTTTGTACTTTAAAGTCTTATTTTCTCCACTCATGACATGCTTGATGGTAACACGATCATTCCTTCCAATTTTAGGCTTATCTCGTACAATAGTTTCAACAACTTGTTGCTGACGTTGCGTGTTTCCTCCAGCAGCTCTTGACTGAGCTGAGCGCTCATCCATATTTGGAATTTCGTCTTTTTGAGTTTGCAGATTTTCACGTTTTCTAGCACGTGCCTCTTGAATGGTATTTGCAGTCTCCTGTGGAATTTCGCCTTTAAACAAGAAGGAGATCACATCTTTATTCACCTGATCTATCATAGATTTGAACAATTCAAAGGATTCAAATTTGTAGATCAATAATGGATCTTTCTGTTCGTGAACCGCCAATTGAACCGACTGCTTTAATTCATCCATTTTTCTTAGATGCGTTTTCCAGGCGTCATCAATTATGGCCAATGAAATGTTCTTTTCAAAATCGGTGATCAATTGTTTACCATTGGTTTCAAAGGCCTTTTGAAGATCAGTAACAACCTGTAAGGTTTTGATGCCATCAGTAAAAGGAACTACAATACGTTTAAATTTGTCACCTTGAGTTTCATATACATTTTTAATTACTGGAAAAGCAAGATCTGCATTGCGTTCCATTTTTTCCATATAGTGTTCAAATGCAGCTTTATAGATCTTCTGCGAGATATCCTGAGCGGTCATGTTGTTGAATTCCGACTGAGAAATTGGAGAGCTCATTGAAAAATAACGAATCAATTCAAATTCGAAATTCTTAAAATCGTTGGCATCTTTATTTGTTTCTGAAATGATCTCAGATGTATCAAAGATCATATTGGCCAAATCAACACGAAGGCGTTCTCCAAAGAGTGCATGATAACGTCTTTTATAAACAACTTCACGTTGGGCGTTCATAACATCATCATATTCAAGAAGACGTTTACGTACACCAAAATTGTTTTCTTCAACTTTCTTTTGAGCACGTTCAATAGATTTAGAGATCATAGAATGCTGAATAACTTCACCTTCTTTTAGACCCATTCTATCCATCATTTTTGCAATGCGTTCACTACCAAAAAGGCGCATTAAATTATCTTCTAGAGATACATAGAATTGTGAACTACCAGGATCCCCTTGTCGACCGGCACGACCTCGAAGCTGTCTATCAACGCGTCTGGAATCGTGACGTTCAGTACCAACAATAGCCAATCCGCCTGCTTCTTTTACTTCGTCGGTGAGTTTAATATCTGTCCCACGACCAGCCATGTTTGTGGCAATGGTTACCTGTCCCGGTTGGCCTGCTTCGGCTACAATATCTGCTTCTTTCTTATGAAGTTTTGCATTCAATACATTATGAGGTACTTTTCTAATGGAAAGCATGCGACCTAAAAGCTCACTGATCTCAACATTTGTTGTACCGATCAAAACAGGACGTCCTTGCTGAGACAAATTGGTCACCTCATCGATTACCGCATTATATTTTTCACGCTTCGTTTTAAAAACTAAGTCTTCGCGGTCATCACGTGCAATTGGACGATTGGTTGGTATTTCAACCACGTCTAATTTATAGATCTCCCAAAATTCGCCAGCTTCCGTTACCGCAGTTCCTGTCATACCAGATAATTTACGATACATTCTGAAGTAATTCTGAAGTGTAACCGTTGCAAAGGTTTGGGTAGCCGCTTCAATTTTCACATTTTCCTTGGCCTCAATAGCTTGATGCAATCCATCACTATAACGACGACCATCCATGATACGACCCGTTTGTTCATCAACGATCATTACCTTATTCTCCATGACCACATATTGAACATCCTTTTCAAAAAGCGCATAGGCCTTTAGCAATTGGTTCATGGTATGGATTCGTTCTGATTTTATACCGAAATCCCTAAATAATTCTTCCTTAAGATTGGCTTCCTCTTCAGCACTTAATCCTTGAGCTTCAATTTTTGCAATTTCAGTACCGATCTCAGGCATGATGAAAAAATCTGGATCATCTTTTCCAGATAAATAATCAACACCTTTATCGGATAATTCGATTTGATTGTTTTTCTCATCAATGACATAATAAAGATCTGCATCAATTTTTGGCATTTCTCTATTATTGTCTTGCATGTAAAAATTCTCGGTTTTCTGAAGTAATTGCTTAACACCTTCCTCACTCAAGAATTTGATCAAGGCTTTATTCTTTGGAATGCCTCGATACACTTGAAGTAATTTGAATCCACCTTCTTTTTCATCGCCTTCGGCAATTAGTTTTTTAGCTTCGGCTAAAACACCAGTTAATAATTGACGTTGTACACTTACAAGATCATCGATCTTTGGTTTTAACTCATTGAATTCATGTTTATCGCCTTGCGGAATTGGCCCTGAAATTATGAGCGGTGTTCTTGCATCATCGATTAAAACCGAATCGACCTCATCTACAATCGCGAAGTGGTGTGGACGCTGAACGAGGTCATCGGGTGAATGCGCCATATTGTCCCGCAAATAGTCAAATCCGAATTCGTTATTTGTACCATAGGTAATGTCGGCGTTATACGCCTTTCTACGACCTTCTGAATTAGGTTTATGATAATCGATACAATCTACAGATAAGCCATGAAATTGAAATATTGGAGCCATCCATGCACTATCCCTTTTGGCAAGGTAATCGTTCACTGTTACCAGGTGAACTCCTTTTCCTGAAAGGGCATTTAAATACATAGGAAGTGTTGCAACCAATGTTTTACCTTCACCTGTCTGCATTTCAGCAATCTTACCTTGATGCATGGCAATACCTCCTATAAGTTGTACATCATAGTGGATCATATCCCAAGTGATGGCTTTTCCAGCGGCATCCCATGAATTGGACCAAATAGCGTTGTCACCTTCTAGGGTCACGTAATCATGCTCTCCAGATAATTCTCTATCGTAGGTTGATGCCTGGACTTTTATGGATGTATTATTTACAAAGCGTTTCGCCGTTTCTTTTACAACAGCAAAGGCCTCGGGTAGGATATCATTCAATACCTTTTGAGTGACTTCATAAGAATCGTCTTTTAGGCTATCAATTTGTTGGTAGATGTCTTCTTTTCTATCTATATCTTCACTGGATTCGGCTTCTTGTGAAAGATCTTCAATTTCTTCTTCAATAGATTTTCTTGCTTCCGAAATTTGCGCTTTAAACGTTTCCGTTTTTGAACGCAGTTCGTCGTGACTTAAGTTCTCCAGTGAAGATTCAAAGGATTTAACCTTTTCTACCAAAGGCAAGGTAGCCTTGACATCTTGTTTGGATTTGTCTCCTACAAAAACTTTAATGACTGAATTTAAAAAACTCATTTAATTATTTCTTTTTATACCATTGACTCTAGGCAGTCAAAGATAAGGTTTGTTGATTTCTTTATTGATGAATTACTGCAAAAAAAAAGTCTCATGAAGAGACTTTTAACTATTTTTTAAGGGTTTATTTTTAATATTCATCCTCATTCCAAAGGTAATCTTCGTCGGTGGGATAATCAGGCCATATTTCTTGAATAGATTCATAGGAATCACCTTCATCCTCTATAGACTGAAGATTCTCTACAACTTCAAGTGGAGCTCCGGTTCGAATTGAATAATCGATCAATTCATCTTTGGTGGCTGGCCATGGTGCATCACTTAAATAGGATGCTAATTCTAATGTCCAATACATTTGTAAGCAGTTTTAATATTTTGCAAAAATAAATTTTTAGTTGAATAAGCCAAGTAAAAAAGCAAATATTTCATCATTATTTTTAAGAACGTGTTTGAAAATATTTTAAAACATTGATAATCAACATTTTAAATATTTCTACAATTTACTCTGAAAAA
>JABDMU010000052.1 GCA_013001285.1 Flavobacteriaceae bacterium
GGATGATATCCTAAACCTATATATGATTTGAAGACCTTATTCTTTAAAGAAAGGGCATTGATATGATCAAGATATTCCTGTTCGCTCATAGCAGGGTCCAAATCCAATTCTTTTTTCAATCGGATATTGTCTGGAATGGTTTCATCAATAAGCTGCTCGAGAGAATCCACACCAATGGTATTTAACATGGTAGCGTGATCACTTTTACGCGGACCAATATGACGAAGTGCAAATGCGTTTGTATTCATTCTTTTGAAATTGAAATTTGAAGAACAAAATTAAGGAAATTAAAGCGGTTTTAATTTGTGTAAAATGAAAGTTTTTAACCAAATGTCAGGTTTATTAACATGAAATTTAAATTTATCATTATTTGATCTCAGATAGATTATTTGTCTTAGTAGATTCCCTTATAATTAATGCTGTATCAAGCTCGATGGTTTTAGGCTTAACAATCTCGTTACTTTTTAGTTTTTTAATTTCTTTGAATAGTTGTTTAAAGGCTGTTTTTCCCATTAAATAGCCAGGTTGATCGATAGTGGTTAGTGAAGGCGAGATTACTGAAGACATAAACCAATTACTAAATCCAATAACTTTAATATCATGAGGTATATTAACACCTAATTTACCGAACTCTGTAATAGCTCCAATAGCAACCAAGTCTGTATTTATAAAAATACCATCAACATCATTATGGTCTTCTAATAATTTCCGAGCATTTATTTTGCCTTCTTCAAAGCTATTGTCTCCACAGTCACATATATAAACAAGAGAAGAATCATACTGTAAACCGTTATCGATTAATGCTTTTTTGTAGCCTAAGAATCTATCTATTGAATTTTGTGGCAATAAAGGTCCTCTAAAATGAGCGATCCTATTACACCCTATATCAATGAGATGTTTTGTGGCGTTATACGCTGCACTTCTATCGTCAATAACCACCTTAGAGCAGTTAATAATTTTGGCAATCTTATCAAACATAACTATAGGAGTCTTTTGTTCTATTATCGCTTCGATATGATCAAACTTTCCTGTTTCATTAGCTAATGAAATGAGTATACCCGCAACTCGATTATTCATTAATAGATCAAGTTGCTTCTTTTCGAGCTCAAAAGATTCATTAGATTGTAAAATGATAACCAAATAACCTTTCTTTTCAGCATGAGCTACAATTCCTTTTATAACATTGGAGAAAAAGTGATGAACTATTTCGGGAATTATTAAACCGATGGTCTTTGACTGTTTTGTGCGTAGATTTACGGCAAATGAATTGGGTTTATAGTTTAATGTTTCGGCAGTTTCTCGAACTAATTTTCGGGTTTTTTTACTTACATCAGGATAATCTTTTAAAGCTTTAGAGACTGTTGTAATTGAAATTCCTAAGGTGTTTGCAATATCTTTTAAAGTTACAGGAGTCATAAAATAAATTTGAACAAATATAATAATTTAGAAAAGTAATCGAAAACGTTTTCGTAAAATCGAAAACGTTTTCGATTATAGATTTCGCATTTATTTCTTAATCTCATTATATATTGAGCAAAATTTAATAGCAATAATTATTAATTAATCAATAGTTTAAAATGTATTCAATTCGAAAATTTTTCAGTTTAGTCTTGTTATTGTCAATTTCGGCAATGTATTCTCAGTCGGAAATAACAGGTCAAATTAAAGACAAAAATGACACACCGCTATTAGGTGTTAACATTATTTTAAAAGGAACTACTCAGGGAGCAATT
The DNA here is from genome assembly GCA_013001285.1 of Flavobacteriaceae bacterium. Taxonomy (GTDB): domain Bacteria; phylum Bacteroidota; class Bacteroidia; order Flavobacteriales; family Flavobacteriaceae; genus JABDMU01. The sequence continues at coordinate 1,734 of JABDMU010000052.1, forward strand.
TCTGATTTTGATGGAAATTATACCATCTCTAATGTTTCTGATGGAACATATGTGTTAGAGGCGTCATCTCTGGGATATACTACATTTACTCAAAGTGTAACAATAAATGGAGAAAATATTGTTGTCAATATCTTACTTAATGAAGATGCCGAATCTTTAGACGAAGTTATCGTAACAGGTGTATCTAATCCTAGATCAAAGATTGAATCTAGTGTTTCAATTACTACGATGAGATCTGGTATCGTTCAAAAATCGGCTCCTAGAACAACAGCTGAGATTTTTAGAACTGTGCCAGGTATTCGCTCGGAATCTTCAGGTGGTGAAGGAAATGCTAATATAGCCGTAAGAGGAGTCCCTATTTCTTCTGGTGGTTCAAAATATGTTCAACTTCAAGAAGATGGGTTACCTGTATTATTATTCGGCGATATGTCATTTGCAACAGCCGATATTTTTACAAGATATGACACTAATATCTCTAGGATTGAAGCTATTAGAGGTGGTTCTGCATCTACGATGTCATCTAACTCACCTGGAGCTATTATTAACTTCATTAGTAAAACAGGAAAGTCTGAAGGTGGTTCATTAGGAACAACATTTGGTTTGGATTTCAATTCATTTAGAACAGATTTCGAGTACGGCGCTCCAATAGGCGATGGTTTATATTTTCATTTAGGAGGATTTTATCGTGTAGGCGAAGGCATGAGAGAAACTGGTTTCACCGCAAACAACGGGGGACAATTTAAATTCAATATTACAAAGGAATTTGAAAAAGGATATGTAAGATTATATGCAAAACATTTAAATGATAGAGCTGTTGGTTATTTACCAATGCCAATAGCTGTATCAGGAACAAATAGTAATCCAGAATGGAATGATGCTCCAAATTTTGATGCAACTTCGGGTTCTTTGCATTCTTCTTACTTAAGTCAAAATGTTGGTTTAGGTTCTGATGGCGCATTAAGAAGGTCTAAAGTATCTGATGGAATGCGACCAATATCTACTTCATTAGGACTTGAGGCTTCTTTTGAAATTGGTGATGGATGGAAAATAAAGAACAATGGAAGGCTTTCTATTAATAGCGGCCGATTTGTTTCTCCTTTTCCAGCTGAAGTTGCTACAGCATCTGCAATAGCTGATTCATTTGGAACAGGATCTACATTGGCCTTTGCAAATGATGGATCTGCTGTAAACGGCGGTAGTTTAGTAGCTAGAATTCATATGTTCGATACAGAATTAAATAACTTTAATAATTTCATGAATGATTTGAGACTAACAAAATCATTCGATAATGTAAATGTAACCCTTGGATATTTTAAATCTAATCAAAATGTTTCAATGTCCTGGCTATGGAATTCTTATCTGCAAGAAGTTAATGATGATAATGCAAGACTGATAAATGTGTTTGATGCAGCAGATAACCCTTTAAGTGATAATGGACTTTATGCCTATGGAGTTCCTTTTTGGGGGAATTGCTGTCAAAGAAATTATGATACTCAATATAGCGTATCTGCACCATTTGTTAACGTTTCAATAGAAGCATCAGAAAAACTTAACATTGATGCTAGTTTGCGTTATGATAAAGGTAAAGTTGACGGTTCATTTGCTGGAACAGTTCAAACTTCATTTGATATTAATAATGATGGTAATATTTCAGCACCAGAACAAAGTGTTTCGGCAATTGATAATGCTAATCCAACAGCTGTTGATTATGATTATGACTATGTGTCTTACTCTTTGGGATTGAATTATAAACTACAAGAAAATCAGGCTGTATTTGGAAGATATAGTCGAGGGGCAGCTGCAAAAGCTGATAGAATTTTATTTTCAGGACTAGACTATTTAGATGGAGATAGAATCAATGCTTTAGATTTCATTAATCAAGCTGAAATTGGATATAAGAGAGGTTTTGAAAATGGTTCGTTATATGCAACTCTATTTTATGCAAAAACAGTAGAAGAAGGTGGTTTTGAAGCAACATCAAATAGTATCATAGAAAATGACTACAAATCTTTTGGAATAGAGGTAGAGGGGTCTTACAGATTCGATGATCTGCAACTTAGAGGAGGAATTACATTTACAGATGCACAAGTAGACTCAGGTGATAATAAAGGTAATGCGCCAAGAAGACAGCCAGACTTTATTTACAATCTTATTCCATCATATAATTTTGGTTCTTCAAAGCAAAACTCTGTTGGTTTAAGTTTTATCGGACAGTCGAAAGCATATGCACAGGATAGTAATGAACTTGTAATGCCAGGCTTTGTAATAGTGAATAGTTTTGTTAATGTTGAGGTAACAAAGGGGCTTTCGGCTAACTTATCAGCAAATAACTTATTTGATTCCTTAGGAATTACTGAATCTGAAGAAGGAAGTATTACCGAAGGTCAAGTTAACTATGTAAGAGCGCGACCTGTTCCTGGTAGATCTATTTCACTAGGATTGAACTATTCATTTTAAAAAAAATTTATTTGGAGTAGTATTTAATTAAAATTTAGTTTTTAATTTGATTAATTGAAAGAAAGAGTTAATGACCCACAACATCATTGGCTCTTTTTTTGACTCTAGTTTAACCTATTAAGTCACAGCATAACTAAAGATGAAAGCAGTGTTAAGAAAACCAAAGTTAAGTTTTTGGCAAATCTTAAATATGAATGTTGGCTTTTTTGGAATTCAATATAGTTTTGGATTACAACAAAGTGCAGTAACTCCTATTTATGATTTTTTGGGTGCAAGTCCAGATCAGATTCCAATTTTACATTTGGCTGGCCCTGTAACAGGTCTTTTAGTACAACCTATTGTTGGGGCGTTAAGTGATAAAACATGGAGTCCGAAGTTTGGAAGAAGGAAGCCTTACTTTTTAATTGGAGCAATTTTATGTAGCTTAACACTATTTGCATTTCCATTCAGTAGCTCGCTATGGATGGCAGCTGGATTACTATGGATTTTAGATGCTGGGAATAATACAGCAATGGAACCTTATAGAGCGCTTATAGCAGATAAGTTGGATGCAGAGCAACAACCTTTAGGGTTCCAAATGCAAAGTTTCTTTACTGGCTTAGGTCAAGTGTTAGCAAATTTATCACTATTTATTTTTCCATTAATTTTTATTGGTACAACTGGGTCACTTCCAACTTGGGTTTTCGCCTCCTTTTTCTTGGGAGCAGTTTGTTCTATTGGTTCTATTTTATGGAGTATAAGTAAGACCAAAGAAATTCCACCAACAGAAGAAGAACTAATAAAGCTTAGAGAAAAAAGAAGCGTTTTAGAACCGCTAATTGAAATTTTTTCTGCCATTAAAGATATGCCAAAAGTTATGTGGCAATTAGCATTGGTTTATTTATTTCAGTGGTACGCTTTATTTTGTTATTGGCAAAATTCCTCAAAAAGTGTTGCACTTTCTGTATGGAATGCCACTCCAGAAAATAAGGAAACATATAGTGAAGCAGTAAGTTGGACGGGTTTGGTAAATGGATGGTATAACGTAGTTACGTTTTTGGTTGCTTTTGCATTGGTTGGATTTGCTAAAAAGTACAGCGCAAAAAAAGTACATGCCTTTTGCTTGCTTATAGCAGCATTAGGGTTGTTGGTTTTTCCACATATTGAAAATAAAAATCTATTGTTCTTTGCTATTTCAGGATTTGGAATTGGTTGGGCAAGTATGATGGGCATACCCTATTTAATGGTCGTTACAGATATCCCGAAAGAACGATATGGTGTTTATATGGGAATCATTAATATGATGATTGTCATCCCAATGATTATTCAAACGTTGTCTTTTGGTTTCATTTTAAAGCATTTTTTGAATAACGATCCACGTAACGCAGTTTCATTTGCAGGTATTTTACTAATAATTGCAATGATTTGTACACTATTAATTAAAACTAAAACACCAAGTGACGATTTAGCGCTTGAAAAGTAATTTCATTTTTTAAATAGCTCAAATATTACAAAACTAAAAAACGATTTTCATCATTTATGAATCAAATTCCAAAAGCCTACGAAGCTAAATTTGAAAATGGAATCCAACATCCGGAATTATATTTATGGGATGCATGGTCTTTTGTTGAAAACAAAGTAATGCATTTATATTGTCTTGCTATCCCACGATATAAATCCGATGGCTCGAAATTAGATCCGAGTGAACGCAATGACTTTCCATTTCATATAAGGCATTTTACTTCAAGTAATGATGGATTAAGTTGGAAAGACGAAGGCTGCTTTTTTAATTCAATTCAATATTCAAAACTGAACTACAGAACAATTTGGAGTGGTTGTGTTAAACCAATGCCGAATGGCAAAAAACTAGTCGCTTATACAGGTATAGAGAATGCTGATTTGGATCATAAATATATTCAGAATATTACGTTAGCTACTTCTGATGATGGCCATTCTGTAAATACTCTTGTCAATAAAGTGTTATTATCTCCGTCAAGAGACTGGAAATACATTACAGATAAAGGGTTCTATTTAGATGTACAAGATAATCTTGGAAGTAACCAAGGAGAAGAGGGTGGGCCTATAATGGCTTGGCGCGACCCATTTATTTATTTTGATGTCAAGGGTAAATTAAATTTATTTTTAGCCGCAAAAATTAGACCTAGAGAAAGTGCATTAGCAAGAATTACTATGAATCAGAGGGAAGGTCTTTTTGAATTGGCTGAGTTGCACCCGCCAATTATAGTTCCTGATGTAGAAGATTTTACACAATTAGAGGTTCCTAAAATACTTTTTGATCATGATAATGAAACGTATTACCTAATTATTTCGACTTGTAACCGCTTGTATGAAAATCAACCAGAATCCGAAATTGAAAAGGAAGTTCGTTTATATAAGTCTAAAAACATGAATGGTCCTTGGGTATCACTTGGAGAAAATATACTTAATAAGGAGAATCTATTTGGTCTCACTGTTTTAAAAACTGATTTTAAAAATAATCGCTTACTATGTATGGCACCATACACGGAAGCTGCAGAAGAAAATTTAAAACTAACATTTGCTCCAGTATTCTATGTTTATTTAGATAGTCTCAAAATTGAATTTATTAAATAGCTTGTTCTGCGTATATGGAAGCATTAAAATTTGTGTGTTTTGGAGAAGTGCTTTGGGATGTTTTCCCAGACCATAAAAAAATTGGAGGAGCCCCATTAAATGTAGCCGTAAGACTTAATTCTTTTGGGAACAACGTATCGATAATAAGTAAGGTTGGACAAGATGATCATGGAAAGAAGTTGTTAGAATTTATTAAAGAAAAACAGCTAAGTACTAATTACATTCAGATAGATGCAACTTTGAAAACAGGAAAGGTTGAAGTAACTCTAGACGAAAAAGGATCTGCCTCCTATGATATTATGCTTCCAAGAGCTTGGGACAATATAGAAATTCATGATTCAATTAAAAAGTTAGTGGCTTCTTCTGATGCATTTATTTTTGGGAGTTTGGCCTCTAGAAATGAAGTTTCTAAAAATACACTAGAAGAACTACTTAAACTTGCTAGATTTAAAATTTTTGATGTTAACTTGAGAACACCATATTATACTCAAGAACTTCTATCTCGACTAATGAAAGAGGCCAATTTCATAAAATTTAATGAAGATGAATTGTTAGAAATTTGTGAGTATTATGGTTCAGAATATACCTCTATCGAGGACAATATTTGTTATATATCTGAGCAAACAAATACTGACCACATTTGCGTGACTCTAGGAGGAGAGGGTGCCATACTTTACTATAACAACAATTTCTTTTACAATAATGGCTTTAGGGTAAAAGTGAAGGATACTGTTGGGGCAGGAGATTCTTTTTTGGCAACTTTATTAAACTTCTTATTAAAGAATAAAAACCCTCAAGATGCTATTAATTATGCATGCGCTGTTGGAGCATTAGTAACTCAATTTGAAGGTGCAAATCCAAAGATAACTTTAGAAGACATTGAACAATTTGTACACTCCTTTCAGAATTAAATTAATTGCTTCGCTTTTAGGAATTAAGTTATGTGTCTAGGAAATTCAGGTATCTTTTTGATTCATTGTAAGAGTCATATATTTTTATTATAGATTCAACCCTGATCATTTTTCATAATTTTATTGCGTGGAATGAGTTTTACATTCTTACCTGAGATAGCATCAAAAGGATTGATTAGAGTCTCATTTATTTGATATTCAAATTCAGAAGAATTCTAACTAGCGGTCCAATGATTTTTTCCACTCTTGATATGATTTTTGAATTTCAGGATCAGTTGCTGGATATAGACCAATGATTGATTTTCCTTTGTTAATTTGTTCTTCGACAAAGGTTTCATATAGCGTCATTTCAAGGCATTCTTCAATGACCTCATTCATTATGCCATTGGGAATAACAATGGATGTGAGATTGTCAAGCTTTTTCCAGGAGGAATTTATGGTCCTAGTTTTATAAAAGCAATTCGTGGTCCTCAACCATGGACATCCATAATGCCAACAGGCGGGGTTTCTCCAACAAAAGAAAATCTGGAAAGTTGGTTTAATGCAGGCGCAACTTGTGTAGGTATGGGATCAAAATTAATGGTAAAAGATAGTAATGGTAACTTCGATTACAAGAGAATAGAAGAGCTTACTAAATTTTCAGTTGATCTTATTAGTGAATTAAAAAATAAATAATTCATTTTACTAAAGCATCATTAGAGACCATTTCTAAATTGATGCAAATTCAAAATTTCTTTATTATTATATCAGATTTCCGGACTGGAAGTAATTCTTGAAAATAAGAACTGGACCATTAGTAACTGTTTGTCTATTTTTGTAGCATGAAGGTCATCAAACAAATCATTTCATTTTACATCAATAGTAGTATTCACGTGGCCTTAGCGGTTTGTGCTTTAGCATATATCACTATTCTCAATTTTGATTTACCAAAATCTATAGACCTTTTGATCTTTACCTTCTTCGCGACGGTCACAGGTTATAATTTTGTCAAGTATTTTGGGATAGCAAAATTTCACCATAGAAGTTTAGCTCCTGATTTGAGATATATACAAATATTTTCTTTGCTATGTTTTATTGGCTTGGTGTATTACACCTTAAAATTACCTGCTAAAACATTATGGTATTTAGGAGGTTTAGCTGCGATCACATTTTTTTATGCCATTCCTTTTTTACCGAAGAGCTTATTTTTTGAGGGCAAGAAAAATTTAAGAGCAATTAGCGGCTTGAAGATCTATGTCATCGCATTTGTATGGGCCGTAACCACAGTAATAATTCCTATTGTTAATGCTAATGAACCTGTAAGTCATGACGCTCTTGTTTTCGCCTTTCAGATTTTAATTTACGTATTGGTTGCCATGCTACCTTTTGAAATAAGAGATATTCAATATGACAGCTTGAAATTAGCTACCATACCACAGCGAATCGGATTAAAAAAAACCAAACTCTTCGGAATTTTTCTATTGTTGGTATTCTTTATGTTAGAATTTTTAAAAGATCATCTTCGTATAGAAAATGTAATAATCATTGGTATTATCACAATAATAACATTCGGGTTTTTAATGAGAAGTCGTGTTAATCAATCGGAATACTACAGTTCTTTTTTTATTGAAGCAATACCAATACTATGGCTAGGATTGATCCTTTTAATTAATTAATGAAAATCTCTTAATTCTTTATTAAACGAACGTTCCAGAACTTCTTTTTCTTTAGCTTCAAGACAGTCAACATTTTCATTTTTAATAAGCTGAGTCAAGGTTGCATTATTCTTGGAATATTTTCTGCAAGCCCTGCAATAGATAAGATGTATGTTCAATTTGATTTTTTCCCAGATGGAAGCTTCATTGTATTGCGATTTATCACAATTATGATTTGCTTCATTACAGGAAATAAAAAATTTCGTTTTCGTACTCATTAATACCAATTCTTTTCAAGACAAGAGGCCATTGCCGTTCTTGCTCTATGGATGATAACCCAAAGGTTAGACGCCGTAATATCTAATTCATTACAAATAGCTTCAGTTTCATAACCAAGTAAGGTCTTCATTTTGAAGACTCTGGCTTGTTTTTCTGGCAATTTTCCAATACAATCATGAATTGCCAATCCTAACTCTGTATTGACCATTGCATCTTCAGCTGTTTTATCAAAGGGGTCTTTAACCCGTTCCTCTAACCAATTTCCTTCATTTTCGGCATCATAACTGAAATTTACACGGACCTCGGCTTGCCCTTTTTTCGAGTTGATCTTTCGGTAGTGATCAATGATCTTCCGTTTTAAAATAGAAATCAACCACGTACGCTCACTGGCTTCACCTTTGAAATTCTTCATAGATTTTAAACCAGCAAAAAAAGTATCTTGTACTAGATCTTGGGCCGTCTCTCTATCACTTACACGGGTGATGGTGTAATTGAAAAGATAGTCGGAATACCTATCGATCCAACCGTTTGGTTCTATTTTATGACCTGACATAACTAGTGTATTACTAATGCTCACTCAAAAATAGAAATAAAAGATGATTATTTCCCATTTTAAGTACAGTTTAAGACATCCTTAAATAGAAAGAAACTATAGGTCTCATTTAATGAGTCCTGCCCGACGTAATAAAGCTTCCGGCTTTGGGTCTTGACCTCTAAATCTTCTATACAATTCGGAAGGTTTTTCGGTCCCGCCCTTGCTCAAGACATGTTCTTTAAAATCAGAAGCTACTTTTTTATTAAAGACTCCTTTTTCTTTAAATAATTCGAAAGCATCTGCATCCAATACTTCGGCCCATTTATAGCTATAATACCCCGAACTATAACCACCCTGAAAAATATGTGAAAATGAAGTGCTCATGCAGTTCTCAGGTATGTCAGGATATAATTGAGTACTCGCGAAGGCCTTTTTTTCATGACCTTTGACATCAGTTATTCCAGAAGGGTCTATGCCGTGCCAATTCATATCAAGTAGCCCAAGACTAATTTGTCTCAGGGTTTGCATACCCTCATGAAACGTTGAAGATTCCTTTATTTTATTAATAAGATCCATTGGAATTGTATCATCAGACTCATAATGACGCGCAAAAAGCTCAAGGGCTTCTTTTTCAAAACACCAGTTCTCTAAAATTTGACTAGGCAATTCAACAAAATCCCAATGCACACTGGTTCCAGATAGACCTGGATAGGTAGTGTTTGCCAACATACCGTGAAGGGCATGACCAAATTCATGAAATAATGTTTTTACCTCATTAAACGTCAACAAGGACGGTTTGCTTTTTGTTGGTTTGGTGAAATTACAGACAATAGATATGTGAGGCCGTTCATTAGATCCGTCTAATCGGTATTGTGGTTTATAAGATGTCATCCAGGCGCCATTTCTTTTTCCTGGTCTTGGAAAGAAATCAGCATAGAATATAGCAACCATTTCACCTTTATCATCGCTTACTTTATAAGTTAAGACATCCTTATGATATTTATCTATTGAATCGATCTCTTCAAAATTAAGATCGAAAAGTTTATAAGCAACTTTAAAAACACCGTCGATTACATTTTCAAGTTTGAAGTAAGGCTTTAATTTTTCATCATCGAGATTAAATAATTTTTGCTTTAATTTTTCTGAATAATAAGCTGAGTCCCATTTTTGAAGGGTTTCTATGCCATCAAGATCTTTAGCAAATTCTTGAAGATTTGTGAATTCCTTTTCCGCAGCTGGTTTTGCCTTCAATAACAGATCATTTAAGAATGAGAATACAGCTTCAGGTGTCTCTGCCATACGCTCTTCAAGAACAAAGTGAGCATGAGTTTTATAGCCTAAGAGATTTGCACGTTCATGTCTGAGTGTCGCTATTTGGATAATATTTTTTTGATTATCAAATTTATTTCCCTGAAATCCTTTTGCACCAAATGCTAATGCCAGTTTTTTACGCAGAGCTCTATTTTTTGCATAGGTCATAAATGGAATATAACTCGGGTAATCCAAGGTGAATATCCAACCTTCTTTTTGTTTCGATTCTGCTAATTGTTTCGCAGCTTCAATAGTCCCTTCCGGAAGTCCATCTAGATCCTTTTCTGAAGTCACATGCAATTCAAAAGCATTGGTTTCTGCCAGTACGTTTTCACCAAAAGTTAAGCTTAACCGACTTAATTTTTTATCTATTTCACGAAGAACCGACTTTTTATCATCAGCTAAGTTCGCTCCATTTCTCGCGAAACTTTTGTACTTTTTTCTCAAAAGCGTTTTTTGTTCTTCGCTGAGCTTTAGTGAATCCTTTTTCTCATAGACCTGCTGTACTCGTGCAAACAAATCTTGGTTGAGCCTAATATCATTGCTAAATTCAGAAAGTAGCGGAGATACTTCCTGCGCTATTGCTTGAATTTCATCATTGGTTTCGGCAGAATTAAGATTATAAAATATACTTGTTATCCTATCTAATTCTGAACCCGAAAAATCTAAGGCTTCAATGGTATTTTCAAATGATGCCTGATCTTTATTGGTGATTATTAATTCTATTTCATCCTTTGCTGTCTGAATAGCTTTTTTTATTGCAGGCAGAAAATGAGCGTTTTCAATTTTTGAAAATGGAGCCGTATTATAAGCTGTATCAAATGGAAAATTTAGGATATTCATTGCGGAGTTTTAGTCTTTTGTTTTTTTTAATAGATATTCGATTACAAATATGTTTTTATCGTAAGCCTTTTCTTTCCAACAAGTTAGATTTATTAATTTTAATTAACAATCGCCTCTTAAAAACTAATATTTTCTTTACTTTCGTTCCGAAATTTTTAATAGAGTTAAGCAATTAACTCATAAAAATGGTTGATTAATAGCGATTATAAAACCTCAGATTCCCTCTGAGGTTTTATTTTTTTAGATCTTTTGCAGCATTATTAACTTTAGATTTCAATCCCTCCTTAAAAACAATAACTTTATCCATTACGCATTTATCAGAAGTTCCAATAATCTGTGCTGCCAATATCCCGGCATTTTTTGCGCCATCAAGTGCCACTGTAGCCACTGGAACCCCAGCTGGCATTTGTAAAATTGATAACACAGAATCCCAACCATCAATTGAATTTCGTGACTTCACTGGCACACCAATAACAGGTAACGGAGAAAGTGAGGCGATCATGCCTGGTAAATGTGCTGCACCACCAGCACCAGCAATGATCACTTTAATCCCGCGGGTGTGTGCTTTTGATCCATAATCAAACATTTTTTCCGGGGTTCTATGTGCTGATACTATGTCGACCTCAACCTCAATATCAAATCCGTTTAATACGTCAATAGCTTCCTGCATGATTGGAAGGTCACTATCACTTCCCATGATTATTCCCACTTGTGCCATAATTTATTTGCTTATTACTTTTAATTTTCTCTTTACCTCACCAGCTATTTTTCTTGCCTCATTTATATCATTGTGAACAATAGTAATGTGTCCCATTTTTCGGAATGGACGCGTTTGTTTTTTTCCATAAATATGTGGAGTAACACCCTCAAAGCCCATTACTGATTCTATATTTTGATAAACAACATCACCTTCATAGTCTTCTGCACCCACCAAATTTACCATTATCCCACCAACTATGGCATCTGTTTTTCCAAGAGGAAGTCCGAGAATTGCACGTAAATGTTGCTCAAATTGTGATGTATAACTTGACTCAATGGTGTGATGTCCAGAATTATGTGGACGCGGTGCCACTTCATTTATTAATATGTCATTATTTTTTGTCAGGAACATTTCTACTGCTAATAGACCTACATGTTCAAAGGCTGCCGAGGTTTTTAAAGCGATCAACTCTGCTTTTTTGGCAATTTCCTTCGGAATTCTTGCCGGACAGATAACATATTCCACCTGATTGGCCTCAGGATGAAACTCCATTTCAACCACAGGATATGTTTTTACCTGTCCATTTGAGGAGCGTGCTACAATAACCGCCAATTCATTTTTAAAATCGATAAGATCTTCAGTAATACATTCAACATTTGGAAGTTCATCAAGATCAGAATGGGACTTGACTATTTTTACGCCAGTACCATCATAGCCAAATCGCGCACTTTTCCAAACAAACGGAAACTCAAGAGCTTCATTTTTTATAGCAGTTAAAATTTCATCTTTATACGCAAAGCGAGAGAACTCCACTGTCGGCAAATTATGGTCAATATAAAATAATTTTTGCTTCGATTTATTTTGAATAGTCTCTAAAATCCTAGGAGAAGGATAAATATGCAGACCTTCGCTCTCTAATTTCTTTAAAGCATCAACATTGACGTTTTCAATTTCAATGGTTAAAAGATCTACTTGCTTCCCAAAATTATAGACAGCATCATAATCCATGAGATCACCAACAAAAAATTGATCTGCACCTACCTTACATGGTGCGTTCTCGCTTATATCTAATACGAAAGTTGTAATATCAAACTTGCGTGTTTCACTAAGAAGCATTTTTCCGAGTTGGCCTCCACCTAAGATCCCTAATTTAAAATTGGATGAAAAATAATCCATGTACAATTCACATTTAAAGTGCAAAAATACACTTAAAAATGAAACCTTTATTGAAAATCACAAATCAAAATCTAGCTAAAAGCAGGCCAATTGATTATCTTTGCGATTCTTAAAGGAAAAACAAGGTGATAAAGTTACATGACAAATTTTTTAAGCCCTTTATTTCGGCCCAAGAAATAGATGATGCAGTAACCAAGTTGGTTGATGAGATCGTTGCAGATGTTGGCGATGAGATTCCAGTGTTTGTTGGTATATTAAATGGTTCCTTTATGCTTACAAGCGATTTCGTAAAGAAATATCCAAAGCCATGCGAGGTGACATTCATTAAACTAGCATCCTATGAAGGCTTAAAGTCTTCCGAAGATATTCAAAGACTCATAGGATTGACTCAAGATCTCACTGATAGAACGGTTATTGTGCTTGAAGATATTATTGACTCAGGGAACACGCTTCATGAAGTACATCGTATTTTCAAAAATGAAAATGTGAAGGCGCTCAAGATAGCCACCCTGTTCTATAAACCAGAAGCCTATGACAAGGATTTCAAGATACATTACATTGGTCTTGAGATCCCAAACAAATTTATCGTAGGATATGGTTTGGATTACGATGGATTAGGGAGAGATATTCCAGAAGTTTATCAAATAATGACAATACAACACATGACAAATTTAGTTTTATTCGGCCCTCCGGGAGCAGGTAAAGGCACTCAGGCCAATTTTTTAAAGGATAAATACGATTTAATTCATATATCAACAGGAGATGTTTTCCGATACAATATAAAGAATGAAACGGCCTTAGGGATGTTGGCGAAATCTTATATGGATAAGGGTGACCTTGTTCCTGATCAGGTAACTATTGACATGTTAAGTGCTGAGGTCGATAAGAATTCGGATGCTAAAGGATTTATTTTCGATGGTTTCCCACGAACCGAAGCGCAAGCTGAAGCACTTGAAAAAGTGATGGCAGAGAAAGATTCTGTGATCAATGCTATGATCGCGCTTGAAGTTGATGATGAGGTTTTAGTGAAACGATTGTTAGAACGTGGCAAAACCAGTGGAAGACCTGATGATGCCGATGAATCCATTATTCGAAACAGAATTAAGGAATACTACAACAAAACGGCCATATTGAAAAACTACTATACAGCGCAAAATAAGTATTATGGCGTTGACGGCGTTGGTAGTATTGAAGAAATTACCGAGCGATTATGCGCTGTCATTGATAAGCTTTAAAAGTCAGTCTCAAAACCCTATTTTAATTTTTTACACCCATGACCGAAGGCAATTTTGTCGATTATGTGAAACTTTACGTTTCTTCTGGAAAAGGAGGAAAGGGTTCAGCACATTTACACCGGGAAAAGTATATTACCAAAGGCGGACCTGATGGTGGTGATGGCGGCCGTGGAGGACATGTGATCATAAAAGGTAACGCCAATCTCTGGACCTTATACCATTTAAAATTTAAAAGGCACTTTCGAGCAGAACACGGAAGCCATGGCAGTAAAAGTAGAAGCACAGGAAGCGACGGACAAGATATATACATTGAAGTTCCTTTAGGTTCGGTTATTAGAGACACTGAAACCAATGAGATCATTTTTGAGATCACTGATGACCAGGAAGAAAAGATCCTAGTAGAAGGAGGTATGGGAGGCCGTGGCAATTGGCATTTTAAAAGCCCAACCAATCAAACACCACGTTACGCACAACCTGGTATGGAAGGTCAAGAACGGATGGTAACAATAGAACTGAAGATCTTAGCCGACGTCGGTCTTGTAGGTTTTCCCAACGCCGGGAAATCAACCTTATTATCTGTATTAACTTCGGCAAAACCAAAAATTGCAGATTACGAATTCACCACGTTGAAGCCCAATTTGGGAATAGTTGAATATCGCGATTACAAGTCGTTTGTCATGGCTGATATTCCAGGGATCATTGAAGGTGCAGCAGAAGGAAAAGGACTTGGTCATTATTTTTTACGCCATATAGAACGGAATTCAATTCTACTTTTTCTAATTCCGGCAGATGCTGATGATATTCACAAGCAGTATGAGATATTATTAGATGAATTACGACGCTATAATCCTGAGATGCTTGACAAAGAACGCTTTATTGTGATTTCAAAAAGTGATATGCTTGATGATGAGTTAAAAGCCGAAATGAAAGCCGAATTGGATGCTTCTTTGCCAATTGATTATATGTTTATTTCTTCGGTAGCACAAGAAGGTCTTACCCAATTAAAGGACAGGCTTTGGGCCATGTTAAATGATTAAAAGCGCATTGACACGGTCCTTATTTTCCGTAACTTTATAAAAATTTCAAAGCTATGAAATATGCTATATATCTCATCATTTTAGTAATGATGAGTTCCTGTGCAACTGTAAATGTCAAGTACGATTACGATAAGCAAACCGACTTTAATTCCTACAAGACCTATAATTATTATGCTGATATGGATTCAGGGTTAAGTGGTCTTGATAATAATCGCTTATTGAATATTTTAGATGATGCCTTATCTGAAAAAGGACTGTCCCTGGCAGAGTCACCAGATTTTTATATCAATATTCAAAGTGTTGAGTTTGAAGATCATCAACGCAATACTGTAGGTGTTGGCATAGGTGGTGGTAGACGAAACGTTGGCGGTGGGATATCGGTTGGGCTTCCTTTAGGGAGTTCTAAATCCAACAGAGAACTTATAGTTGACTTTATCGATGACGACAGGGGTCTTTTTTGGCAAGCTGTTGCAGAAGCCAGTTATAATACTAATGCCACGCCTGAAAAAAGAGAAGCTAATCTTAAAGCGATCGTAGATAAGATTCTTGCTGGCTACCCGCCAAACCTCTAAGCACAGATAATAACTTTATCAATATTTAGTTTATCTTAACTCTTACACCTTCACTATGACTTGAAAATTCAGGAGCATACATACTTTGTATGGTTGTAATCCCATTGGAGAAATTACCGGAATTGTTTACCCTCAGGTCGTATTCAAAAACGAAAACGCCTTTCGGTAAATAATCGAAAAAGAAATTGGTGGAAGCGTCTTTGGTGCTTTCATAATAACCCAAATTGTCTTGCCATTTGTATTCCGATAAGACATGTATTGGCTCCATTGCTGCGGCTCTCATGTCTTTCATATGAACAAATTCCATAGGTCTATCTGAACGTAATTCAATACGAACCCGAATGAGATCACCAACTTCGAGTTCGGTATCTTCTGTGATTTCAGATATTTCTTCCCCGAGATCAGTATTACGTTTTAAGAAGAGTTTTTTATCTAATTTCAAAGGAGTTTCAGCCGAAGTGATCTTGTCGAGATCTTCAAAATACTGCCAATATAAACTTCCCCAAGCAATGCCTTCTCCTTTTTTATCAAGTTTTACATTAGCCATTTCTGATGTGATCTCAGGACCATTCCAGGAGGTTTTAAAATAACCAGTCCCAGCTTCCAGCTTTACAGCTTCAAGTTTATTTGGGTCCAGTGGTTTATTGCCGATAACAACTTCTACCATATCTGTTACACTTAACCAATTACTCCCTTTTAATAAGAGGGCATAAACAGCTTCGGTAGTTGCCTTTGTGGTTTTCCAACTGTTGGTTTGCTTATTTTTTAATAGCCAGATCTTTAAATTATCAATGGTCCTTACATCATCTTCAATTTCAGAAAAGGCTTCTATCATTAAGGCCTGGGTTTCAATAGGCGCCTGATACCAATACCAAGAACTTGTATTCTCTTTCCAATACATACCTAATTCGTCTGAAGTAATGCTGTTCTCGCGAAGAGACTTTATGATTCTATCAGCAGTTAAAACATCATTTGACCGATGCATGATCAAGGCCATGAGTCCTTTTTGATAAAGCCCACGCTTCAACCAATATGTTCTTATCTGTTCACGATAATAGTCGATCACTTCTTTAACATCTTTAGGAACTTTCGAATCTGGAATGAAACTTCGTATATATAAATATTGCAGTTGAGAACTTGTGAGATGATCTTTTGATAGATCTACATCCTTATTGTATTTTCTAAGGTCTCGATATTCCTTTAAAAATTCGCTATCAAGGTAAGACAAAGCCTTATTGAGCATATTTGGTAATTCTCTTGTGATAGATTCATCAAATTGCATATTATCAAGATGTTCCAAATGTGCAAACCCAGCGACTATATGTTGCGTGATATAACGATTACTTCGTCCGCCATTAAACCATGGCCAGGCACCATTTGACATTTGATTGGTCTTTAATTTTAAGAGTGACGATTTAAGCTCGCTATTCATTTTATTGAGGTCGAAAAGTAGAGCAATGCGCTTCTTTTGTTCGCTTTCACTTTGTGCATCTCTTAACCAAGGTGTTTCTTGAATTAACAACGATTTTAATGCCTGGTTTTTTTCCAGATTGCTTAAAAGTGCATCAGAATTTCGCCATTGATTGAATACTTCTTGGATTCTCGGATTTGAATTTGCTATATGTGTTGCTAAAGCATTGGCATAGAATCTTGCAAAAGTCTGTTCATTACAGTCATATGGAAATTCCATAAGATATGGCAATGCCTGAACTGCATACCAAGCTGGATTTGAAGTCATTTCAAAAGTGAGTTTATGATGCTTGAGCGTGGATGAAGTATTGGTCTTCAATTTATCTAAACTGAAGGTTTTGCTGTCATTGCTTCTCAGCCACATAGGCATGGATTCAGTCACTAACATGCGATTTGATAGTACGGGTAAGGCATTTTGCTCACCATCGCTAAAATCGCCAGCTTTGGCTATGATCTTATACTGAACGGCTTGCACATCAAATGGAATGCTTAGTGACCAACTAACGTTTGTATTGCCTCTAGCAGTGACGCTGAAGGCTTGAGTATGTTCATCATTTCCTAATTTCGAATCGATTTCATTTCCAGTTAAGGCATCGAATAACTGTAATACAACCTGTCCAGATAGATCAGACTCAGAAATATTTGCAATTTTTGATTGTATCACTATTTGATCTCCTTCTCTAAGGAATCGCGGTGCATTTGGGATGACCATCAATTCTTTTTGCGTCACCGTTTCAAAAGTAGCGGTTGCACTCTCCAGTGATTTGGTATGAGCTAACAATTGTAATTTCCATTGCGTTAAAGATTCTGGAGTCTTGAAATTAAAACTCACATTCCCATCTTTATCTGTTGTGAGTTGTGGAAAGAAAAAAGCGGTTTCCTCGAGATTTTTTCGAACTTGAACACCTTCAAAGGATACCGATGAATCCTCACTTTGTTCAGTTTCATTTAATTGAACACCAGAAATCTCACCCATTGACCTTTCCATTGCATCCTCTTCATCTGCCATGGCCAAAGGAGCGGCTAATTCTAATGATCTCTTGTTCCTACCAATACCTTGTGCTGTCACTACAACTTCATCCATTGCTTCACCATCTTCAAACATGTTTAAAACAATATAATTGTTATCATCAATTACATGTTCGGTGGTCATATAACCAACATAAGAAAACACCAATGTTTGTCCTTTTGTAGCCTGAATACTAAAATTACCATCAAAATCTGATTGAACACCAGTAGTGGTATTTTTTACAATAATATTCACGCCTGGCAATGGAAGACCTTGTTCGTCATTGACCGTTCCTGCAATGGTACCCTTTGTAATATTTTCATTAAAGGAGCTTTCTTTTTGTGCTTTTAGTGATCTCAAGTAACGTTGATAAACCCAGCGATTATTATTGAAATCAAATCCAAACCAATTGAACCGATCATAATTTTGAATGGTGTATGGCATATTGGGTCTCTGCTCCTGATAAATTCTAAAATTGACATTGCCAAAGGTAGAACGCGCATTTCGATGACTTAAAGATGAATACACTGAATTTTGAAATGGATCGAAAGTCCAATGATGTGGCTTGAATTGATCTAAAGAAGCATCATACATACTTGTCAGGAGTTCTGCGGAAACTTTATCGCCATTGGGGCCTTTTATTTTCCAACTCCAGGTTTCATCGGCACCTGGCTGTAATTTATCCCTAAAAGTTAAAGTTTCGATCTCCAGATCTTTTTTAGGATAAGGAACCGCTATTTGTACCAACTCATAATCAAAACTATTATAAGCAGCGTAGGTGCAATGAATGACAAAACCACCTAGATCGTTTTCGGTAACTGGGATGCTTAATGTCTTGATATTATTATCTAATTCAATAATATAGGTATTAACAACCTTCTGATCCTTTTCAACATCTACAGTTACATTTATGTTTCCTGCCGAAGCTATTCTGAGTTTAACCTTGTCGCCTTCCTGGAATTTCGACTTATCAGTACTTACCGAAAATAACTGGTTATCGGGTAGCGTTTTATCTGCTTTTCCAAATACGAAGGTTCGTATTTCATCCTTGACCAATTGCCCGAAGTCATCTTTAGTCTCAAGAACGGCTATATAATGACCCGATTTCCATTTTTTAATGTTGCCTAAATCAAGAGATTTTTCAGTTTCAGAATCAAATTTTTCTTCGAAAATGAGATCACCTTTATTCCATGAAATAAGCTCATCTTCCTTGGCATAAGCTTCATTTGGAAATAACCTTATAAATTCGTTTTCAGAGAACATTTGATAATCTGGTGCATTCCAAGGGCGTTGACGAACAACTCTAGAAGGCGCTTTTAATTTATAGATCTTAATGGTTCCAGAAGTGTTGACCAACTCACCATTAAGGTTCTTGGTTTCAAAAGCAATGCGATGATCTTTTTTGGATTTCTCTAACTGACTTTCAAGTTTTAGTGTAGCAGTAATAGCATGATATCCCACATTTACTATTGTAGTGGTACTTCGGGTTTCTCCATTGATATCAGTAACATCGGCTGAGATCTTGTAATGAAATATGGGTAAGTTTTTCTTATCTGCAGATTTATCTGCCAAGGCAGGAAATTCGATCACAAAATTTCCTTGGTCATCTGTAGTGGTTTCACCATGCTTTATTTCTTGAGGTTCACTATTAAACCATGGATGATACCAGTGGTACCATCTTGGATACTGTACTTCGCGATGTACTCTATAAACGACCTTGGCCTTGGTGATATTACTCCCAGCATAGGCGAGGGCTGAACCACTAACTTTTACAATATCGTCTATTTTATAAGTTTCAGAAACTGGATCAAATTTAGCCTCGAATTTTGGTCTTTTGTATTCTTCAACTGAAAAATAATGTTCAGAATCAACATCGATTTTGCCGCTATCAGCATACAGATTGATATAATATAGTCCAGTTAATCCGCCATTAGGCAAAATAAATTCTCCTGCAACGGATCCGAATTCATTACTTTTTATTTTTAGAGCACCAACTTCATTTTCATTCACGTCTATTAATTCGACATGAAATAATTCATCAGGAATCACCTTAGAAACACCATCTTTAGTCTGCATGGCAATACCTTTAAAATAAACCGTTTGTCCTGGTCTGTATATACTGCGATCAGTAAACAAAAATGAACGGAATTGAACGGGTACTTCCTCGTTGTTTCCATAATACCTTGATAAGTAATACCCATCAAAATAAGCCGTTTGATCCTTATGTTGCACTTCAATGTCTAATCGGCGATAACGATCATCCTTCTTTTTGATATGAACCTCGCCATTGGCGTTTGTTGTCACAATATCTCTTCCATCACGCTTGTTATTGAAGGAATAGGTCAAAATAACCTTAGCATTGGAAATGGGTTGCCCATCAGAGCGATCTATGATTTGATATATAAAATTCTCAGGACTGCTTTTATCAACAATAGCATAATCTGTAACTTGAATCGTCGCAAAGGAAAAGGTCATTTCATCATCGGGAGTGTTTGATGACATGATTACATAATACCCACTCTTCAAAGCAGGCAATAATATTTCGGAACTATGATTTTGAAAATCACCTTCATCCCGAAGTTCTGACTGCCAGTTTTTTACCGCTGATAGCTTTTTTAAGAATGCAAATTGCTCCTCTTTTCTATACAGTTCATCAAGTTCTTTCTTTTGCTTTCTTGACAACTGAAGCACTTTAAAAAATAGCGTATTTATATTTTTGTAGTTTACTAAGAGCTTTGCTTGTTGTTGGACCGGAAGAAATTTTTCTGAGGTCAGTTGTAAAGATTTTTGAACTAAGGTTTTTTTCAAAAATTCACATTTATCAGTTGCAACGCCCTTAGGGAATTTTTGGATTGTTGCTTCACAAAGCTCGAAAGCTTCTTTTAGTTTCCACCGTGGTTCCTCATTTTTCAACCATTGGTACTGCCGCCCTTGTTCGGCGTAAATTTTAGCCAATTCAAAAGCATAAAGCCCTGAAATCTCATGGGAGGCATGTCGATCTATTTCGGTTTGTAAGATGTTTATAAGAAGCTCTGTCTTTTCTGAAAAAGTAGCATGTTCATTAACAAAATTAAGTCGCTCGATATCCACAGCAACCAATGCGAATTTAGTGTCATCAGATTTGTGAGAATTGATCAGATCCTGATAAATTTTTAAAGCATTCAATTGTAGTGAAACCACATCTTTTGAGCTGATTTCCATTTGAGAAAAGCTTATGGCATCTCCTAAAAATGAGGGATCGTCAACTTCAAATTTATAAGCCGGTTTCGTAATGCTATTCTCTGTAGTTTTATAAAATTCAAGGGCATTATGTGCCAGGAAATCGAATAAAGTAGGTCTGTAAATTTCAGAATTTTCAACTGTATGTAACAGCAATTCATAGTCCCGAATATCTTCTTGTTGGAGTATTAGTCCGTTTTTCAATGAATTCTGATAATGCAGATGAATTTCGTTGAACAATGTTTGAAGATCCCAGGTTCTGAAATCGTTTACATCAACTTTTTCTTCAGTTTTACTGCGATCATAAAATTGCCAACGATGCTGTTGAAAATATTGCCAATAGAGCTTGGCTAGAATATTTTCTAAAAAATTAGAAGTTGGAGGTTCGCTTTCTACAATTTTTTGTTTGAAGTCGGAAATTATTTTTAACTGCGCATCCTCCTCGAGGGTTAAAGCAAATTTACTTTTATAAAGCAACGCTTTAACCTGTTGCTGTGAATTTTGTTCATTATCAGCTTTGCTAGTTATCTGAGAAACGATCTTTAAAGCCGACTTAGGTAAACCTTCCATTTCAAATTTCTCGACAGATTTCCAAAGGTCATCGTAGCTATTGTCTTGAGATTGTGATAGATTTGCAAAGAGTACGATCATTAGTAGAGTAAAAATGTGCTTCATGATATTAATTTTACCACAATAATACCTTCAAAATGTGTTCCAAAAAATACTAAATGAGTGAATGGTTACGTTGGTTGAGTGAAGTTACTCATTTTTATAATAAAGAAGAAAGTTTATTTTTGTCCTTTCGACTTCAAGAACTATGAAAAAATTTATTTGCCTTTTATTTTTACCTACTTTAATGTTGGGCCAAAACTTGAGTGTAGAAGTTGGTCATTTATTTCAGAAGAAATTATTCTCAAAGGCAGAGCATGTCTTACAGGATTATATGAATATCAATCCTAATGATATCAATGCTATCGAACTTTTAGGAGATGCCTATGGCCATCAAAGAAAATGGGATAAGGCTATATCACAGTATAAACAATTGGTTGAAAGAGACAATACGAATGCTAATTTTCATTATAAGTATGGAGGTGCTTTAGGAATGAAGGCGCTTTCAATAAGTAAGATCAGGGCACTTGGATTAATAGGCGATATCAAGGAAGCCTTTACAAATGCGGTTTTGTTAGACCATGAACATATTGATGCACGATGGGCCTTGGTTGAATTCTATATGCAGTTACCTGGAATTGTAGGGGGAAGTAAGAAAAAGTCATTAAAATATGCCGAAGAACTAGAGGACTTGTCAAAGGTTGATGGTTATTTGGCAAAAGGCTATATCTACGAATATGATAATGAACCAGAATTAGCAGAGAAGTATTATAAGTTGGCCATAAAAGAAGGTGGATCGATAACCTGTTTCAATAAGTTGACAAATCTGTACGAAAATCAGAATGAACCAGAAAAGGCAGTGAACAATCTTGAAAACGCTTATATAAAGCATAACAAAAATGCACTGCATTATCAGATCGGGAAAGTTTGTGCTGATTATAATATTGAACTTGAAAAAGGTGAACGTTGCTTGATGCGTTATATAGAGAATTATTCGGCTCGTGACGGTGTTCCGGTTGAATGGGCATACTATAGATTGGCTCAAATTTATAAGAATAAAAACGACAAGGAAAAAGCGTTGAGCTGGATTAACAAAGCCTTGAATATAAGAAGTGACTTTAATCAAGCGAAGAAAGAAAAAGTAGAAATTCTGGCTTTGTAACGCTTAATTTATCAGTATTGACACTATTAAATTACCTAAGAAGGTAATTTTTTTTGTATTTATTTTGGAATTAATAGTAATACTATTATATTTGCAATCAAAATTAATAAATATGAAAACATTACTTTCAAATTTAAAAATAGTCGTACCGGATAAAATTTTCATTAAAGATCCTGAATCATCTGATCTTGGAAAACGAATTATTGAACATAGTATTCTATTAATTGATGAAATTGGTTTTGATAATTTCACATTTAAAAAGTTAGGCGTAAGAATTGGTTCAAATGAAAGTTCAATCTATCGTTATTTTGAAAGTAAACATAAATTATTGCTGTATTTGACTTCGTGGTATTGGGCATGGATCGAGTACCAATTAGTTCTTGAAACCTTTAGTATTACAGATGTTGACCAACAACTAAGCAAAGCCATTGAGATTGTTACAAGAACAATAAAAGAGGATACTACATTCAATCATATTAATGAAATCGTTCTTAATAAGATCATAATTAATGAATATTCAAAGTCCTATTTAACCAAAGAGGTAGATCAGGAAAACAAAGAGGGCTATTTTATCATTTATAAACGACTTGTGACCAGAATCAAAGAGTTCATATTGAAAGTAAAACCCGATTATAAATTTCCTGCCAGCCTGGCAAGCACCATTGTTGAAGGATCCTTACATCAGCATTTTCTTGTGGAGCATTTTAAATCGATTACCGATTGTAACGTGTCTAATTCGCCAACCTTATTTTTCAACGAACTTACATTCACCGTTTTAAAAAAGTAGTATGGAACCATCAATAATGACACCTTGGAAACGATTGGTAGGTCTTCTCCAACTTGAAAGAAGAGCAGTTCTTCAGGTTTTATATTATGCAATATTCTCGGGTATTGTAACATTGACCTTACCATTGGGAATTCAGGCAATTATCAATATCATTCAAGGCGCTCAGATGACCACATCTTGGATTGTTCTCGTCTTTCTGGTTACCTTAGGAGTTGCTTTCGCTGGAATATTACAACTCATGCAAATGAGAATTATAGAAACCATACAGCAACGCGTTTTTACCAGAGCTTCATTTGAATTTACATTCCGATTCCCTAAAATCAAGATGGATGAACTCCAAAATTACTATCCGCCAGAATTAGCAAATCGATTTTTTGACACCTTAAATGTTCAGAAAGGTCTGGCTAAGATTTTGGTTGATATACCAGCCGCAATCTTGCAAATCATCTTTGCATTAATCTTACTCTCGTTTTACCATCCGTTTTTTATAGCCTTTGGGGTGCTTTTATTAATATTGATCTATACCGTTTTCAGATTTACGGCCCAAAGGGGAATGAAAACCAGTTTGAACGAATCCATGCATAAATACAAAGTAGCGCATTGGATTCAAGAAGTAGCACGAGCTGTAACAAGTTTTAAATTGTCTGGAAGAACAAAACTTGCACTAACAAAAAATGACGAGCTCGTTACTGAGTATCTAGAAGCAAGAGAAAGTCATTTCAAAATTTTAGTGATTCAATTCATTCAAATGATCAGTTTTAAAGTCGTTGTAACCGCCGGACTGCTGCTGATTGGTGGATTGCTCGTTCTGAATCAGGAGATGAATATTGGCCAATTTGTTGCTGCTGAAATCATAATTCTCTTAGTCATCAGTGCAGTTGAAAAATTGATATTAGGTTTAGAAGATTTTTATGATATTCTAACTTCACTTGAGAAAATTGGTCAGGTCGTTGATAAGGAGCTCGAAGCCCAAAATGGAGAAATCACAGATTTTAATAAAGATTTTGGAATAGAATTAGATGGTGTTAGTTTTAATGTTTCCAATAGAAATAAAGCCATTTTAAAAAACATCAACCTGAAAATTGAGGCTGGTAAAAGTTTGTTGATACGTGGTGAAAGCGGTTCTGGTAAATCGAGCTTGCTTAGGATAATTGCTGGGGTCATTAAACCAACTGAAGGCTCGATCTTTATAGGCCAGTCGTCAATCGATACTATAAACCTCAATTACTATCGTTCTCAAATTGGCTTGTCCCTTTCTGAGGAATCTCCTTTTGAAGGTACCTTACGTGAAAACTTAACTTTTGGTGATTCCTCTATAACAGATGTCGCCATACATGAAACTATTGAGAATACAGGTTTACTCGATTTTGTAAAGCAACTTCCAAATGGACTTAGCACTATGCTTTACCCCGAAGGTAAACAAATGTCATATTCGATTTCTAAAAAAATCATTTTATCTCGAGCTATTCTTAAACAACCAAAAATTTTAATTCTGGAAAACCCTCTTGATCAATTTGAAAACGAAGAGGCTGTACGAATAATGAACTTTTTAACTGATAAATCACATAACTGGACGCTAATTGTTGTAAGTATGAGCAAGGGATGGGAAAAGATTTGTGATCAAACAATTACGCTCAAACAAGGAAAGATATCTTAAAAATTAAATTTAATATGCTGAACATATCTCATAATAATTTGAATAAACAATTTGATTTCTCTCCTTATAAATCAGGAGAAAAGGTCTTTCATAAAAAATACTATAAGCATTTTAATCGTTTTCTTTTGGCCTTTGCAATTTTTGGTATTATCATATTATTTTTCCCATGGACTCAAACCATCTCAAGCAATGGACAGGTTACGACCTTAAAACCAGATCAACGTCCTCAAACCATACAATCTCCAATACCTGGTCGAATTGAAAACTGGTTTGTTCAAGAAGGCGATTTCGTAAAAAAGGGAGATACAATTTTGGAAATATCTGAAGTCAAAAGTGATTATTTCGATCCAAATCTTGTAGAACGTACAAGCGCCCAGATCAAGGCCAAGTCATCTTCGGTAATATCTTATGGAGAAAAAATAAAAGCCTTACAAAGGCAAGTATCGGCTTTAAGAACTGAACAAAGTTTAAAATTGCAGCAAGCTGAAAACAAATTAAAACAAGCACATCTTAAAGTGAAGAGTGATAGCATTGATTTGGAGGCTGCAAAGACTAATCAAGGGATAGCACTGCTTCAATTTGAAAGAATTAAGAAACTGCAAGAAGAAGGCCTTAAAGCACTCAAGGATGTAGAGGAGAAACGTTTAAAACTTCAAGAGTCTGAAGCAAAACTTGTTTCTCAACAAAACAAACTTCTAACAAGTGAAAATGAAGTTATCAATGCACAAATGGATATCTCCAGTGTCAATGCTTCATACAATGATAAAATCTCCAAAGTACAGAGTGAAATTTATGCAGCTCAATCTAGTCAGTTTGATACAGAGGCTCAGGTGACCAAGCTTGAGAATAGCTTTTCTAATTATGAAATAAGGAGCAGATTACGCTATGTTACTGCGCCTCAAAATGGATATATCAATAAGGCCATACGTGCAGGAATAGGAGAGACCTTTAAGGAAGGAGATCGATTGGTCGGTATTATGCCTTCAGATTATGACCTTGCCGTTGAAACCTATGTCGAACCTATTGATCTACCCTTACTTCATATTGGAGAAAAAATACGAATTCAATTTGATGGGTGGCCAGCAATTGTTTTTAGCGGTTGGCCAAATGTATCTTACGGAACCTATGGAGGAAAGGTGGTAGCCATAGAAAATTTTATTAGTGATAATGGAAAATATCGAGTACTTCTCGCACCTGATGAAGAAGATAATGAGTGGCCAAAAGCTATAAGAGTTGGCTCTGGAGCTCAAACCTTGGCCTTGCTTGAAGATGTTCCTATATGGTTCGAATTATGGCGAAAGCTCAATGGATTTCCACCCAACTATTACCTTCCAGAAACCTCTATGACCGAAAAAAAGTAGTTATGAAGTACATTATTTTACTTTCAGGGTTTATTATTTTTAACATGTCTTACGCTCAAGATGCGCAAAGTACAATTCTGCAATTTGATGAATATCTGGGCTACGTTAAAAAGTACCACCCTGTTGTCAAACAGGCTGAACTTATAATTGATGAGGGTCAGGCCGGTTTAATGAGAGCTCGTGGTGCATTTGATCCTAAACTTGAGGTAGATTATGAAAGAAAGGATTTTAAAAGTTTTGAGTATTACGATAAACTTAATGCAACATTTAAAATTCCTACATGGTATGGTATAGATTTAAAGGCCAACTTTGAGCAAAATCAAGGGGTATTTTTAAATCCTGAAGCAACAGTTCCTGAGGATGGTTTATACAGTGTTGGGGTCTCCTTTTCGGTAGCACAAGGGCTACTGATAAATAAGCGAATGGCTTCGGTAAAACAAGCAAAATTATTCAGGAAACAAGCAAAAGTGGATAGAGATTTTTTGGTAAATAATATTCTCTTTGAAGCGTCTATTGCCTATTTCGAATGGCTTCAGGCATATAATGAAACCTTAGTATTTAATGATTTTCTAAGTAATGCCGAGATGCGTTTTAATGGTATCAAACAAAGTGTAAGGGCTGGTGACCTGGCGGCAATCGATTCTGTTGAAGCCAGAATCACCATGAACAACAGAAAACTAAATTTAGAAAAAGCACGTGTCAAATTAATGAAATCTACCTTGAAAGTATCAAACTTTCTATGGTTAGAAAACAATATTCCTGTGGAGCTTCAAAATAATGTTGTTCCAGATATTGTGAATGAACAACGGATTGATGATGTCTTGAATGTTTCTGATCTTTCCTTAGAAGCCATATCCATTGAATCCCACCCAAAATTATTATCTCTTAGCTATAAATACGAGAGCCTGAAGGTAGAAAAACGATTAAGAATGAATATGCTGTTGCCAACAATAAATCTCGAATATAACTTTTTGTCAGAAACACCAGAAATTGCAAGCTCTTTTAATACTGCCATGTATAAAAGTGGTGTTACAATTCGCTTCCCATTATTCTTAAGAAAAGAACGTGGTGAATTGAAGCTGTCGAATTTGAAATTACAAGATCAGGAATTTGAAATTGAAAATACTAAACTGCGTATTCGAAATAAGATAAATGCCATTCAACAAGAATTAGTGTCTTTTGAATTGCAAAATGAGTTAACAAAGCAAATCGTAGATGATTATGATCGATTATTGAGATCGGAAGAACGCAAGTTTGAGTTGGGAGAAAGCTCTCTGTTCTTGGTCAATACTCGAGAAGGTAAACTCATTGATGCTCAATTAAAAGCAATTGAAATTCAGAATAAATTCCTTTCAACTAAAGCATCCTTATTCAATAGTCTTGCATTAAATCCAAATTTGTAATTGTAATGATTTTAAAACATAATAAACTGGTTATTATTTGGAATTTGACTTTCTGAATTTGATATTTGTCTTATGAACGTCCACTTTATTGCTATTGGCGGAGCTGCCATGCACAATCTCGCGATAGCCCTTCATAATAAAGGATATCAGGTCACAGGAAGTGATGATACCATATTTGATCCGTCAAAATCAAGACTAGAGGCTAAAGGCCTATTGCCAGACGACTTTGGTTGGTTCCCTGAAAAAATATCTGAACATCTTGATGCCATAGTTTTAGGAATGCATGCTAAAGCAGATAATCCTGAATTGCTTAAGGCACAGGAATTAAAACTAAAAATATATTCTTATCCCGAGTTTCTATACGAACAAGCTAAAAACAAAACACGTGTTGTAATTGGTGGAAGCCATGGAAAAACTACGATTACCTCCATGATCTTACACGTCATGCATTACTTTGATAAGGATGTTGATTATATGGTAGGTGCACAGCTGGAAGGATTTGATGTCATGGTTAAATTAACTGAGGACAATGATTTTATGGTTCTTGAGGGGGATGAATATTTAAGCTCTCCTATTGATAGACGTCCAAAATTTCATCTGTACAAGCCTAATATTGCTTTATTAAGCGGCATTGCCTGGGATCATATAAATGTGTTCCCAACTTATGACATGTATGTAGACCAGTTCAGCATTTTTGTGGATAGTATTGTAAAAGGTGGGAGTATTAATTACAATGAAGAAGACCCTGAAGTAAAACGGGTTGTAGAAGCCTCTGAAAATACAATTCGGAAATTGGCCTATCATACACCTGAATATAGCGTAGAAAACGGACAAACACTTTTAGATACACCAGAGGGTCCACTACCAATAGAAATTTTTGGGAAACACAACCTCAATAATCTTGCTGGCGCCAAATGGATTTGTCAGCATATGGGAATTGACGAAGATGATTTTTATGAAGCCATTGCTACGTTTAAAGGCGCGAGTAAACGCCTAGAAAAAATAGCAGAAAGCGATTCAAGTGTGGTTTTTAAAGATTTTGCACATTCACCTAGTAAAGTAGAAGCTACCACTAAAGCTGTTAAAGAACAATATCAAGATAGAACATTAGTTGCCTGCTTAGAATTACATACCTATAGCAGTTTAAACGCCGAATTTTTAAAAGAATATAAAGGCGCGTTAGATGCCGCAGATATTGCTGTAGTGTTCTATTCACCGCATTCTGTGGAGATCAAAAAATTGGAAGCTGTTAGTCATGAACAAATTTCAGAGGCCTTTGAACGCAATGACTTGATCATTTATACAAATCCAGATGATTTTAAGAAATTCCTATTCGAACAAGATTTCGAGAATAAAGCGCTGTTGCTTATGAGTTCAGGAAATTATGGTGGTTTGAATTTTGATGAGGTTAAATCCCTTATTCATTAAATACCCTTGCTAAAAAAGCTTTAATACTTTGTTGATTGGCTCTAATAAGTTCCTCTTTTGCTAAGCGTGTATCTGTTTTCGTTTTGTCTTGTGAAAGTTTAAATTTCCCTTCCCAGTTCGTGATCTCAATTTCAAACATTTCAATATAATTCACAAAATGATCCATTCTTGGATTGTCAGGTTCGAGCACATATTTGTGATCGGGCTGTTCTAAAAACTCGGTCATTTTTATAAGGGATTCTTTTAGCGCATCCTTGCTTTCAATTGCTTTTACTATGCCTTTTAAATGAACCTTAATATAATTCCACGTAGGTAATTGTGTCGTTCTATAGACGGAGGGCGAAATATAACATTGTGGACCTTCAAAAATTATTGTAACCTCATTATTGTCTTTGAGAAGTGGGGTTTGCGGATTATAAATATCGATATGACCAATTAATTTTTGGTCTTCTTCACGATATATTAAAGGTAAATGTGTAATAAAGGGGCTATTGTCCTTAACTGAAATAACTGTAGCTAATGGATAGTTCTTAATGACTTCGATCATGTGATTTTTATCATGATCTTGATGATAAGGTGGTGGGTATTTCAAGTTAAATCGCATATGTATCGAAAATATTCTATAAATCCGATATTTTTATTACCTTAGAAAGGTACAATATTTTATGAAATTTTATGGCTGAAAAACCGAACTCATTATCCATACGGGACTGGTCAGAAGAAGACCGCCCTAGAGAAAAATTCATCTCAAAAGGCAAGTTGGTTCTAAGTGATGCTGAGCTTTTGGCCATCCTTATTGGTTCTGGAAACAGGGATGAAAGCGCAGTTGGATTAAGTCAACGAATTCTAGCGTCTGTCAACCATAATCTTACTTCACTTGGCAGATTAAATATAGATCAATTAATTGCATTTAAGGGTATTGGTCAGGCCAAAGCAGTGACCATTGCAGCTGCCCTAGAATTAGCCCGTAGAAGACGATCAGAAAAAGACATTGACTATTCAAAGATTACATCAAGCATTTCTGTTTTTGATATCATGCAGCCTATTATTGGAGAATTGCCACATGAAGAGTTCTGGATATTATACCTCAATAATTCAAACAAAGTGCTTCTTAAAGAACTATTGAGCAAAGGTGGTATTACGGGAACTTTAGTTGATGTTCGCTTGGTACTAAAAAGAGCTATTCAAGTAGGTGCAACAAGTTTAATTTTAGCTCATAACCACCCTTCAGGTACTTTAAAACCTAGTACGGCGGATAAACAAATAACCCAAAAATTAAAGCAGGCATGTCAAAGTTTAGATATTAAGGTTCTTGATCATTTGATTATTACCGAAAAGGCGTATTTTAGCTTTGCCGATGAGGCCTTACTCTAAATGCTACTAGTCTATTCACATACTATTTCACCACGACTTAAATATGTTTTTAAGCAGATTTGCACACGCATATTAGGTATTCCCGTGAGTTTTACATCGATTATAGAAGAATTTATTTCACACGATAGCTTAAAGATGTCGTATACTTTGCAAGCCTTGGGATCAGAATTTTTTGTGAGAAGTCATCCTATTATATTTGATCAAGGCCTATCTGATATCGATATCACAATTCATCAGTGGGAGCAAACGAAATGCTTTTTTTATAACGGCGAAAAAAGCTCGATCCCCTTTGATATTTTTGCGGCTTCATTTTATTTACTGAGCCGATATGAAGAATACTTACCGCACGTTAAAGATGAGTATGGGCGATTTGATGCCAAAGATAGTCTTGCTTTTAAACATGATTTTTTACACCAACCGGTTGTTGATATTTGGGCCTATAAATTTAAAGATGCACTACTAAAAAAGTTTCCAAATTATTCTGTAACCGATCGAAAGTATACGATCAAACCGGTTATTGATGTACCGATGGCTTATTACTTCTTGCAAAAAGGCATTATGCGCACAATTGGAGGAACCTTGAATGATATTGTTAAACTTAAATTTAAACGGCTTTCTCAGCGTTTTCTGGTATTGTTTAAATTTAAGCGAGATCCGTATAATACGTTTAAGTGGATCATAAACAAGCAAAAGCATAGTACACAGAAATTCATGGTGTTTTTCTTAATCGGTGATTATTCTACCTATGATAAAAACGTGAGTATAAATAAAAAACGATTTGTCTCTTTGATCAAATCGGTCAGTGATTATTGCAATGTGGGGCTGAAAGCATCTTATTTGGCCTTAAATGATATCAGCATTTTAAAACGTGAGAAAAAATTAATGGAGTCCACCATTAATACAAGTTTGCTAGCATCGCGGAATTCCTTTTCAAAATTAAATTTACCACATTCATATCGCAATTTAATTGAACTCGAGATCATGGAGGATTATACCATGGGTTATGTTAATGAAAGTGGATTTCGAGCTGGGACCTGTACATCATTTTTATTTTATGACATGGATTATGAAATTCAAACACCTCTTTTGGTGAATTCTTTTAATTTAATGGATTTTACAATGTTGAAACACAGTTCGCAATTAGATAAAAAGGAATCCTTAATACGAATGATCAAGGAAATTAAAAAAGTGAACGGCACCTTTATTCCTGTCTTTCATAATTACTCATTTAGCGATCAGGAACGTTGGAAAGGATTCAAAGAGTTATTTTCAATAACATTAGATTCAGCACATGAAGATTGATAATATATCACATGTTTTTTTTTGACCTTGATCATACCTTATGGGATTTTGATAAGAACTCTGCACTCACTTTTGAGCGCATTTTTCAAATGAACAAGATCGATATTGATCTCAATGAGTTTTTAGAGATCTATGTGCCACTAAATCTGGCTTATTGGAAACTCTACAGAGAGAACAAAATTGATAAAGCATCCTTAAGATTCAAGAGATTAGATGATGCCTTTAAGCAATTAAA
Source organism: Flavobacteriaceae bacterium (assembly GCA_013001285.1). GTDB lineage: Bacteria > Bacteroidota > Bacteroidia > Flavobacteriales > Flavobacteriaceae > JABDMU01. The sequence continues at coordinate 34,032 of JABDMU010000052.1, forward strand.
AATAAAGGTTGGTACACGAATGATCTATAAATTATCAATCGACTATATCGATAATTTAAGCCGCTTTAATCATCTTTTTGATAATACCATTGAAATCTTAGATTACCTAAAACCCAAATATAAATTACATATCATCACCAACGGATTTAAAGAAGTTCAACACGGTAAATTAAACAATGCCAATATCGATCATTATTTCGATACTGTTACCAATTCAGAAATGGTAGGTGTCAAAAAACCGGATCCAAAAATATTTAATCATGCCTTGAATATGGCAAGGGCAGATGTTCAAAATAGTATTATGATCGGAGACAATTATGAAGCAGATATTTTAGGAGCATTGCAATTAGGGATTGAGGCAATTTGTTTCAATTATCATAAAGAACGTATAGATGACTCCGTAAAAACCGTTGATAACCTGATCGAAATTAAGCGGTATTTATAGATATCAAGACTTATCTTTGTTAATTAAAAAAATGAAACCATAGGCCATGAAAAAAATTATAGCTTTCGTATCACTTACATTTTTTACGATTTCATTATGCACTGCCCAATTAAGTGTAAATGATTATAAATATGTCATTGTTGAAAAACAGTTTCACTTTCAAAATGAACCTGATGAATATAACTTGAATCAACTCGTAAAACACCTTTTTAGAAAATACGGGTTCAAGGTCATTATTGAAGGTGAGCAATTGCCGAGTGATCTTAAATCTAATTATTGTCTTGCACTGACTTCGGAAGTTACAGCCAAAGGTGCATTAAGAACCAAGGCTATTGTGTTTTTAAGAGATTGCGATAATAATGTTGTTTTTACCTCTAATGAAGGCCTTACCAAAGAAAAAGACTTTGCAAGAGCTTATGATCTTGCCATTCGAAATGCATTCAATTCGTTTTCAATTTTAAATTATAAGTATGTGCCTAATGAGCGCATAACGTCTCAAGGAAAGGCCGAAGAGGAAACGAAAGCTGTAGAAGAAGCAAAACAAGAAATACAAGATCTAAAGGCAAAAATTGAAGTACTTGAAGAAAGTAAAAAAACCGAAATCAAGGCAGCTCCAAAAATTGAGAAACAGGAAATTTCGGTTGAAGTAAAAGAAGAAAAGCCAACAAAACCTACGATCTCTGATATTAAAGAGGAAGTAGCCGAAGCAATTTACTTTAAAGCAGTCGCCAATAAAAACGGATTTAATTTGATCAATAGCCAATCGGGAATTACCGATTTCGTTATCATAAAATCGGAGTTAGACGATTTGTTTTTGGTAAAAAACCAAGGCGGAGTGCTCTATAAAAAAGCTGATACATGGTTACGTGAATATATCAAAGACGACAAGACCGTTGTTGAAACTCTTGATATTCGTTTTTAATAATTATACTTATCCTTCCAACGTTTTTTAAGGAATTCACGTAAACTATTTTCTTTCGGATTATTCCCTGGATCATATAATTTAGTGTTCTTTATTTCTTCAGGTAAGAATTCGTGATCGGCGAAATTGTTCTCATAATTATGGGCGTATTGATAAGCGTCACCATAGCCTAATTCTTTCATCAATTTTGTTGGGGCGTTTCTAATTGACAAAGGGACACTGAGGTCTCCGGTTTCCTTAACCAGATTTTGAGCTTTGCCAATGGCCTGATATGATGCATTACTTTTTGGAGAGGTGGCTAGATAGGTGGCACATTGACTTAAAATAATTCTGGATTCTGGATATCCAATTGTTGAGACCGCTTGAAACGTACTGTTAGCCAATACCAGCGCATTAGGATTGGCATTGCCTATATCCTCACTTGCTAAAATTAAAAGTCGACGTGCTATGAATTTCAGGTCTTCACCACCTTCAATCATGCGGGCTAACCAATATACAGCAGCATTGGGATCACTGCCGCGTATAGATTTAATAAATGCCGAAATGATGTCATAGTGTTGCTCACCTGTTTTATCATAACGTACAGTATTGTTTTGCACCTTATTTAAAACAGATTCATTCGTAATAACGATAGCATCAGTTTGGTAGGAGTTCACAATGAGTTCAAAAATATTAAGAAGTTTTCTGGCGTCACCACCCGATAGTCTTAACAAAGCGTCAGTTTCTTTTAAGCTTATTTTCTTCTTTGATAGGAATTCATCTTCCGAAATCGCTCGTTTCAATAGGGTTTCGAGATCACTTTTATCGAATGCATTCAAAATATACACCTGACATCGCGACAAAAGTGCAGGAATGACCTCAAAACTTGGGTTTTCGGTTGTAGCCCCAATAAGTGTGATCCAGCCTTTTTCGACAGCTTGCAATAGCGAATCTTGCTGTGATTTACTAAACCGATGGATCTCATCAATAAAAAGTATGGGATTTTTGGTGGTGAATAAACCGCCACTTTGCTTGGCTTTTTCAATAACATCACGAACATCTTTAACCCCTGAATTGATAGCACTTAGCGTGTAATATGGACGTTTTGATTCGTTGGCAATAATATGGGCTAATGTGGTTTTTCCTGTACCTGGAGGTCCCCAAAAGATCATTGACGGGATCAACCCTTGCTTTATATGTTGCGTTAATGCACCATTGTCTCCTATTAAGTGAGATTGACTCAGATAGTCCTTTAATGTATTTGGCCGTAATCTTTCGGCTAAAGGCGTGTTCATGTTGTAAAATTAAAGTTTTTAGAAGAACATGACTGACAATTTATCACAATTTGAAAGAATGGTGAACTATTTGTTATATTCAAGCTCTATGCAACAAGAACCTTTCAAATTTTCAACCGGAGTAATAGGCTATCCTGTCCTGTTCGTCCTTATTATCTGGATCATATTCTGGTTTGAAGTGCGTTTTGGTTTCGATTTTAATTATCTCGGTGTTTATCCTAGAACATTTACTGGATTAAGAGGCATCATTTTTAGTCCGTTTATTCATAGTGATATGGAGCATCTGTATCATAATACCATTCCACTTTTTGTCTTATCAGCAGCCTTATTCTATTTTTATCATAAAATAGCTTGGAAGGTCCTTTTATATGGTATTCTACTTTCTGGTTTTTTAACCTGGTGTATTGGAAGACCGGCAAATCATATAGGCGCAAGCGGATTGATTTATGTGCTGATGAGTTTCACCTTGTTCAAAGGTGTTTTTTCGAAGCACTTGCGCTTAATTGCCTTATCACTTGTGGTTATTTTTCTTTACGGAAGTATGATCTGGTATGTGTTCCCAATTAAGGAACAAATGTCTTGGGAAGGGCATTTATCAGGATTGATCGTTGGCTTTTTATTTGCTTTGTTCTTTAGAAAGTCTATAGCCCAACCAACAAAGTATGCATGGGAGCAAGACGACTATAATGAAGAAGATGATCCTTTTTTGAAACACTTTGATGCCGATGGGAACTTCATTGAGCATCTTCCAGAAGAAGAAAGTGAGCCTTCAATAGCAGAGGAGGAGGAACCACGCCGAATACGCTATCACTATAAGCGCCGATCTAATGATTAACGACGTTGTCTTATCACCTCATATAAAAATGCACCACAGGCCACAGAAACATTAAGTGAGCCAATATCACCTTTCATTGGTAATTTGGCCTTAGCGTCAACTAATTTTAAGATAGAAGGTGATATGCCTTTACCTTCTGACCCCATAATTACTGCACATGGTTCTTTAAAGGAAACGTCATAAAGTGTATCCTCAGATTTTTCAGTTGCTGCAATTACTTTAATTCCGGATGCTTGTAAATGGAACATGGCATCTTTAATATGATCTACTTTACAAATAGGAACTTTAAAAACCGCTCCAGCACTTGTTTTAACGGTATCGCCATTAATAGGAGCTCCGCCTTTTTTCTGAATAATTATGCCATGAACACCTGTACATTCAGCAGTTCTAATTATTGCGCCGAAATTTCGAACATCACTTATTTGATCTAATAGCAGAAACAGGGGAGTGCTTCCTGATTCAATAACTTCCAAGACCAAATTATCAAGATCATGAAATTCGATTGGGGAAATCTGAGCAACAACGCCTTGATGATTTTTGTTGGTAAGCCTATTTAACTTTTCTATAGGTACATAGGAGGTGTTGATCCCTTCTTTTCGAAGTAAACTTTCCAACTCATGAAACAACTCCCCTCGAAGTCCTTTTTGAACAAAAACTTTATCAATTGTTTTACCTGAATTAATGGCTTCGATCACTGTTCTTAAACCAAAAATTTTGGAACTATTTTCCATATGAGATCTCTTAAAATTATTAGGGTTGGTTTTCAAAAACCTGCGTTGTACCGTTGTTATGAGCAACCACGATATAGGATTTTCCATCAACATTAACCGTTTCCACCGACTTGGCATTGCCATTTAAATAAAAACCGGATGCTTTGGGTTCAACTACAGAATAGCCATCCTTTTGGTTTGAAACCAATATGAGTCCAAAAGAATTATCCAATCTTGGTGTTTCCACTTCGGTATTGTAGATATTTCCAACGATGACCAGGTCTTCAAACCCATCGTTATTATAATCAATTGGTGCTGCATCTAAAATAGGCATTGATTGAGCCATAACTGGTAATTTCATTTTTTTAAATGTACCATCTCCGTTATTCACCAAAAGTAGTGATTGAAATTGATTTGCATCTCGAGTGTATGCCGAGTTTAAGCCTTCACCATAAATGTCTTGTAAACTGGAATTGGCAAATTCGTTAAATGTTGGAATTTTTTCTGCAATAAATGGCATTTGCTGAGATGAGCACTCTCTTCCTCTGGCTGGAACAAAGACATCATTGTATTTGTAACTTAGTACAAGGTCGTTTGTACCATTGCCATCAAAATCATCTGCATAAACACGTAACGGTTTAGATGCTGACACCTTAAATTTTATGTTCTTACCAACATTTCCAAGTAAATAATCCTTGAAACCATCGTTGTTGACATCGGTTTCAGTGACGTTGAACCACCAACCCTTCTCCATATCAAGATCACTTTGTGCAGCAATATTCTCGAAAACACCTTGATTATTGATGAATATTCCTATAGCAGTCCATTCGCCAACAACAATAAAATCCTGCCACCCATCATTGTTGAAATCGGTTGCGACCACCTTATTTACAATGCCAAAATCTTCAAATTCAGGTGCAATTTCACCTGTAACATTCGAAAATACACCATTGTTATTCTGATAAATAATAGAAGGTTCATGAATAGGAAAATGCTGAGGTTTAATTCTGTTTCCAACGATGATATCGAAATCTCCATCTCTATCATAATCGAATTTTGCAACTGTCTTTCCACTGATAGTATACGCATCGATCTCTGAGGATTTCGCTTTGCTAAAGTTACCTTTGCCATCATTGATATAAAGTCTATCCTTCAGGTCTTGTGAGCGTTCAATAAATTCACTGCCACCACTAACAATATAAAGATCATTATCGCCATCATTTTCGATATCGATAAATAGAGCTTCCATATCTTCATAGGCGGCATCATTAGTAAAAACAGGATTGTTTAAGTTGATAAATCCCGAGCCAGATTGAATGAACAATTGTCCGGCTTGGCCTTTTGCACCTCCAATATAAATATCCTGTAAACCATCGCCATTAACATCGCCTTTACTAATTAATGGCCCTAAGGTAGATTGTTTATAAGGCAATAAACCCTCATTTTGAAAATCGTCAAATTCATTTTCTACATGAGTGAAACTTAAAATCTGATCTCGGGGTTTTAATTTTGCATTGCTTTCTGTTTCTAATTTTCTACTTAAGCCAGCTTCATTTTCATTTAATGTGATCGTAGCATTTGCTTTGACATTGAGCAATTCTTGATATTTTCCTGATGGCCAAAAGACTTTTAAGGTGTCTATTGTATTTGCTTTTCCTAAACCGAAATGAATCGTTTTGTCCACCGCTGATAAATAGCCACGAACACGATTGGATTCTTTGGTTTTTTTAAGGTTGTCGAAGGAAATTTGGACTTTCGCGAAGTCTTCAGAAGTCCTGCCATTGGTAATTACTTTCAAATAGTTACCAACATTATTTTCTATAGCGGTATTTTGAAAAAGAAACGCTTCAGAATCCATGTTATTGACAATGATATCAAGATCACCATCATTGTCTAGATCACTATAAGCGGCACCATTAGAAAAGGATGGTTCGTTCAATTCTGATAAAGCAGTAACATCTTCAAACTGCAGATTACCATTATTTTTAAATAAGATATTCGGGAGTTTTTCTGAAGGTAAACTATTATAAATTTCAGATTTTATTTCTAATGGAACACGTCCTTGATACTGCTGCCTGGCTTTGGCGATTTTGGTTCTGGAATCGTTATCTAAGGCATATCTTCTATAACCATTGGTAACATAAACATCTTCATTTGCATCAAGATCTGTATCAAATATTAACGCGGCCCAACTCCAATCGGTTTTTGCCATGCCGGTTAATTGCGCAACATTATGATATTTATTATTTCCCATATTTATCTGCACGGCATTGTACATATATTGATATTGCAGGCCTAAAGTGTTCGTTAGTAAATTAAAACCGGGAACATTCATAGATGCCATAAGGGTTTTAGAGCGCACATGATCACTGGCTGCCATATCAAGCACAAATATATCTTGAAGGTTATCATTGTTAAGGTCAGCTATATCCAGCCCCATCCCATAAAATTCTACTTGACTTGTGTTTGTTTTGATCTGATCTGAAAAAGTGCCATCCTGATTATTGATGTACATCATATCAGGTACATAGTAGTCGTTGGCAATATAAATATCCGGCCAATTGTCATTATTGATATCGCTCACACATAATCCTAAGCCAAAGGTTGCTTTTAGCAAACCGCTTTTTTCGGTGACATCGAAAAATTTTCCATTTCTATTTTCATACAAATGACTTGAGTTTTCCTTTAATATGTTCTTGTCCTTAAAAATTGAAAAAAACCGACTAGGATCAGTTCCATAATAGTCATTTTCGTTCATAACGATACAGTCAAGGTCACCATCCTTATCATAATCGAAAAAGGCTGTTTGCGTACTTATGCCTTGATCATCTAAGCCATATTTAGCGCCTTCTTCAGTGAAAGTAAGATCCTTTTGATTGATAAATAGCAAGTTCTTTCTTTTTGACTTTTCATGTGGTCCTCCTTGAGAAATATAGATATCCATCCAGCCATCTTGATTGACATCAGCGAAAGTGATGCCACTTGACCAATTTTTATTTTGATTGATATTAGCTTTTTCAGTTATATCTTCAAAAACCAAATTTCCTTTATTCAGAAAAATCTTATTAGGAACTTGATTGCCGCAAAACACAACATCTTTTAAACCATCATTATTTAGATCTTCTACACCAACACCCGAACCATTATAAAAATAATCGTAGTCGAATAAGTTAAATTTCGTAGCAACATCATGGGTGATTTTATTATTGAAATCAAGTTTGCTCAGTGATGGATCTACCTTTTTGAAATTTTTAAACCCAGTTGATTTAGATTGAATAGATTGTTGAGGTTGAGGTGTTTGCTCCGTCTTATCTTTACATCCAGAAAGACCCAGCAAAAGAGCAATTAAAAAGTATATAAAGGAAGATTTCAACATCATCTATAAGGAATTTGTAAAGTGTTACAAAAATAAAAAAAACCATCTGATTGATCAGATGGTTTTCTCTATTTATTATTTATGATAATTTAGTCTGTCCCACCAAAAATAATTGGCCAGTCTGCATTACCTTCTCTTGTGAGATCTACGGTTCCAATATCACCCCAAGTGTTAACCCACATGATGGTCATTGTTGGGCCATCCACGTTTGTAATGGTATAGGTGTAAGAATCTGAATATTGATCGGCACCTTGTGGTAATAATTCTGAACAGAACCATAATATTTGAGCATTTGGGCTTGTTGCTGGAGAATCACCCCATACATCTTCAAACATTCCAAATGAAAAATCAGGAGTACCGTATAATCCTTCTATCAATTCATCATCTTCATCAAATTGCTCAGTCCAAGTAATAGTACTACTGTATGGTCCAAAGCCTGTTGCCTGTTGTCCACCAGAACCATCTCCAGGGCCCATATCGTAAGACGTGTAGCTAAACGTTTCAGCCAAGCTGGTATCAAATGGACATGTTACGTTAGCGTTATAAAAGAACGGCGAATTAAAAAATCCACCCGTAATAATTCCACCAGCGTTATCTACTCCAAATACGCGACCGTCTGTTAATTCTAATTCTAATCTTATTTGATATTGATCTCCACCCTGAGGTGCATCTGCATCTTGTCCTAATAACGAACGCATCATTGTAATAGGATAGTTTAACATTGCTCTTGGCAATCCAAATGGCCCTTCATAAAATTGATCAGCCGTAATGGTCTCAACAAAAACTTCAGCTATATCAGTATCTATACCATCATCAGTATTATCTTTAAATCCGAGAAAAACATTCACTTGTGATAAAAGGGCACCACCTTCAACATCTTGTTCTTCAATTTCAATTGAAAAAGACACAGAATCATCACCAAGTGGCATATCTGTATTGTTTACGGTAGTTGTTCTTAAAACCGCTCCTGCAGTTACTGAATTTATAACATCATCAACTACTTTGTCATCCGTACTACAAGAAAACATTAAGGCGATCATACATAGAGAAGAGAGGTAACTAGTAATATTTTTTTTCATAATAAAAAATGTGTTTAAGCTAGAGCTAGGCCTTAAGTAAGGCTTTATCTAAAATCGTATTTGTAATTAGAATTAATGAACCTGTTTTGAATCGCGTAAATATAGTAAAATAATGTTTAACTAAAATCAATAAGATAGAGTTATTCATAGGGATTCATCAACTTCTAGAAGTTTAATTTTAACATTGCGTAATTCAACTTTCTCTAAATCCTCCAAAGTCAGGTTATTATATAATTTATAAATATCCTTAAGTTCGGTAGAATCACCTCGCTTAGGTGCCAAAATATATTGGTCTGCTATTTGAATCGAATCGATCTGGCGCCTATTGATCGCTTTACGAAACAAGATGCGTTCACCGGTTAAATCATATTTTTCGGTAAAAAAATCAACCAGAAAAGATTCTGTATTTATATACAAATAAAATTCATTTTCAGGATCGTCTAATAATGGTTTAAAACTCACATGTAAAGTATGATAATTGGTTTTTCCGATGGTCACATCTTCCAGTTGATCGAGAATTACAGAATTATGATCAAAGACAAAAGGAATTGAAAAGATGTACACGAATCCTGCTAATTTAGCTTCTATAAATCGTTTTGAGTAAAATGTTTCTTCTTGTTCAATCCCGTTGATAAAATAAGCTTCTGAACCATTTTTATAAGTGGCCTTGTATTTGGTCGTATCTACTTCTCGTGTCACCTCAAAATTATTGATGATATCCTTTCTATAAATACTATAATTAAGATCCTTGACATTGAATGTGATGTGGGAATTCAAAAAATACTGTCCTCCCGATCTCTCTATAGATTTTAACAATAGCGCTTTTGGATCTTTATGTGCAGCATCTGAAGCACATCCCATAGCAAGAATAAGGAGCAGTAATATATAGAAAGTCAACTGTTTAAGCATAGATTATTGTTTTATAATTTTCTTAGTGATCACTTTGTTATCTATATGAAGACTGACGAAATAAAGTCCGGATTTTAAGAATGACAGATCAATTGTACTTTCTGGATAATTAAATTCAAGAATGGCACGTCCATTTAAATCCTGAATATACAGCTGTTTAACTTCATATTGGAAGGAGTTAATATTGATCAAATCTTCTACTAGGGTAGGGTAAATATCTATAGTAAGATTTAGATCATATTCATCAATGCCCAGCAAGGTACAATTGTCTTCATTCGGATTGAGTTCTATAACGTTACCAGGAGTTAGATCTTTTCCGATAAATCCTGGGTAATCGGGCGCATATCTTAAGGCACGAAATACACGAGTTTGTTGAGTTAAAGGATCGACGCCATCGTTAAGGATGCCAGAATTGCCTACAGGACTTTGATATTTCCAAACGGTGTTGTTGGCTGAATCCACTTCAAACAATTCACCATTCGGGCCGTGACATATAAGTAAATTTCCATTTGACAATTGTTGTACTCCAGATAAAAAAGTCGCGTGAAAATTAGTTGGATCAACAGGATCTACATACTCATAATCAGGCCCTACGGGACCGTAGGCGCCGCCAGAGTATGTATAGGTGTTTGTATTACTATCATAAGGTGCGGTAATTATTTGAATGCGGGTTCGGTCTGATCCGTTACCATTATTGAAGATCATGATTTTTCCTGCATTGGGTAATCCATCAGGAATAAACTGAACATCATGTTGACCAAAAAAGACCTGATCTGAACCAGTACCTTGGCCGTAGGATGCTGGATTTCCCCAGCGGTAAATGATATTACCACCCATATTACTGTTTCCACCCGTACTTGTTGCGGCTTCAGCAGTAGTGGTCGAATGATCGATAATAATAAACTCGTTCAAATTTCTATTACTGATAATTATTTGATCTAGTGCAACTGAATAACTTAAAGCATTTGAGTGCCACCAATCTGCTTCGCCAAAACTTGTTCCAAAATTGATATCAACCAGTTGCGGGTTATCAGCAACAACACCAAAATTGTTTTTTGTGTTATCGAAATCCTGAATGAGGTGATCCCAAGAATGCCATTCCCAGATGAGATTATAACTGTTGGTACCTACGGGTTGAATTTCAAGAACGCGTTCTTCGTATAATTCTGCATTGGCTATAGTTGTAGGATCACGTCCTTCTGCAATAGCTTCGGCTTCACTCATTCTGTACGCAACAAGCATTAAGATATTGCCATTAGGTAGGACAACATAATCATGGTGAAAACTGAAATCGGTATCCGAAAAGGTCAATGCCCAAATTAGATTTCCGTCCCAATCCAAATGCTCAATCCGACCCGTGTTCCCTGGAATGTCTAATGTGGATTGATTGTCAACTACAGAACGAAAAAGAGATCCGTCTTCCATGAGGTAGTCTGTACTAAATAATGAAAAAGCACTTTCCCACTGATTGATAATTTCACCACAGTTATTGATAAGATAGGTGTAACGCGGCGATTGGTTCGTTCTAGGGGAGAACAAGGTATAACCATCTAAACTTTCAGTTGTATTGTCTAATACACCCAATGTATTTTGACCATAAGAAAATGAACACCAGAAAAAGAGAAATGTGAGTAAAATAAGTTTCATAAAACTGGAATATAAGTAGTCAAATGTACTCTTTGTTAGAATACGAGAAAAGAAAAGATAAAATTAAATAAAAGGTATAAAAAAAGCATCCCTTTCGGAATGCTTTTTTTTATATAAAGAAATGAATTCTTATTGTTTAGTGAACTGGATTCCTGCATCAACTCCACCACCACAATCGGCAGCTTCATCATCGAAGAAATTCATTTGCCATACCGTATCATCCGTGAAATCGTAGCCACCATTTACAGAAGGCGGGCCTAATGTGATTCCAGGGCCACCACAAGTTAATCCTGTAGTTTGACCTGTAGGGAATACAACTTCGTTACAAACAAAATCAATAACGTAAGTTCTTGTATTTCCAAAGCCTAAGGCAGCCAAATAATCTCCGTCAAATGCACGTTGAGTCGATGTTAACGCTTCAACTTCTGCAGGTTGAGTTAAAATACCATCACCATTTTCATCAACAGCTGTTTCAGCGTTGTAGAACGTAATGATAACACCACCACCATCTGGATCGAATGTATCGTATCCAAAAATACTTGGTGCGGTTTGCTCACCAAGGTAATCTCCAATGAAGAAATCATTTTCAACTGGACATACAACTGGTGTCAGGTATTGGAATGGTGAATTAAAGAATCCACCAGTAATAATACCACCAGCATTATCTACAGAAAATACACGGCCATCAGTTAAGTTAAGTTCTAAACGCGTCGTGAATACATCACCACCGGCAATGTTATCAGGACCAGCTAAACCAACTGCACTAATAAAATCGGTATATAGAATATCAAGTTGATATCTTGGCAATCCGAAAGGACCTTCGAAGAAATCAGATGCTTGAAGTGTCATATAAGAAACTTCACCAGTAGCAGCTGCAGAAGAATCACCCTCATCAGGAGATCCGTCTTCAAAAGAAACGTAAATATTCACACTTTCTAATAGATCACCATCTTGATAATCTTGTTCTTCTAATAAAATTGAGAACTTTGGTGTTTGACCCATTCCAACTGGAACAGGAATCTCGTTTTCAAAGGTAGTTACACCTCTTAAAACAGCACCGTTTGTAATTCCAGCTAATACATCATCTACCACTTTGTCATCTTCACTACAAGACGTAACGGTTAAGAGTATCGCTGATAATAAAAAGGTTAATTTAAATATATTTTTCATAATCTCAATAGTTTTTAGTTAGCTGGTGGGAATGCTGGTCCAGCAGGTTTAGTATCCCAAAACACCTGTGTTGCATTATCAGTTCTTTGAAGTACGTTAGGGTTCGCAATTACTTCACTATTTGGATATAGGAAAGTTCTTGGGAAAACACCAGGATTAGGTTCAAGGTTAGGTTGAACTGTATCTGGATACCCTGTTCTTCTATAAAAGTTATATGCATCAGCAGAACCACCAAATATGGCAGTAAAATATTGCTCGGCTAATATATTCCATTGATCATCACTAGATCCACCATTGAAATTAGCTACTACATTTGAAATGTATGAAGCAACTGCACCAGCAGATGGCTCATAAGAAAGATCGGCAGATCCATCTAACTCTCCAAATGATTGCACTTTTGCAATAGACTTGGTCATACCAGATTCTAAATAAGAAGCAGCAGTACCAGGCATACTAGATGCTAAAGCAGCTTCAGCACGCATAAAATCAACATAAGATGATAGATAGATCGGCTCAATACCGGCTCCACCAGCACCTAGACCAAGACCAACGTTAGAGAACGCGTCGTCGTCAAAACGACCACCTGCAGGATAAACCCCTACAGCAGTTCTTGTAAAGTTGTCAGGAGGTGTTCCTTCATCATTTCCATGATCTCTACCCCAATATCCATTTTCAAGATAACAGTATGTATATCCAGCATAGTGTGGAGGAGGTGTTTGAAGAGAACATTGAAGTGTTTCTCCATCTCCGTCAGGATCACAACTAGCACCAGGTGTACAAGGATCTTGTCTGTAGAAATAGTAGCGAGTTCTTGGGTCACCACTAGTATCCATAAGATTCATCATCCAGTTAGACTGGTAGATATTAGCACCAGAATCAGTATAGTCAGCAGCATAATCTGGGTGACGGTTATCTGGTTGTAACTCATTAGTTGAATATGAAAATGCAAAATCATCATCAGCATCAGAAATCACATTAGTCGCATTTAAAACAGCAGGATAGTTTCCTAATGTTAAGTTAGCACGCATTGCGATGGTGTTGTTGATTTTGATCCACTTTGTGATCTCATCACCAGCTTCTGGATGAAATAGATCAGTGATATCACTAGATGGCTTATCAGACGAATCTGGATCAACAGCATCTGCGGCAGATAAATTGCCAGCAGCACTAGCCAATACATCTAATGCAGCAGTGTAAACCGATGCATCATCATCTAACATAGGCGATGGGTATTCAGACGGGTTATTAGCCTCTGTCCAAACAATATCTCCTAAGAAATCCACCAATTGCATCATTAAATGCGCTTGCATGGTTTTCGCCATTCCTAATTGAAAATTCAAATCGATATTCTCATCAGCATTTAAAGCTTCAAGAACAGCAATATCTGGTAACATTGAGCTATAAAGAGAACCCCATGGTCCGTTCATTGTTCCTGAACCATAGTTATCAAAATAATCTCTACCAAACATGTAATCGATACGCGTTAATTCCGCTGAACGATTGTTAAAGGTTGCTTGAGCACCAATGTAAGCCAATTGAATGTTATTCAAAAGGTTGTTGGCATCCGCTTGCGTTGGGTTCAACGCATTGGGATCAACAAGATTTTCAAGCTCTACGGTCTCGCAAGAGTAAAATAAAGTACCCGTTGCTAGAACTGTCATTAATAAATATTTATATATTTTTTTCATAATATAATGTGTGTTTTTTAGAATAAGATGCAACTATATATAAAAGGTTGCGTCTAATATTCATTTTTTTTTAAATTATTAGAACGATGCTTTTATACTTAAACCATATCTCTTAGAACTTGGACCGTTTAAGTAGTCAAATCCTCTACCATTACCAACACCTACACCAGCTACGTTTGGATCAAAGTTTGCACGATCAGGTGTGTTGTAAGCATCATACCATAAGTTGAACCCACTTGCTGTAATAGAAAGCGTTCCAAATGGTGTTTTATCTAAGAATTTCTCAGAGAATGAATATCCTAAAGATATCTCTTGTAAACGTACAACAGAACCATCATAAACAGTTAATTCTTTTGGACCAAATAATACGTTAGAGAAATAGAACTGAGAGTTGTTTATTTGAGTCTCATTTGGTAATCCAGTACTTTGCTGAACACCAGGTAAGATAAATGTATTCTTTCTGTCAGTTACAATTAATCCACGACCAAGTAGTGTCGCTACAGTAGCGGAAGATATATCTCCCCCTTTAGTATGACTAATTTGGAATCCTAAATTAAAGTTCTTGTATGATAAGCTGTTGATGAAGTTCATTACGTAATCAGGATTTGGATTTCCAATGATTGGCGTAATAGAACGGCCGTCAGGCAATACGATGTTAGACTCGCTTACATAACTACCAGAAGCATTCACTAAGAAGTTTCCGTCAGCATCTCTAGCAATTCTTGTACCAACTAATACACCTAACTGCTCACCTTCAATAGCAGCGTTTGCTCCTAATACAGGGTTAGTAGAACCAGCGAATAAAATTTGGTCATCATCTTGTTCAGTAACAATTTGCTCACTCTTTGTAAAGTTAAGTCTAGAGTTCCAGTTGAAACCGTCTCCGTCATTGTCAAAAATGTCAACACCTAGGTCAACTTCCCAACCATCTCCTTCAACTTTACCAATGTTTTCTTGAGTTTGAGTAAATCCAGTTGAAGGTGCTAATGGCTTAAATACAATTAGATCTTCAGTAGTTCTATCGAAATAAGAAACACTTACGTTAATTCTATTGTTCCAAGCTCTAGCATCAAATCCAACTTCAAATTCAGAAATAAGCTCTGGCTTCAAGTCAGGGTTTGCTTGGAAGTTACTCACCGAGTTGGTTACGATACCTCCAGATCCACCTACAAGTCCACCGTTAACCTGTGTACTTTGGTTTACTGTATTCACACTTGGATACCCAGTTGGGAATCCAGCAGATTGTCCAATACCAGCTCTTATTTTCAAGTAGTTTAGACCGTTATCAGATTTTAAACCATCGAACGCAGCAGTTGGCAAGAATGAAGCAGAAATACTTGGATAGAATTTGTTGTTATTCTCTGTAGGTAAGTTAGAAACCCAGTCGTTTCTAGCAGAAACCGTTAAGAATGCAAAGTTATCCCAGTCAAATGATGCTTCACCAAATACACCAACAATGTTTCTTTCAGTTAAACCTTGAATTGGCAATTGATTTTGGAAGTTAAAGTGTCTTAATACACCAAATACAATTTGTCCTGTACTTGCAACACCTTGCTGATCGAACACTCTAGAACGGCTAGTTGCACCAGCAGTGAATGTAAGACCTAATTTTTGATCACTTGTAAGATCATAGTTACCACCTAAAGACACATAGTGATCCCAGATACGTACGTTATTATCCCAAGTGTTCAAGAATCCAAAAATTGCGTTGTTAAAGTTAACACCATTTTTGTTTGAGTGTGCTTGGTTTCTTTCATTATAGAAATCAACACCAGCACGATATGTAAGATTTAAATTATCATTGAAATCATAAGTCAATGAAGCTGTACCAAATACACGGTTAGTTAACTGACCGTTTTGTGCATTTTTCACAGACCATCTTGGATTGATGATATCATTACCATTACGATAATAGATACTTCCACCATTTTCAGGAATTTCGAAAGGTAAGCCCATTAAATCAACGTTTCTAGGTGTAAAGAATACGTTACCGAAAGTTGACCATCCTAATGTACCGTTACCACGAGAGGCAGCTACAGGAGGAGAAACAACGTCGTTTCTAGAAAAGTTTAAGGAAGCGTTAATCGTAAACTTGTTTGAAAGTTTAGCACGCCCACCAACTGATAATGTGTTTCTTACAATTTTGTTACCTGGAGTAAATCCTTTTTCATCTAAGTGACCATAGTTTACATTGTAAGAAATGTTTCCATCGTTAGAGGCACCTCTAATGTTAATAGATGAATTACTTACTCCACCTGATCTAAAGAATTCTCCAACACTGTCATAAGGTCTCCAATCATAACGTTGACCTGCAAACTGTTGTGCCAAAATACTTGTTCCTGTACTTGGTCCGTTTGGATTCAAGAACGCAGAACTTGCATATGGGTGAAGTACTGTACCATTGGCATCAATTGCACCAGCTGGGTCATTTAAATACCCATCAACGCCATCAGCGGCGAAAGCAGGACCCCAGTTAGAGAAGAACCAACCAAAAGATTGGTCAAATCCACCACCGTATTGATTTTGGTAATCTGGTAATGAAGCCATTTCATTCACAAAGTAAGATTGGCTTACTGTAATTTCAGTCTTTTTTGGACCAGCACTTCCAGCCGCTCCAGATTTTGTAGTAATTACAATTACACCATTTCTACCTGCAGTACCATATAGAGTAGCCGCTGCAAGACCTTTAAGAACGTTTACACTTTCAATGTTGTTTGGATCTAAATCCAAAAATCTTGAAGAACCAACGTTACCGTT
Organism: Flavobacteriaceae bacterium; assembly: GCA_013001285.1. Taxonomy (GTDB): domain Bacteria; phylum Bacteroidota; class Bacteroidia; order Flavobacteriales; family Flavobacteriaceae; genus JABDMU01. The sequence goes on from JABDMU010000052.1 coordinate 50,844, forward strand.
AAGGAAGTTTCCTTGAGCGTTTGTATCACTACTAAAAGGAACACCATCTACAACGAATAATGCTTGGTTACTTCCGTTAATAGAGTTATAACCTCTAATTACAACGTTAGTTGCTGAACCAGAAGTACCACTCTGAGAAGTAATTTGTACACCTGAAGCTTTTCCAGATAATACCCTTGCAACATCACCTTCGGTACGTTGCTCGATATCATCAGATGAAACCTCACTTACGGCATAACCAAGAGCTTTTTTCTCTCTCTTAATACCTTGTGCAGTTACAACTACCTCTTCTAATACAGCAACATCCTCTTCAAGAGTAACATTGATCGTATTAGCAGATCCTACTGTTTGCTCTTGAGAGACGTAACCTACGAAAGAGAATACAAGCACATCGCCAGCATTGGCAGTGATGCTATATTTTCCATCGAAATCAGTCTGAGTACCAGTAGATGTACCTTTAACTATAATATTAACTCCAGGAAGTGCACCCATTGCATCGGTCACAGTACCTGAAATTGTTTTGCCTTGTGCAAAGGTAAATTGCACAACAAACGCCAGTAATAGCGTTAAAATTCCACTAAACTTTGTTTTCATTTTATAATTTATTTGAATTAGTCTACGCCAAAAATCATAATAAAAAGTTAATAAAACAATATTTATTGGTTAAAATTTCATTTTTTTTTCTGCTTAGCTGTTGTATGCCAACCGTTTTTTTAAAATAGTGCATTCAGGCTCAGATGTATTTTAGAATTTGAGAGCTTGAAGTTTTGTCCCTCAAATTTTCCATTGGCATAGTTGAATTTCAATAAGCCAGCTTTCGTCAAAATCCCAAAACCAAATCCAAAGCCAAAAAGTTTTTCTTTTGAATTGATGATGTCATTTTCTAAATAGCCGAAATCAAGAATTGAATGCGCATAAATCGTTGGATTCAATTGATATCTATATTCCGTATTGATGACACCAAAAAGGGAAGCCAATAAACTGTTTTCTTCAAAGCCGCGAATAGAATTGATGCCACCAAATCGCAAGAGTTCGTTTTCGAAGTAAGTAGACGAACTCATGCCGCTACCCGTTAATCGCAAGAAGATGCTGTTCTTTAAATTTAGATTGAAAATATTAAACGCCCGCAAATCAAATATCTGTTGATCCTCTTTGGTATTCATGTGTTCCCGTTGGCCAAACCCCAGAGCTGTATTTAATTTGAATTTTTCAGGGAATAATAAATTTCGATATTGTGGCTGTACCCATTGGTACTTTAAAGTATAGAAAGTTGAACTAAGGTCTTGAATATTGAAAGCATCCGTTTCCAATAAATTATTTGATTGCAGGGCATTAATGCCAATGGCAATACGATGATTGCTATTGAGTTGATAGTAGATATCTGCATTTTGACTCACGGTCGTAAAAGAAGAATCTCTTTTAAAAATAGATAAACCGAGTTCTGCACCAATGGCGGTTCCAAATAAATAGGGTGTGTCAACTTGAGCATTAAATGTTTTTTGATCATTTTCATCACTCTTATATTGCAAATTAAAGGTCTCCCCAAAATTCAAACTGTTGGTCAAATTTAAATTTAGGTAGCCGTCAAATTCCAATTTGTTGGTTTCTTCGTTTGTGCCAAAACCTAAAAAGCCATCAAAAGTATTGCTCTTCACTTTTTCGATATAAAAATAAAGTGTTGTCGAATCTCTTGTAAATAAAACTTCTGGCGAACGGGTTTCATTCGCAAATCTCAAGGCATTGAGACGCTCGGTTTTTTTCTTTATTGTGGCTAAGTTAAAATTAGAATTTTTCTTGATCCGGAGATAATGTTTCAAAAATGATCTTGGAAATTTTTCATAGCCTTTTATGACAATGCCGTCTATGGTTCGTTTTTTATTTTTGGTGATCTGCAATTCGGCTTTTAAATTATCCTCATCTTTTTTTTCTAGTCGAATTAATTTAAGGGAAGCAAAAGGTTGTCCTCTTTCTATGATGAGTTCGTTTAAATATCTGAGAGCCTCTTCAGTCTGCGAAATAGGAATTGAAAAATAACCTTCTGAAACCTCCGTAGAAATCATATTTAATTCTTGCTCTGAAAAGCTGTTTTCTGGGGTATTTATATATATGGTGTCATATTTTCTATTTAAAGCGAATTTTGAACTGAATGTTGAGTCATTAATTTTTTCGGTTTTTTCAATCCGATTTTCGATATAACCAAGATGTTGAAGCCTAAAATGAGTGCTGTCAATTTCCTTTTGAAGCGATTTATAATCCTTAAACACCTTTTTGTAGTTCAATGAATCGATCACTTGAGTTTCAGTTACATCATGCCCTTGGATAGAGAGATACAGGTTTTGGGCGCAAAGTATTGGGCCTGTAAGAATTATAAATATGAAAAGGACTTCAATTTTTGGAACCTTCAAATCTGCTTGTTTTCGGAATAAAACTAACGCATTTTAAACATAAATAATATATGGAGTAAATTAATTTTCAGTTTGACTGCAAATTTACGGTTGTAACATTTGAATTATTGATATTAATTTCTACCTTTGCAGCCCTCTAACAAGAGGGTTTTATAAAAATAGGATAAAAATAATATGCCAACAATTTCACAATTAGTACGAAAAGGAAGAGCCAAAATAACCAAGAAGAGTAAATCGGCTGCTTTAGATTCGTGTCCTCAAAGACGAGGAGTGTGCACGCGTGTATATACCACTACGCCTAAGAAACCTAACTCTGCAATGCGTAAAGTTGCAAGGGTAAGGTTAACTAATGGTAATGAGGTGAACGCTTACATTCCTGGTGAAGGACATAATTTACAAGAGCACTCGATAGTATTGGTTAGAGGTGGAAGGGTAAAAGATTTGCCAGGTGTTAGATATCACATTGTTCGTGGCGCTTTAGACACCGCTGGTGTTGAAGGAAGAACACAACGTAGATCTAAGTATGGTGCAAAACGCCCTAAGAAGTAATTAACACTTTAAAAAGAAGACATGAGAAAAAGACAGGCAAAAAAGAGACCTATTTTACCAGATCCAAGATTTAATGATCAACTTGTGACACGTTTCGTGAACATGATGATGTGGGATGGTAAGAAATCGGTTGCCTTCAAATGTTTCTATGATGCAATTGACATTGTAGAAGAAAAAAAGAATGACGATGAAAAAACAGCATTAGAGATATGGAAGGATGCACTTTCAAATGTGATGCCTCACGTAGAAGTACGTAGCCGTCGTGTTGGTGGAGCAACATTCCAAATTCCAATGCAAATTCGTCCAGACCGTAAAATTTCAACTGCTATGAAATGGCTTATCAGCTTTTCTAGAAAAAGAAATGAAAAATCAATGGCACAAAAATTAGCGGCTGAAGTATTAGCAGCAGCAAAAGAAGAAGGTGCAGCAGTTAAAAAGAGAGTAGATACTCATAAAATGGCTGAGGCCAATAAAGCATTCTCACACTTTAGATTTTAAGAAACTATGGCAAGAGATTTAAAATATACAAGAAATATAGGAATTGCTGCTCATATCGATGCTGGTAAAACAACAACTACTGAGCGTATTCTTTACTATACAGGTGTATCTCACAAAATTGGTGAAGTACATGATGGTGCAGCAACCATGGACTGGATGGAGCAAGAGCAAGAAAGAGGTATTACAATTACTTCTGCAGCGACGACATGTACATGGAACTTCCCATTAGAAAATGGAGAAGCTACACCTGAAACCAAAGGGTATCACTTTAATATTATTGATACTCCTGGTCACGTTGATTTTACCGTTGAAGTAAATCGTTCGTTACGTGTACTTGATGGCTTGGTCTTCTTATTTAGTGCTGTTGATGGTGTTGAGCCTCAATCTGAAACTAACTGGAGACTTGCTGATAACTATAAAGTACCTCGTATTGGATTCGTCAATAAAATGGACCGTCAAGGGTCTAATTTTATGGCAGTTTGTCAACAAGTAAAAGATATGTTGAAGTCAAATGCTGTGCCAATCGTTTTAAATATTGGTGATGAAGCTGACTTTAAAGGTATTGTTGACCTAGTAAAAAACAGAGCTATCATTTGGCATGATGAAACTCAGGGTGCAACTTTTGATGTAGTTGAAATTCCAGAAGAGTTAAAAGCTGAAGCAAAAAAATACAGAGCCCTTCTTATTGAAGAAGTTGCTACTTATGATGAGAACCTTTTAGAAAAATTCATGGAAGATGAAGAATCTATAACAGAAGAAGAAGTGCATGCTGCACTTAGAGCTGCTGTAATGGATATGGCCATCATTCCAATGATCTGTGGTTCTGCATTCAAAAATAAAGGCGTACAATTTTTATTAGATGCTGTTTGTCGTTACCTACCATCTCCAACCGATAAGGAAGGAATTACTGGTATCAACCCAGACACTGAAAAAGAAGAAATTCGTAAGCCAGATGTTAAGGAGCCTTTTGCTGCCTTAGCATTTAAAATTGCTACCGATCCATTCGTAGGTCGTTTGGCATTTTTCCGTGCATACTCAGGACGCTTAGATGCAGGTTCTTATATCTTGAACAACCGTTCAGGAAAAAAAGAACGTATCTCTCGTATCTATCAAATGCACTCGAATAAGCAAAATGCCATCGACTATATTGAAGCTGGTGACATTGGTGCTGCTGTTGGATTTAAAGATATCAAGACTGGTGATACCATGACTGATGAAAAACATCCTATTGTATTAGAATCTATGGACTTCCCTGATCCTGTAATCGGTATCGCGGTTGAGCCTAAGACTAAGGCAGATGTTGATAAATTAGGAATGTCATTAGCAAAATTAGCTGAAGAAGATCCAACGTTTACAGTGAGAACTGATGAAGCTTCTGGACAGACTATTATTTCTGGAATGGGTGAGCTTCACTTAGATATTATTGTTGATCGTTTGAGACGTGAGTTCAAGGTTGAAGTCAACCAAGGACAGCCTCAAGTTGAATACAAAGAAGCAATTACTCAAGTTGCAAAACACAGAGAAGTTTATAAGAAACAATCTGGTGGACGTGGTAAATTCGCAGATATTGTATTTACAATCGAACCGGCTGAAGAAGGTAAAGACGGACTTGAATTCGTTTCTGAGATTAAAGGTGGTAATGTTCCGAAAGAATTTATCCCTTCAATTGAAAAAGGATTTAAAATGGCAATGATCAATGGACCATTGGCAGGATATGAAGTTGATGCTATGAAAGTAACATTGACGGATGGATCTTACCATGATGTGGATTCAGATCAGTTATCATTCGAATTGGCAGCTAAATTAGGATTTAAGAATGCTGCAAAAGCTGCAAAAGCAGTGATTATGGAACCTATTATGAAACTTGAGGTGATCACACCTGAAGAAAACATGGGTGATATTGTAGGTGACCTTAACCGTCGAAGAGGACAAGTAAGTGACATGGGTGATCGTGCAGGAGCTAAAACTGTAAAAGCTACAGTGCCGCTTTCTGAAATGTTCGGTTATGTTACAACATTAAGAACCTTATCGTCTGGTAGAGCAACCTCTACTATGGAATTTTCACATTATGCCGAAACACCTTCAAATATTTCTGAAGAAGTGATTAAAGCAGCTAAAGGAGCAATTGAAGCTTAAATTTTAAGAAAATGAGTCAAAAAATCAGGATAAAATTAAAGTCATACGATCACAACTTGGTAGATAAGTCTGCTGACAAGATCGTGAAAACGGTAAAAAGTACTGGCGCTGTTGTTACAGGTCCAATTCCTTTACCAACACATAAGAAAATTTTTACTGTACTACGTTCACCACACGTAAACAAGAAATCTCGAGAACAATTTCAATTGAGCTCTTACAAAAGATTACTTGACATATACAGTTCTTCTTCAAAAACAATTGATGCGTTGATGAAGTTAGAATTGCCAAGTGGTGTAGAAGTAGAAATTAAAGTGTAATTGAAAACTATATCGCCAAGGTAATCGAAGCGAAACATGTCCTGAGCCGCGAGCAAAGGAAAAACGGATAAATACATTTCAGGGACGAAAGGTATTTTGTCCCTGAAATATTTTAAATAAGTAATAACAATAAATTAATAATTATGTCTGGGTTAATTGGAAAGAAAATCGGAATGACCAGCATCTTTGATGAGAACGGGAAAAATATTCCTTGTACTGTGATCGAAGCTGGACCATGCGTTGTAACCCAAGTCAGAACCGAGGAAACAGATGGCTATAATGCCGTTCAAATAGGTTTCGATGACAAGACAGAGAAACATGCTACAAAAGCTGAGTTAGGTCACGCTAAAAAAGCAGGTACTTCTGTAAAGAGAAAAGTCGTTGAGTTTCAAGGTTATGATGAGGAGTACAAATTAGGTGACGCTATTACAGTAGAGCACTTTATCGAAGGAGAATTTGTTGATGTTTCTGGAACATCAAAAGGAAAAGGATTTCAAGGTGTTGTTAAAAGACACGGTTTTGCCGGAGTTGGACAAGCAACTCACGGTCAACATAACCGTTTAAGAGCGCCAGGATCTATTGGAGCTGCATCATATCCTGCACGTGTCTTTAAAGGCATGAAAATGGCAGGCCGTATGGGTGGCGAAACAGTGAAAGTTCAAAATTTAAGAGTTTTAAAAGTAGTTCCAGAAAAGAACTTACTTGTTGTTAAGGGAGCAGTTCCTGGACACAAAAACGCTTATGTAATTATTCAGAAGTAATGAAGGTAGCAGTTTTAGACATTAAAGGAAAAGACACAGGTAGAAAGGTTGACCTTTCTAAAGAGGTGTATGCTATAGAGCCTAATAACCATGCAGTATACCTAGACGTGAAGCAATATCTTGCTAACCAACGTCAAGGAACGCATAAGGCTAAAGAAAGAGCTGATATTTCTGGAAGTACTAGAAAGATCAAAAAGCAAAAAGGAACAGGTACTGCCAGAGCTGGTAGTATCAAGTCTGGTATATTTAGAGGTGGTGGACGCATGTTTGGTCCAAGACCTAGAAATTATAGCTTCAAATTAAACAAAAATGTTAAGCGTTTAGCTCGTAAATCGGCATTGACGATGAAGGCAAACGAGAAAGCAATTGTTGTTTTAGAGGACTTTAATTTTGACGCACCAAAGACGAAAAATTTCAAAGCAATTTTAAAGGCATTAGACCTTGAAAACAAAAAGTCTTTGTTTGTGTTGGGTGGCTCAAATAATAATGTATATTTGTCGTCGCGCAATTTAAAAGGCTCTGAAGTTGTAACTAATTCAGAATTAAGTACTTACAAAATTTTGAATGCAAATCAGATTGTGCTTTTAGAAAGTGCTATAGAAGGAATTGAATCGAATTTAAGTAAATAGAGAACCATGAGTATCTTAATCAAACCGATAATCACAGAAAAAGCAACTATGGATAGTGAGTTAAACAACTGCTATAGTTTCTTGGTGAATACGAATGCGAACAAGATAGAAATCAAAGGTGCAGTTGAAGCTGCATACGGTGTTTCTGTTGAAAAAGTTCGTACAATAAATGTCCGTCCAAATAGAAGAACACGTCATACAAAGACGGGAATTCAAGTTGGTAAAACAAATGCGACTAAAAAAGCAATTGTACAACTGGCGGAAGGTGAAACGATTGATTTATATGCTAATATTTAATTAGACAAACATGTCAGTAAGAAAGTTAAAACCGATCACACCAGGACAGCGATTTAGAGTAGTAAATGGATTTGACGCCATTACTACTGATAAGCCGGAGAAGAGTTTATTAGCTCCGAAAAAACGTTCAGGTGGTAGAAACAGTCAAGGAAAAATGACCATGCGTTACAAAGGTGGTGGTCATAAGAAAAGGTATCGTATTATCGATTTCAAGCGTAATAAATCTGGAATTCCAGCCGAAGTTATGTCTATTGAATACGATCCAAACAGAACAGCTTTTATCGCTTTATTGAATTATCAAGATGGTGAAAAGCGTTACATCGTAGCTCAGAATGGGTTGCAGGTAGGGCAAAACGTTGTTTCTGGTGAAGAGGTTGCTCCTGAAATAGGAAATGCAATGACGTTAAAAAACATTCCGTTAGGTACTATTATTTCATGTATTGAGCTACGTCCGGGACAAGGTGCTGTTTTAGCGCGTTCGGCAGGAGCCTTTGCACAATTAATGGCAAGAGATGGAAAGTTTGCAACCGTAAAATTACCTTCAGGGGAAACGCGATTGATCTTAGCTGACTGTTTAGCTACTATTGGTGTTGTTTCCAATTCAGATCATCAGTTATTGGTGTCTGGTAAAGCTGGTAGAAGCAGATGGTTAGGAAGACGTCCAAGAACAAGACCAGTAGTGATGAACCCGGTCGATCATCCAATGGGTGGTGGTGAAGGAAAATCATCTGGAGGACATCCACGTTCTAGAAATGGTATACCTGCTAAAGGTTACAGAACCCGTTCTAAAACAAAAGCGAGTAATAAATATATTGTAGAACGTAGAAAGAAATAAGAAATCATGGCAAGATCATTAAAAAAAGGACCTTACGTTCATTATAAGTTAGAAAGAAAAGTCGCTGCAAATGTTGATTCAAACAAAAAGACGGTAATCAAAACCTGGTCAAGAGCCAGTATGATTACTCCAGATTTTGTGGGACAAACTATAGCAGTTCATAATGGCCGTCAATTTGTTCCGGTATATGTTACTGAGAACATGGTAGGTCATAAATTAGGAGAATTTTCACCAACTCGATCTTTTAGAGGTCACGCTGGTGCTAAAAATAAAGGTAAAAAGTAGAACGCTATGGGAAGTCGTAAAAAACAAATGGCCGACGCTTTAAAGGAAAGCAAGAAACAAGTGGCTTTTGCAAAATTGAACAATTGTCCAACCTCACCTAGAAAAATGCGATTGGTTGCAGATCAGGTTAGAGGACAACAAATTGAAAAGGCACTTAATATCTTAAAATTTAGTCCTAAAGAAGCATCTCGTCGCTTAGAGAAATTGTTGTTATCAGCAATTGCTAACTGGCAAGCAAAAAATGAGGATGCTAATGTAGAAGAGGCTGAATTATTTGTAAAGGAGATCAGAGTTGATGGTGGTACAATGCTTAAAAGATTGCGCCCAGCACCTCAAGGTCGTGCACACAGAATTAGAAAAAGATCCAATCACGTTACTGTGGTTTTAGGAGCTAACAATAACACAGAAAGCAATTAAATAAATGGGACAAAAGACAAATCCAATTGGAAATCGCTTAGGAATTATCAGAGGATGGGAATCTAACTGGTATGGCGGTAATGATTATGGTGACAAGCTTGCTGAAGATGATAAGATCAGAAAGTATGTTCACGCTCGTTTATCGAAAGCTAGTGTATCGAGAGTAATCATCGAAAGAACACTTAAACTTGTAACCGTTACTATCACAACGGCTCGCCCAGGTATCATTATTGGTAAAGGCGGTCAAGAGGTAGACAAGTTAAAAGAAGAGCTTAAAAAGATTACAAATAAAGAAGTTCAGTTAAACATCTTTGAAATTAAACGCCCAGAATTAGACGCTTATTTAGTAGCATCAAGTGTTGCACGTCAGATCGAAAATCGTATTTCATACAAGCGTGCGATCAAAATGGCAATTGCAGCAGCGATGCGTATGAATGCTGAAGGGATCAAAATTCAAATTAGCGGTCGTTTAAATGGTGCTGAAATGGCACGTAGTGAACACTATAAAGATGGACGAATTCCTTTATCAACGTTTAGAGCCGATATTGATTATGCTTTAGTTGAGGCACATACTACTTATGGTAGATTAGGTGTTAAAGTATGGATCATGAAAGGTGAAGTATATGGTAAAAGAGAACTTTCTCCGCTTGTTGGATTATCTAAGAAGCAAGGAAAAGGTGGACGTGGTAGAGATAATAAGAATCAATCTCGTCGTAGAAAGTAATTTTTTAAATTAAAGAGAAATGTTACAACCTAAAAGAACAAAATACCGCAAGGTTCAAAAAGGACGCATGAAAGGAAATTCTGGAAGAGGGCATAGACTTTCTAACGGAATGTTTGGAATCAAATCATTGGAATCCAATTTCCTAACATCACGTCAAATTGAAGCCGCACGTATTGCAGCAACGCGTTATATGAAAAGGGAAGGGCAATTATGGATCAAAATATTTCCAGATAAGCCTATCACCAAAAAGCCGCTTGAAGTACGTATGGGTAAAGGTAAGGGTGCAGTTGAGTATTGGGCTGCAGTAGTAAAACCTGGAAGAATATTATTTGAAGTTGGTGGTGTGCCATTAGACGTTGCTAAAGAAGCATTGCGTTTGGCCGCTCAAAAACTTCCTGTGAAAACTAAGTTTTTAATAGCTAGAGATTACGAAGCTTAATAATTGATATTATGAAACAATCTGAAGTGAAAAGCCTATCAACAGCTGAATTACAAGAAAAGCTTGGTGAGACAAAACAAAGTTATGCTGACCTGAAAATGGCGCATGCAATATCACCTCTTGAAAATCCAGTTCAGCTTCGTTCGGTTAGAAGAACGATCGCTAGAATTGCAACAGAGTTAACAAATAGAGAAGTACAATAAGTGTATTCTGCTGAAAGATGGAAAAAAGAAATTTAAGAAAAGAACGTATAGGAATTGTTACTAGTAACAAAATGATGAAATCAATTGTTGTTGCTGAAGTAAAAAAAGTAAAGCATCCTATGTATGGAAAGTTCGTGTTAAAGACAAAGAAATATGTCGCACACGACGAAACAAATGACTGTAACATTGGAGATACAGTAAAGATCATGGAAACACGACCTTTAAGTAAATCTAAATGTTGGAGATTAGTCGAAATAATTGAAAGAGCTAAGTAATTATGTTACAACAAGAATCAAGATTAAAGGTAGCTGATAACACTGGAGCAAAAGAGGTTTTAACCATTCGTGTTCTAGGTGGTACTAAAAGAAGATATGCTTCTGTTGGTGACAAGATCGTGGTTACTGTTAAAGATGCAACTCCTAATGGAAGTATTAAAAAAGGAGCTGTTTCAACTGCAGTTGTCGTGCGCACCGTAAAAGAAGTAAGACGTCCAGATGGTTCATACATCAGATTTGATGACAATGCATGTGTACTTTTAAATCCGCAAGGAGAAATGAGAGGAACTCGTGTTTTTGGACCTGTGGCAAGGGAGCTTCGTGATAAACAATTCATGAAAATTGTATCATTAGCACCTGAGGTGCTTTAATCCAAACTATTAAGATGAAAAAGCTTAAAATAAAAACAGGAGATACAGTAAAAATTATTGCTGGTGATCATAGAGGTGCAGAAGGAAAAGTTCTGAAAGTATCGAAGGAAAATAATAAAGCGATCGTTGAAGGTGTCAATATGATTAAAAAGCATATGAAACCTAACGCTCAAAATCCTCAAGGAGGAATTATAGAAAAAGAAGCACCAATTCATATTTCTAACCTGTCGTTGATGAACTCAAAAGGTGAAGCAACACGCGTTGGATATAGAATGGAAGGTGATAAGAAAGTAAGATTTGCAAAAAAATCTAACGAAGTAATTTAGAAGTTATGGCTTATATTCCAAGATTAAAACAAGAGTACAAGGACAAGGTAGTTTCTGCTCTTACCGAAGAATTCGGTTATAAAAATATCATGCAAGTACCAAAACTTGAGAAGATCGTAGTATCTAGAGGTGTTGGTGAAGCTGTTGCAGATAAGAAACTTATCGATCATGCCGTTGAAGAAATTTCAAATATTACAGGTCAAAAGGCCGTAGCAACATTATCTAAGAAAGATGTTGCGTCGTTTAAATTACGTAAGGGAATGCCAATTGGTGTTAAAGTGACCTTACGTGGTGAACGCATGTACGAATTTTTAGATCGTTTGGTAACTTCAGCGTTACCTCGAGTAAGAGATTTTAGCGGAATTAAAGCTACCGGATTTGATGGTAGAGGTAATTACAATTTAGGTATAACTGAACAGATCATTTTTCCAGAGATAAATATTGATAAGGTCAATAAGATCGCAGGAATGGATATCACTTTTGTAACCTCGGCTGAAACAGACAAGGAAGCAAAATCATTATTAACAGAACTAGGAGTACCTTTTAAAAAGAATTAAGTATGGCTAAAGAATCAATGAAAGCCCGCGAGGTAAAACGTGCAAAAATGGTAGCTAAGTATGCAGCTAAACGCAAAGCTTTAAAAGAAGCTGGCGATTATGAAGGCTTGCAAAAATTACCAAAGAACGCTTCACCTGTGCGCATGCACAATAGATGTAAACTTACAGGAAGACCAAAAGGCTATATGCGTCAATTTGGAATTTCGAGAGTGACATTTCGTGAAATGGCAAATCAAGGGTTGATACCTGGGGTTAAAAAAGCAAGTTGGTAAATTTATAATTGGTTTCAGGTTCAATGTTCATGATGAGTGTTGAAAACCGTCACCGCAAATTAAATAGATATGTACACAGATCCAGTAGCGGATTATTTAACAAGAATTAGAAACGCAGTGCGTGCCAATCACAGAGTGGTTGAGATCCCTGCTTCTAATTTGAAAAAAGAAATGACTAAAATATTATTCGATCAAGGATATATTTTAAGTTACAAGTTTGACGATTCTTCTGTTCAAGGCACAATAAAAATTGCTTTGAAATACACAAAGGATTCTAAAGAACCTGTAATCAAAAAAATTCAAAGAATAAGTAAACCAGGTTTACGTAAGTATGCAAGTTCAAAAGAATTGCCACGTATTTTAAATGGTCTTGGTATTGCCATTGTTTCTACATCTCATGGTGTGATGACAGGCAAGCAAGCCCAGAAAGAAAACGTTGGTGGTGAAGTACTTTGTTACGTTTACTAATTTTTAAAGACTGTAAATTATGTCAAGAATAGGAAATAATCCAATCGCAATTCCAGAAGGAGTTACCGTTGATATTAAAGATAATGTTGTTACAGTGAAAGGAAAGTTAGGTGAACTGACTCAAACTTTTGATGCTGTAAATATTAAGGTTGAAGATCAAAATATTTTAGTAACAAGATCATCAGATACAAAAGAACAAAAAGCCAAACATGGTTTATACAGATCACTAATGAACAATATGGTTGCTGGTGTTTCTAAAGGATGGACCAAAGAATTGGAACTAATAGGTGTTGGATATAGAGCAACTAATCAAGGTCAAAAACTTGATCTTGCCTTAGGTTTTTCTCATAACATTGTGATCAATATCGCTCCAGAAGTGAAAATTGAAACAATTTCAGAGAAAGGAAAAAATCCAATTGTAAAATTAACATCACATGACAAACAATTAGTTGGCCAGGTTGCCGCTAAGATCCGTTCATTCCGTAAGCCTGAGCCTTACAAAGGAAAAGGAATCAAGTTTGTTGGTGAAGAAATAAGAAGAAAAGCAGGTAAATCAGCTTAATATTTAGAGTTATGGCATTAACAAAGACCGAAAGAAGACAAAGAATAAAAAGCAGAATTCGAAAAATAGTTTCTGGTACAGAAGCTAGACCAAGATTATCTGTTTTCAGAAGTAATAAAGAAATTTATGCTCAAGTTGTTGATGATGTTACTGGTAAAACGATCAGTGCAGCATCTTCTAGAGATAAAGATATTAGTTCTGCTAAAGGAACAAAATCAGAAATTGCAGCCTTAGTTGGTAAAGCAGTTGCTGAACGTGCATTAAAAGCCGGCGTAGATACGATCTCATTTGATAGAGGTGGTTATTTATATCACGGTAGAGTTAAATCATTAGCCGAAGGTGCTAGAGAAGCAGGACTTAAATTCTAAGAAATTATGTATCAGAAATATAAAAATGCAGAGTTAGTAAAGCCAAGTGGATTAGATCTTAAAGATCGTTTGGTTGGTGTGCAAAGAGTTACCAAAGTAACTAAAGGTGGTAGAGCGTTTGGCTTCTCAGCTATAGTTGTAGTTGGTGATGAAAATGGTGTTGTAGGACATGGTTTGGGAAAATCTAAAGACGTTGCTAGTGCAATTGCAAAAGCCGTTGAAGATGCTAAGAAGAACCTAGTGCGTATACCAATTGTAAAAGGAACTTTACCTCATGAACAAAAAGGGAAATTTGGTGGTGCTCGTGTGAACATCATTCCAGCCGCGCCTGGTACAGGAGTTATCGCTGGTGGTGCTGTAAGAACTGTTTTAGAAGCCGTTGGTGTACATGATGTATTATCAAAGTCGCAAGGTTCATCAAATCCACATAACGTTGTAAAAGCTACATTCGACGCTTTATTACAATTACGTGATGCTAAGGCTATCGCTAGAGATAGAGGTATTTCTCTTGAAAAAGTGTTTAACGGATAATATAGGATACGATGGCTAAGATAAAAGTAACAAAAATGAAAAGCGCGATCAATCGCACACAAAATCAAAAAAGAACCCTGGAGGCTCTTGGTTTGAAAAAGATTGGTCAAACTGTAGAACATAATGCCACACCAAATATTCTTGGGATGGTCAATAAAGTAAAACATTTAGTTTCTGTTGAAGAAACAAAATAACACTACTGAAAAATGGATTTAAGTAATTTAAAACCTGCAGAAGGTTCAGTTAAAAATAATAGTAAACGCGTTGGTAGAGGTCAAGGGTCTGGAAAAGGCGGTACAGCTACAAGAGGGCATAAAGGTGCTAAATCAAGATCTGGTTACTCAAGAAAGATCGGTTTTGAAGGAGGACAAATGCCATTACAACGTCGTGTTCCAAAATTTGGATTTACGAACATCAACCGTAAAGAATATCAGGGGATCAATCTTGATACTATTCAAGAATTGGTTGACAACAAAAAGATTAAAGGTACACTTGATTTTGATACCATGGTTGCGCTTCGTTTAACAAGAAGTAATGAACTTGTTAAGATTTTAGGAAGAGGCGAATTAAAATCAAAATTAACTGTAACAGCTCATAAATTTACCGCTTCAGCTAAAGCTGCTATTGAAGCTGCTGGTGGCGAAGCTGTAACCTTATAAGAATTGTATAGACGATGAAAATTATAGAAACTTTAAAAAGTGTTTGGAAAATTACAGAACTAAAGGATAGAATCATTCTAACCTTAGGTTTGCTATTGGTTTATCGTTTTGGAGCTCAAGTTACCCTTCCAGGGATTGACGCTTCCCAATTAACCGATCTTGCCAGTAGTTTTGGTGGTGGGGGATTACCATCTATTCTAAACATGTTTACAGGTGGTGCATTGGCAAAAGCTTCGGTTTTTGCTTTAGGTATTATGCCTTACATTTCAGCGTCGATCGTTGTGCAATTAATGGGTATCGCAATTCCTTATTTACAGAAATTGCAGAAAGAAGGGGCTAGTGGTCAAAAGAAAATTACTCAGATCACACGTTGGTTGACCATCGCTATTTGTTTGGTACAATCACCAGCTTATCTTGGAAGTTTAGGTACACTAGGTGTTCCAGATTCTGCCTTTCTTTTAGTACAGGCTGGACATGGAACTGCATTCTACTTTTCATCAATAATCTTACTTGTAACCGGATGTGTATTCGCCATGTGGTTAGGTGAGAAAATTACAGATAGAGGAATTGGAAACGGTATTTCACTGTTGATCATGGTAGGTATCATCGCTACTTTACCACAAGCATTCATACAGGAATATGTGGCACGAGTAACTGAATCTAATGGTGGGTTGATCATGATATTGATCGAGCTTGTGATCTGGTTAGTGATCATATTAGCATCAGTGATGCTGGTTATGGCGGTTCGTAAGATTGCTGTGCAATATGCAAGGCGAAACCAATCAGGAGGCTTTGAAAAAAATGTGTTTGGTGCAAGGCAATTCATTCCGTTGAAACTCAATGCTTCAGGAGTAATGCCAATTATCTTTGCACAGGCAATTATGTTCGTTCCCGGATTAATTGGTGGAACAGATATGTTGAAGGATACTGGAGTTGGGCAATTTTTACAGGCCGAATTTGGAGGCAATATTTTTGGCTTCTGGTATAATTTGGTATTTGCCTTATTGATCATTGTATTTACATATTTCTATACAGCGATTACCGTACCGACTAATAAAATTGCGGATGACCTTAAACGAAGTGGCGGATTTATTCCAGGCATTAGACCAGGTACCGAAACTTCAGAATATTTAGATAAAATTATGTCACAGATCACATTACCGGGATCGATCTTTTTAGCATTGATCGCTATTTTCCCAGCATTTATTGTGAAACTGATGAATATACAGCAGAACTGGGCGATCTTCTTTGGAGGTACCTCTTTACTGATTATGGTTGGTGTGGCTATCGACACGATGCAACAGGTGAACTCGTATTTGTTGAATAAACATTACGACGGATTGATGAAAACCGGAAAAAATAGAAAATCCATAGGATAATGGCAAAGCAACCAGCAATAGAACAAGACGGAACGATCATAGAGGCATTATCAAATGCGATGTTTCGTGTAGAATTAGAAAATGGTCACATTGTGACAGCACATATTTCAGGTAAGATGCGTATGCATTATATCAAATTATTGCCTGGAGATAAAGTAAAATTAGAAATGAGCCCATACGATTTAACAAAGGCTCGTATAACTTACAGATATTAATACAATGAAATCGTAAGATTTTATCGAACGGTATCAAGAAATAAAAGTGAACAGATGAAAGTAAGAGCATCAATAAAGAAAAGAAGCGCGGAATGTAAGATCGTGCGACGAAAAGGTAGACTTTACGTAATTAACAAAAAGAATCCTAGATTCAAACAAAGACAAGGATAATTATGGCAAGAATTGCAGGTGTTGATATACCAAAACACAAAAGAGGAGTAATAGCTTTAACCTATATCTTCGGAATAGGAAAAAGTAGAGCTAAAGAAATTCTAGCTACTGCTAAAGTAGACGAGAGTACAAAAGTATCTGATTGGTCTGACGACGAGATCAGTGGAATTCGTGCAGCAGTAGGTGGTTATACCATTGAAGGTGAATTGCGTTCTGAAACTCAATTGAACATTAAGCGATTAATGGATATTGGTTGTTACAGAGGGATCCGTCATAGAGCGGGACTTCCATTACGTGGACAACGTACAAAGAACAATTCAAGAACAAGAAAAGGAAGAAGAAAAACAGTTGCTAACAAGAAAAAAGTAACTAAATAATACGTAGATAAATGGCAAAGTCAAGTTCTAAAAAACGTAAAGTTATTGTTGATTCGGTTGGGGAAGCTCATATTTCGGCATCATTCAATAACATTATCATTTCATTAACCAACAAAAAAGGCGATGTGATATCGTGGTCTTCTGCTGGTAAAATGGGATTTAGAGGTTCTAAGAAAAACACACCTTACGCAGCACAATTAGCAGCTGAAGATGCAGTAAATGTAGC
The DNA here is from genome assembly GCA_013001285.1 of Flavobacteriaceae bacterium. Taxonomy (GTDB): domain Bacteria; phylum Bacteroidota; class Bacteroidia; order Flavobacteriales; family Flavobacteriaceae; genus JABDMU01. Next base: position 68,096 of record JABDMU010000052.1, read on the forward strand.
TAAAGAAGCTGGATTGAAAAAGGTTAAGGTTTATGTTAAAGGTCCTGGAAATGGAAGAGAATCTGCGATCAGATCAATTCATAATGGCGGTATTGAAGTTACTGAGATCATCGATGTAACACCATTACCACACAATGGTTGTAGACCTCCAAAAAGAAGAAGAGTTTAATTAATTATATATATCAACGAGAGGCAAACGATCATCGAAGGATTAATAAGTTAAGACCTGAATTCATGATCACTCTCAAAACAATTTAAAAATGGCAAGATATACTGGTCCTAAAACAAAGATTGCACGTAAGTTTGGTGAAGCTATTTTTGGAGAAGATAAATCTTTTGAAAAAAGAAATTATCCTCCAGGGCAACACGGAAACAACAGAAGACGTGGTAAAAAATCAGAGTATGCTATCCAATTAATGGAAAAGCAAAAAGCAAAATACACATACGGTATTTTAGAGCGTCAATTTAGAAACATGTTTAAAAAAGCAACAGCTGCTCCTGGAATTACAGGTGAAGTGCTTTTACAATTATGCGAATCTAGATTAGACAACGTTGTGTTTAGAATGGGATTGTCCCGTTCTAGAAGAGGTGCAAGACAATTAGTCGCTCACCGTCACATTACTGTTAATGGCGAATTGGTTAACGTACCCTCTTTTCAATTAAAAGAAGGTGACGTTGTTGCTGTTAGAGAAAAATCTAAATCTCTAGAAGCTATCAAGGATGCATTAACTGTTTCTTCTCATGTTTATGAGTGGATCACCTGGAATAACGATACCATGCAAGGCACTTATGTTTCTGTTCCTGCACGAATCCAGATTCCAGAAAATATCAATGAGCAATTCATTGTCGAATTATATTCTAAATAATAACTGATACAACAAGCAATATGGCAATTTTAAATTTTCAGAAGCCCGATAAAGTCATCATGATCGATTCAACAGATTTTGAAGGGAAATTTGAGTTTAGACCTTTAGAACCTGGATACGGTTTAACTGTAGGAAATGCTTTAAGAAGAGTACTATTATCTTCTTTAGAAGGATTTGCAATTACATCGGTTAGATTTGAAGGCGTAGAGCATGAATTCTCTACAATAGCTGGTGTCGTGGAAGATGTTACTGAAATAATTTTAAATCTTAAACAAATAAGATTAAAACGTCAAATAGACGAGATCGATAACGAATCTGTTTCAATCTCAATTTCAGGACAAGACCAAATTACGGCTGGAGATTTTCAAAAGTTCATTTCAGGTTTTCAAATCTTGAATTCAGATCTAGTGATCTGTAATCTTGATCCTAAAGTGAGCATCAATATGGAAATTACTATTGAAAAAGGTAGAGGATATGTTCCTGCTGAAGAAAACAAAAAGTCTTCTGCACCAATTGGAACCATTTTTACCGATTCAATTTATACACCAATAAAGAATGTTAAGTACAGCGTTGAGAACTTTCGTGTAGAACAAAAAACAGATTACGAAAAATTGGTTTTCGAAATCATGACTGACGGTTCTATCAATCCTCAAGATGCCTTAACTGAAGCAGCTAAGATCTTAATTCATCACTTTATGTTATTCTCTGATGAGCGTATTACACTTGAAGCTGATGAAATTGCACAAACTGAGACCTATGATGAAGAATCACTTCACATGAGACAATTATTGAAAACGAAATTGATCGATATGGATCTTTCCGTTCGTGCCCTTAACTGTTTAAAAGCTGCTGAAGTTGATACCCTAGGAGATTTGGTGTCCTTCAACAAAAATGACTTGATGAAATTTAGAAACTTTGGAAAAAAATCATTAACAGAACTTGAAGAACTGGTTAATGTAAAAGGATTGAGTTTCGGAATGGATCTGAGCAAATATAAATTAGATAAAGATTAATACATCATATTTTGCTCCTCAAAGCGAGTCGAAGCAAGATGATGATTAAAACAAAATGTCATGAGACACGGAAAAAAAGTAAACCATTTAGGTCGTAAAACAGCTCATAGAAGATCAATGTTGGCAAATATGGCTTGTTCATTAATTGAGCATAAGCGTATCAACACAACATTAGCTAAAGCAAAAGCACTAAAGCAGTTTGTTGAGCCAATGATTACGAAATCTAAAAGTGATACAACACATAACCGACGTATTGTATTTAGCCGTTTACGTCAAAAAGAAGCCGTTACAGAATTGTTTAGAGATGTAGCAGCTAAAGTTGGTGATCGTCCAGGAGGTTATACAAGAATTATAAGACTTGGTAATCGTTTAGGGGATAACGCAGAAATGGCAATGATCGAGCTTGTAGATTACAATGAAATTTACAACGCCGGACAAAAGAAAAAGAAATCTACACGTAGAAGTAGAAGAGGTGGTGCAACTGCAGCACCAGTTCAAACACAAGCGTCTAAGGAAGAAGAATAAAATATTAAGAATAATTTAACGTTTTTAGAAGGTAAAGTCCTACAGGATTTTACCTTTTTTTTATTTTATTTCTTACTTTTGTGCTCATTCTAAAAAAACACACACAGTACTATGAAAAATCTTTTTGCAATTATCGCATTATTCGTATTTGGGACGGCTATGGCTCAGACAAATAATAATGTAACTGAAAACGCAAGTTCAACATTCAATTCAATATCTCAGGCCGGAGCGAATGACTTTGGTGCGGCAGCTATGTTTGTTAATCCAGCGCGAGAAGTTCAAGGGTCTATTCATTTATTTGAAGATTGGGAAAACAACGCTGTTATTCACACTAACGGAAACCAGAAATTCTTGCTAAGAAATATCAACCTGAACTTAAAGCGAAATACCTTCGAATCTAAAATATCAAAAGATTCTCTTTTCACTTTTAATTTTAACAATATTGAAAAGTTCGTGATCAATAACCGTGTATACAAAAATTATTATTTTGATGATGATAATCGTGTATATGAAGTCATCTATGAAGATGACGAATTTCAGATCTTAAAAGGATTTACTTTAAAATTTGTGGAGGGGTCAGCAAATCCAATGTTGAACAGATCTAACGATAAATACATTCAAAAAGAATCTTACTACATCCGCAAGGATGGAAAGATCAAAACTTTTAAATTAAAAAAGAGCAAGATCCTTAAATTGGTGAATGGCGACGAAGCCAAAGCCGATAAAATTGAGTCCTATGCGAAGGATAATAAACTCTCATTTAAACGTGAGTACGATGTTCAAAAAATATTAGAATATTCTGCAAAGAATTAGATTATAAAAGGAGCTAAATTTTAGCTCCTTTTTTTTGTTTTATTTTTTATAACTTAAAACACACAAAAAAATAAACACTATGAAAAAATTACTCTTCATGCTATCAATTTGCCTTATGGTAAACGGATATGCACAAGACAATCCGCTTACGGGTGCACCTACCAATAATCTTGGTTTGAATGGTGCTGATGAGGCAAGTCTTCTTGCAAGCGCACTTGACATCTCTAAGATCTCTGGGGTATTTTATGAGTTTGACGACATCCGATTTGGAAAAGTGCCAACAGACGGATCTTTTCTTTTATTCGAGAAATGGGAAAACAAAGGTGTCCTTGTTTTAGGAAAGGAACGTTTATTAATATCTAATATAAACTTCCATGTAGATGAGGAAAAGTTTATTTCTGAATTAGACAACGATTCTACTTTCGTTTATGATTTCAAAGGTATTGAACGCATTATAGTAAATGACAGGCCATTCATTAGCATGTACAGTTCTTCCGAAGGAAAAAACAAAGTATATGAAGTTGTTGCCGAAGGTGAAAAATATAATTTGGTGAAGAATTATTATTCAAATGTGACACAAGGGTCAACAAACCCGATGTTGAACAGAGCAAGAAATAAAATTCAATTAAGAAGTAATTACTTTGTTATGATCAATGGTGGCTTACTCCCTTTTTCGCCAAAAAAATCTGGATTTAAAAAAT
>JABDMU010000054.1 GCA_013001285.1 Flavobacteriaceae bacterium
AGATCAATGTATTGATTTACTTTATTTTTTAGATCTTTTCTATGGGTAATAAAATCAAGAAAGCCATGTTCCAAAACAAATTCAGCGGTTTGAAACCCTTCAGGTAATTCTTGTCCGGTAGTATCTCTCACCACACGCGGACCCGCAAAACCAATTAATGCTCCCGGTTCACTTATATTAATGTCACCTAACATGGCAAATGATGCGGTTGTTCCACCTGTAGTTGGGTCTGTACATAGCGAAATATAAGGAATTCCAGCTTCGGCAAGTTGTGCTAATTTCACAGATGTTTTTGCCAATTGCATCAAAGATAAAGCGGCTTCCATCATACGAGCACCTCCTGATTTTGAAATGATCATGAAAGGTGTTTTCTTTTTTAATGCATAATTGGCTGCACGGGCTATTTTTTCTCCAACGACACTTCCCATCGACCCACCAATGAATGAAAAATCCATACAGGCAACCACCAGATCTTTACCTTTAGATTTTCCAACTGCTGTTCTTACAGCGTCATTCAAACTGGTTTTTTCTTTTGCCGCTTTTAGGCGATCTGAATACTTTTTATTGTCAGTGAATTTTAATGGATCTTTTGACTCAATTTTAGTGTCGAGTTCAGTGAATTTATTGTCATCAAAAAGAATTTCGAAGTATTCTTTGCTTCCAATGCGTACATGATAACCATCTTCAGGGCTTACGTAGTAATTTTCCTCTAGCTCTTCAGTATCTACAACCTTTCCAGTTGGTGACTTATACCAAAGTCCTTTTGGTGTATCACGCTTAGCTTCTGTAGGTGTTTGTATTCCTTTATCTTTACGTTTGAACCAAGCCATAATTTGGAGTTAAATTTTAGTTAGTTAGTTTACAAAACTACATAAATTTATAATGTATTCACATTATTTAAATCCTCGAATGCTTTCTTCAATCGCTTTACAAAAGATTGCTCGCCTTCTCGCAGCCATTTTCGAGGATCATAATATTTCTTATTTGGTTGGTCATCTCCTTCTGGGTTTCCGATTTGAGATTGTAAATAGGCCTCATTTGTTTTAAAATAATCTCTTACACCTGCCATGAACGCATATTGCATATCGGTGTCAATATTCATTTTTATAACACCATAACCTATAGCTTCTCTTATTTCTTCAACTGTTGATCCAGAACCACCATGAAAAACAAAATCAATGTGGTTATGACCTACATTATATTTTTTTGAAATGTAATCCTGAGAATTCTTCAAAATTTTAGGTGTTAACTTAACATTTCCTGGTTTATAAACGCCATGAACATTTCCAAAGGCCGCAGCCACGGTAAACTGATCACTTACCTTACTTAATTCTTCATAGGCATAAGCAACCTCTTCGGGTTGTGTATATAATTTTGATACGTCAACGTCTGTATTATCCACACCATCTTCTTCTCCACCAGTGATTCCTAACTCAATTTCAAGGGTCATTCCCATTTTTTTCATCCGTTCGAGATACCTTTTACAAATCTCAATGTTTTCTTCCAATGGTTCTTCACTTAAATCGATCATATGAGAACTATACAATGGTTTTCCAGTTTCCTGAAAATGTTTTTCACCTGCATCTAGAAGACCATCTATCCATGGCAATAATTTTTTTGCACAATGGTCGGTATGTAAAATCACGGGAACACCATATTCTTCAGCAAGTAAATGAACATGCTTAGCACCTGCGATGCCTCCAGCAATAGCGGCTCTCTCACCTTCATTAGATAGGCCTTTACCCGCGTTAAAGCAGGCACCGCCGTTTGAGAATTGAATAATTACCGGAGCATTAAGATCTCGGGCAGTTTCAAGGACACCATTAATACTGTCTGAGCCAATTACATTTACTGCTGGCAACGCATATCCCTTAGATTTTGCATGATTGAATATATTTTGAACTTCTCTTCCTGTAGCTACACCAGGCTTTATATTGTGACTCATAATAACTTATTTTTTAGTTAATGGAATAGGTTTCAAAAATAGGCAATTTTAAAGTTGAAAAGAAGAAAATAACAGAATTCATTATGCCGTTTTTACGGCTAATATTAAAATGGGTAATTTATACCAAGATTATAAACGGCATTATGAAAATTGAATTCATTGAACCATCTATTATTATCACCAAAGGAAGGGTCATAAGCTTTAAATCCGATATCTCCTCTTAAAACGAAAAATCCGAAGTCATATCGAATTCCGAAACCGGCACCAATGGCTATGTCCTTCAATGAATTGAAACCGTCAAAAGTTGCACTTGCATCTTCGACATCGTCAAATACATTCCAAATGTTTCCGGAGTCGATAAACAACGCACCATTTATATTTCCGAATAAATTAGATCGATACTCCAAACTAAGTGCGAACTTCATATTGGCTTCATTAAACTCGTCATTACTGCTGGAACTCCCAGGCCCTAAATTATAGGCCGTCCAAGCACGATTATCATTTGTACCTCCAGCAAAGAAACTTTTAGCAAATGGTATGCTCGTCGAATTTCCATAAGGGATTGCGATACCAAAAAAGCTTCGCATAGCTAGTACATTTTTGCCGCCAAGATCCCAATGTTTTATATAATCAAATTCAGTTTTGGCATATTGAGAATAGGGAACTCCAAATATTTCATAGCGATCATCATTATTTCTGTTCAACCCGAGCAATCTTGACGCATTTGCTAATAAATTTCCCGCGAACTCCAATTTAAATCGAAAAATAGAAAAGTTCTCGTCAAATACGTTTTCACGTTTATCCTTCGCATAGCTGAAATTAGAGGCAAAGATCAGGTTGTCCTCAGTAAGCCTATTCTTTCGCTCTTTTATATTATTTACAGTTTGATACTCCGTTGGATTTGAAGATTGAAAGGTATCATCTAGCAACACCAAATCAATAAATGCATCTGCACTAGATTGAATCAAGCTTAAATTGCCATTGTCATCATTTATAAATTCAGCTGGTGTATTGTAAACATCTAAGGCTATGTTTTCAAGTCTATTGAACGAATTTTGATAGACGCCAAAATAATTGCTTGGGTTCAAGTTCCGCACATATTGAACACTGAAGAGATCAAGATTATTGGTGACCTTGTCATTAGGAAACCACTTATAATTAAAAATGCCATTGACTGTTTGCTTATCTAATCCAATATTGGTTTGGCTTGTAAAACCTAAACTAACTCGTGTGCTAGGCGACATATATTTAGGGATGATCCTATCTGTATTAAATGGAAAGAACAGTCTTGGTATTGTAAGTTTAATATTCGCACCTAACTCATTAATATCGAAAAATTGACGGTCATTCTCAGAACCATCCTTCGATGCACCAATGGCTCCAATTCCTGAAACTTCCAAAGTTTCAGCACCTCGAAACACATTTCGAGCCAAAAGCGAGGCGCTAAATGAAAACCCAACTGTTTGTATGTTGCTTTGAGAGATATTGAGATCGATACCCAATCCAAACTTTTTCCGAGGGGTAAGGAAAATATTGGCAGTGAGCGTTGTGTCAGCTTCATTTTCTATATAATCAATTCTGGGATATTTGAAGGTTTGCAATTCGTTTAAATATCGTAAGGTCCTAGTTCTATCTAGATCTCTAAAAATACCGCCTTTATTCACAAAAATAGCATCAGTAATGGCCTTAGGGCGATACCTCATTTTATCATAGCTATAGAGGTTAAAATTCTTATAGATTATGGAATCTTTAAAAGCTTGTCCTTCAAATTCAAAGACATCATCGGTTACAATATTGACTGCTTTGATCTTATAAATCTTGAATGGTACACGGGCTGTAGAATCTTCATTGCGTATGATCCTATCAAGAATTTGAGTTTCTACGTTGACTTTTTTCGTTTTCCCTATAGTATCGATCTCAAAATTCACATAATCTTGGGAGAAATGATAAACACCAGAATTTCTGAAATTAGTATTCAAACGTTCACGCTCATCAATAAAATTCTTCACGCTAAATTGATCCTTTCGTTTTAATAAAGATTTCGATTTTATAGCCTTATACAGCGAATCAATGATAGGAGACGTGATCTTTGTACGAAGGGTATCCAATTTATAAGGTTTACCAGTTTTAACTGTATAATCTATAGAAGCACGTTGATTCTCTTCTGGTGTAATACTGTAATTTACTTCGCGATCAAACCAACCATTAGAATAATAATAATTCTCTATATTTTTAACCGATTTGTTGGTTTTGACGCTGTCTATAATGGCAGGAGCTTCACCCGTTTTTTTCAACCAATCATTTAATCCCAAAGCAGATTGCTTTAATCTGTCTATTTGTTTTTGAGAGTAAAGATTCTGCATACGTTCACGTCGCTTCGGGTTTTTATCCAACCAAACCTCAAACAACGAATCACGATTAGGGCGCGCCAAATTATATATATGCAATCTTAGAGGAATGCCAAAGGCTTTTGTATTTGGTTTTTGATATAGTAAATTATTGACACGTTCCTTGTTGTTTTTTTTGTCGTTAACATAGATCTCGGCACTGGTTAACAATAATTCATTATCACCAACGCGCTTTACAACATTACATGAGCTGAAGCAACCAATAAGAAGTAGGGAAAGTGATATTTTAGCAAGAGATTTTTTCAACTACAAATAAATAATTTAGATTTACGGTTCAAAGCCTGATCATATGCTCAAAAGTACATTTTTTGAATGTTAAGTAAAAGCCAAATACAGCTTATAACGCGATTGAAGCAAAAAAAGTTTCGTTCGCAACAACAGTTATTTGTTGCCGAAGGAAAAAAAACGATTAATGAGCTTTTAAAATCGCAATTTGAGCTGCATCAACTTTACACAACTACCAGCGCATTTGATGTTGTTGAAGATTTAAAAACAATAATCACACCAACCGAATTAAAAAAGATAAGTTTTTTAAAAACCCCACAAAGAGCTTTAGCAGTATTTCACATTCCAAAAGCAAAACCTATTGATCAGGGTAATTTAATATTGGCTTTAGATAATGTTAGAGATCCTGGCAATTTGGGGACCATAATTCGACTTTGTGATTGGTTCGGAATTGATGATCTCATTTGCAATAGTGAAACTGTCGATTGCTTTAACCCTAAAGTCGTACAGGCTACTATGGGCTCCCTTGCTCGAGTGAATATAACTTATACTGATCTTTCCAGGTTTTTAAAATCAGTTTCTAGTAAAAAAATGGGCGCTTTTATGGATGGATCAGATGTGTATCAATCTGAACTGCCAGAAACGGGAATATTGGTATTAGGCAATGAAGCTAATGGCATTTCGGCAAACGTTGAAAAAGAAATTGATCAGCGTCTGGCCATTCCTCAATTTGGAAAACTAAAAGAAACTGAAAGCTTAAATGTTGCTAATGCAGCCGCCGTTTTTTTTAGCGAGTTTAGAAGACGTACTATTGAAAGGTGAAACTGATAAAAAGTCCTCTGGATTTCATGCTTTCAACATTTCCGGTCCATGGGCTATTTGGATTATTATCTCTTATCAATTCATCATTTAAAGCAAAAATACCACGAACTGCTGGAGTGAACTTGAACCAAAACAAATAAAGATCAATGCCAAATCCCAATTCATAAAAAAGAACGCTTTTTCGGGCTCTAAATTCACCAATGCTATTGTCATCTGGATTATCTTGATTACTTGAAAGATTTAAGGCAGTTGAAAGGCCAGCTACAATAAATGGTTTGATATTATTAACACGTTTGGTAGACATTTTTAATAATAATGGCACATGAATGTAGGTCGAACGCACCTCACGAATTAGGTCAGCATCATTAAATTCCATCCCAGAAAAATAGGAGGGATCATAATGTAAAAAACGCTTGGTAATGAATAAGCCTGGCTCTAGACGAAGATCAAAGTGATCACTTATTCTCAAGTTTCCTATCAGTCCTACACTAAAACCAACAGATTTCTCAACTTGAATGTCTTTTAGGTTTTCTGTATAATCGAAATTAAAATCATAACTATTTACACCCAAATAATAACCCCAAGAAAGAAAATCTTTATCTAGGTTCTGATTATTCTGAATTTTCTCTTTATCAAATAACTGAGCTGATGCGTTCTGCACCAAGCATAAAAACGATAAAAACAGAAATATTTTTCTCATAATATTATTTTGAGGCCATATAAATTGTAGCTACACCCATTGTTTGAGGTAATGCCACAGCATTAATAAACCCAATTTTCGTCAAAATATTGTTGAGGGCCTCTCCATAAGGGAACACCGATGCAGATTCGCATAAATACGAATAGGCCACTTTATCTCGTGAAAATAACCTACCAATTAAAGGAAGAACTTTTTTTGTATACAATTTATACCCTTGTTTAAAAGGGGTTTTTGTGGGTACTGATGTTTCTAGTATCACGAAAATACCACTCGGTTTAAGGACACGTAATATTTCGGAAAGGCCTTTTTCTAAATTTTCAAAGTTCCGAATACCAAAGGCAACTGTAATGGCGTCAAAACTGCTATCTTCAAATGGAAGATTTTCAGAATCCCCAACAACCATTTCAATTCTATCATCAAGTTTGCGTTTAGCGATTTTTTTTCGACCAACTTCAAGCATGCCTTCACTGATATCAAGACCTACAATCTTTCGTGCCTGGGTTTCTAATAAGGCAATAGCAAGATCACCAGTTCCTGTAGCAATATCGAGAATGGTACTGGGATGAGTAGCTGCAACTTTTTGAACAACTTTTTTTCGCCATTTAATATCGATTCCAAAGGAAATAACACGATTTAAACCATCATACTCATTTGAAATGGTATCGAACATTTTGGCAACCTGTTCTTTCTTGCTCAGGTCACTGTCTTTATATGGTTTAACTTTATCGGTCATTTTCAGCTTAAAATTTAGGTGCAAAGAAATGCATTTCAGTTAAAAAAGCCTAGAATTAATATAGATTTCCAAAGATTTTTATCCAAATTTAGCCGCCTTAAAACTTAGAAATAAGATTGTCTTTTACCATGAAATAAAGAAGATTTAAATGAAAAAATACGTAGGTTTGCATATCTTTTTTAACAAATAATTGATGAAAATCATAATTGCTGGAGCTGGAGAAGTTGGATTTCATTTAGCAAAATTATTATCATACGAGTCTCAAGAAATTACCCTAATTGATACCAAAAGGGAAAATTTAACCTATGCAGATAATCATCTTGATATCAAGGTCATAAAGGGTGATGCAACCTCAATATCAAATTTAAAAAATGCCAAGGTTCATACTAGCGATCTTGTTATTGCTGTAACAGCTTCTGAAACCACGAATATTACCATATGTGTTTTAGCAAAACAGTTAGGCGCAAATAAGACCATTGCTAGGATTTCAAATACAGAATTTATTGATCATAAAGATGAGGTTGGATTTACAAAATTTGGAATAGACGAATTGATCTCACCAGAGTCCTTGGCAGCTTCTGAAATTGAATTATTACTGAATCAGGCAGCTTTCAATGATTCTTACGAATTTGAAGATGGTGCTTTAACCATGCTTGGACTGAATATTTCAAGAACCGCAAAGTTTGCTGAAAAGTCGGTAAAAGAGGCAGCAGACCTTGTTCCTAATGTTCATTTTGTTCCTATAGCCATACAGCGTTTTGCAACTCAATATACCATTATCCCGAGAGGCGACACGATATTAAAGGAAGGAGACCGCGTTGTTTTTATTACATCAAAAGGAGGAGATGAAGAGTTATTAAAACTGTTTGGAAGAGTAAATACCGAAGTTAAAAACGTGATGATTCTTGGAGGCGGTAAAATTGGGTTTAAAACAGCTGGAGATCTCGCAATTGCAAAGTATAATGTCAAGATCATTGAAAAGGATAATGAACGCGCATTCGAAATTGCAGAAGACCTCCCCAATATTTTGGTTATCAATGGTGATGGTCGAAATGTTGAATTACTCGATGAGGAAAACATTGCCGATATGGACGCTTTTATTTCGGTTACTGGAAACTCTGAAACAAATATCATGTCCTGTCTTGTTGCTAAATCAAAAGGCGTTAAAAAAACCATTGCACTTGTGGAGAATATCGATTATTTCGAATTATCACATTCTATAGGTGTAGATACCTTAATCAATAAGAAATTATTAGCGGCAAGTACGATCTTTAGATATATTAGAAGAGGGAATGTGGTGGCCATGACCAAGCTTAGTAATATGAATGCTGAGTTGCTCGAATTTGTTGTAAATCCCACCTCAAAAATTTGTAATAAGGAGATTAAAGAACTTGATTTTCCTAGATCTGCGATCATAGGAGGTGTTATAAGAAACGGGGTCGGTATGAGTGCCCTTGGTAATTTAAAAGTTGAGGCCAATGACAGGATCGTCGTCTGTTGCCTTCCGCGTTCCATAAAAAAGGTTGAAGCCTTTTTCTATTAATTATGAAACTCAATTTTAAGATCATCTTCCACTTTTTGGGTTTACTACTATTATTTAATGGTGGTTTCATGCTCATGGCATCAATAATTAGTTTGATATACCAAGATGGGGCTTCAAAGGAACTATTATTAGCAGGGATCACTGTGTTATTAATTGGTGCGATATTGATGATCAATACCCGGAACCATGATAAGGAAATGAATAAAAGAGAAGGTTATGTTGTAGTAACCTTTGGTTGGTTGGTCATGGCTTTATCTGGAACATTACCCTACGTATTCACAGATACTATTCCGAGCTTTACAAATGCTTTTTTTGAAACGATCTCGGGTTACACTACAACTGGAGCCAGCATTTTAAATGATATTGAAGTCCTGCCTGAAGGCATTTTGTTTTGGAGAAGTTTGACGCACTGGATAGGAGGAATGGGGATCATCGTTTTGGCTGTTGCAATTCTTCCCTTATTGGGCATTGGTGGAATGCAGTTGTTCGCGGCCGAAGCACCTGGGCCTAATACTGATAAATTACATCCAAGAATAACAGATACTGCAAAACGACTTTGGTTGATCTATTTTGGTTATACTGCTGCTGAAACCCTTTTCTTAAATTTAGCAGGGATGTCATTTTTTGATGCTATTAATCACTCGATGAGCACGCTTTCAACGGGTGGATTTTCTACTAAAAATGCGAGTTTGGCACATTGGAATGACACACCTTTGATACAATATATAGTCATGGTCTTTATGTTTTTGGCCGGTACTAATTTCGTGCTTAGTTATTTTGCTTTTAAAGGTCGAGTTCAAAATATTATTAAAGACGAAGAATTCAAATTATACTGGAGATTCATATTTATTTTTTCAATTGTAGCGGCCCTGATCATTTACTTTAGAGCAGATATTACTGCTTCTACTATATCACACCCAATGGTCTGGGGAGAAGGCGAAAGTGCTATAAGACATGGCTTGTTTCAAGTTTTGGCCATAGTAACAACAACTGGGTTTGTTTCGGCAGATTATACCATGTGGACTCCTTTTTTGATGGTCTTTTTCTTTGGATTGATGTTTTTAGGTGGTTCAGCAGGAAGTACTTCTGGAGGCGTAAAAGTGGTTCGCCATCTTATTTTAATAAAAAATGGGTTTTTAGAATTCAAACGAACCCTTCATCCAAACGCCATTTTGCCTGTTCGCTATAATAAAAAGTCTATTGGTGGAAATATCGTTTTTAATGTACTCGCTTTTTTTATTTTATATATGCTTTCTTTCATTGTTGGCGCCCTCGGATTCTCTATGATGGGCTTAGATTTTGAATCGGCTGTAGGTGTAGCAGCATCCAGTTTGGGAAATGTTGGTCCGGCCTTGGGTGATTTTGGCCCAGTTCATAATTTTTATAACATGCCAAACATAGGAAAGTGGTGGTGCTCCTTTTTAATGCTTTTAGGGCGTTTAGAACTGTTTACGGTTTTGATACTTCTTACTCCTTTTTTCTGGAGAAATAGATGATTAATTTGACCTGATTATAAAATATTTTTAAAAATATTTAAACTTCCCAAAGTATCAGTATTTACTATATCTTCGGAAGGTTAATCCCTTCAATTACACGCTATACTTGCGATTGAAGCTGTAACAAAAAATATGCTTGTACGTCATATAACTGTAACCAATTAAAAAATTAATATCATGGAAGCGTTAATTATTCACCAGGAAATTGAGGCTTTAGCGAAGCAAAAGAAAGAATTATTTGAATTTAAGAATGAAGGATTATTAAATTCACCATATAAGCAAGCGATACGTGAGAACTTCTTTCATTCTGACCCAAATTCAATTTTTGCTATTAAACAACGAATTAGAAGCTACCAGTTTCAATTTCCTTCAACTATTGATACCATTTTGAAACTTTCAGTATTCTCAATTGTATTAGCCATAGCACTAGTCTAATCACCTTTAGATCGAATTGACATCTTAACTGATGTTTCGAGCACCCACTCAAAACGCTTTTAGAAACCTAAATTAAATCGATAAATAAGAAGACTATAGTTATAGTCAAAAATGAGAAGTTTTTTATCTCGTTGCGATCATCACCATTCTGATAGTCATATTGTTTTTAAGCAATTACAATTATAATTTGTTCTCATAAGCAGAGAATAGCATGTGTAGTTAGTGCAAAAGCCGCTTTTTCATCGAAAAAGCGGCTTTTATTTATTTTTATTTTCCTGTTATTATCCTACCACTTTTGCAATACGTTGGATAGCTTCTTTAAGCTGTTCTTCAGAAGCAGCATAAGATATCCTAATACAATTAGGATTACCAAAGGCTTCGCCAGTTACTGTTGCAACCAAAGCTTCTTCAAGTAAATACATTGAAAAATCAGTTGCAGAATTGATGGTTTTTCCACGGAGCGTTTTTCCAAAGAAATATGAAATGTCAGGAAATACGTAGAAAGCACCTTCAGGGGAGTTGGTCTTAAAACCTTCAATATCTTCTAATAAATTCAATACCAGTTCACGTCTTTTCTTAAATTCATCAACCATATAATGGATTCGACTCGGATCAGCTTCCATGGCTGTTATAACAGCACGTTGTGCAATACAATTTGCACCGCTCGTTACCTGGCCCTGCATTTTATTACATGCACGGGCAATTTCAGCAGGAGCACCTATAAACCCTATTCTCCAGCCAGTCATTGCGAAGGCTTTTGAAACACCATTTACAGTTATGGTTCTATCATACATTTCAGGGAACTGAGCCATACTGGCGTGAGTACCTACGAAATTAATATGCTCATAGATTTCATCTGAAACGACATAAATATTCGGGTAATTCTTAAGAACATCAGCAAGTGCTTTTAATTCACTTTCAGAATAAACAGATCCGCTTGGATTACAAGGAGAACTGTACCAGATCATTTTAGTTTTAGGTGTTATGGCGGCTTCTAATTGCTCTGCCGTCATCTTGAAATCAGTTGCAATCGACGTTTTTACTTCAACTGGAACACCTTCATTTAGTTTTACGATGTCATTGTAACTTACCCAATACGGACAAGGTAATATGACTTCATCGCCGGGATTGATCATTGCAGCCGCAACATTCGCCAAAGATTGTTTTGCCCCTGTAGAAACAACAATTTGTGTTAAAGTATAGTCAAGATTATTATCGCGTTTGAACTTTTTAATGATCGCCTGTTTTAATTCTTTATACCCATCAACAGGTGTATAGCTGTTATAATTATCATTTATAGCTTGAATAGCAGCTTCTTTAATAAAATCTGGGGTATTAAAATCAGGTTCGCCTAAACTTAAGCCAATAATATCTTTACCTTCTTCCCTTAGCTCTCTGGCTTTTGCAGCCATGGCTAGGGTTTGTGATGTTGATAGACTATTGATTCTATCAGAAAGTGTAATCATGTGTTTCAGATTAAACATGCAGTGTCGCAGGCTTCATACCCATTTCACGAAGAAATTTAAAATGTGCGATTATTGCGCGACGCGTCGTTTTGTATTCGTTATATGGTAAATTAAATTCTTTAGCGGTCTCTTTTACAATTTTGGCTATTTTCCCATAGTGAACGTGTGATATATGCGGAAAAATATGATGTTCAACCTGATGGTTTAATCCGCCTGTGAAATAATTGACAAGCTTACTTTTTGCTCCAAAATTGACCGTTGTTTTTAATTGGTGAATAGCCCAAGTATTTTTGAGAGTTCCATCTTTTTCAGGTAATGGCATTTCAGCTTCATCCATCACATGTGCTAGCTGAAACACAACACTTAAAATAACTCCGGCCGTGTAATGCATAACAAAGAAACCAATTAGAATTTTCCACCAAACAATATCTAATATCAACATGGGTAAAACGATCCAAATTCCGATGTAAATGATCTTCGAAATGACAAGTTTACTCCAATTTGCCAATGGGTTCGGAAATTTTCCATAAGACAGTTTACGCTTCATATAGCGTCGCATTTGCTGAAAATCTGTGGTAATTGCCCAGTTGATGGTTAATAGCCCGTATAACAGGACAGAATAATAATGTTGAAATTTATGATACCAGCGCCATTCGGCGTGTTTTGAAAATCGTAATATGCGGCCCGCCTCGAGATCTTCATCATGACCGTGCACATTAGTATAGGTATGATGTAAAACATTATGTTGAACCTTCCAATTATACGCGTTCCCTGCTAGTATATAAATACTACTTCCCATTAATCTATTGATCCATTCTTTATTCGAATAGGAACCGTGATTTCCATCATGCATTACATTCATTCCAACACCAGCCATTCCAATTCCCATGACAACAGTTAAAACGAGTTGAAACCAACCTGGAAGATCTAAGGTTAGGATTAAAAAGTAAGGGGCTAGAAACAGAGAGAACATCACAATGGTCTTGAGCCATAGTTGCCAATTACCTGTTCTTTTAATATTATTTTCTTTAAAATAGTTATTGACCCTCCTGTTCAAGGTGCGAAAGAACTTAGCAGAATCAGTACGAGCAAAGGTTAGGGCTTTATTTGACATAAATATTGTTCTTTTTAACGTGTAATTAATAGTCTAAATATAAAGCAGCAAATATAAATAATAAAAATGCTGTTTAAGTGTGCTTAACAAATAATTATGCACACAAAATAGTTATTTTTGTTGAAAATTGGCTAAATAATGGATTTAATCCTTAAGTATTTTCCTGAGCTTTCAGAAGAGCAAAGGTCTCAATTCCAGCAACTTCAGAAGCTTTATCGTGACTGGAACGCTAAAATTAATGTGATTTCTAGGAAGGATATTGACGAATTATATTTAAAACATGTGTTGCATTCTTTGGGGATTGCTAAAATAATTTCATTTAAGACTGGTTCTCGGATTCTAGATGTTGGCACAGGAGGGGGATTCCCAGGTGTTCCTTTGGCTATTTTATATCCGAATTGTGAATTCATGTTAGTTGATAGTATCAATAAAAAACTCAAAGTTATTGATGCTATAACTGAAGCCCTTGAATTAAAGAACATTTCAACCAAACATTCACGTGTAGAGACTATAAACGAGCAGTTCGATTTTATTGTAAGTAGGGCTGTGACCTCAATGCCCACCTTTGTATCTTGGGTTAAGGGAAAAACATTGAAAAAAAACAATCACGATCTTAAGAACGGAATCCTCTATCTCAAAGGAGGTGATTTAACCGAAGAGCTCAAAGATTATCAAAAGTCACAGCTGTTTGATCTCAAATACATTTTTGAGGAAGAATTTTTTGAAACAAAAAAAGTGGTTCACCTTCCTTTAAAGTATAAGAAAAACTAGAAATAGTTGAAGTACTCCTAGTTATTTCACAATAAACTTAGTCGTGAACGATCCACTATCACTGGCCAATTTCAAAATATAAATACCTGAATTTAGTTGAATTGGCAATGAAATGCGAGTTGAGACTTCCCCTAAACTGTCCATGCTGACTTGTCTTCCAAACATGTCATACATGCTTAATTTTACATTAATCAAAGGCTCATGTAGTAGTAAATTTAATTGGTCTTCAACAGGATTCTTTTCAAGTTTGATACCCGTTAATTCATATTCAGAAGTACTAAGCGTTTCACTAAATATTTCCATTAAAGCAAAATTTACATTGGTCTCAGTTAAGGTCACATGAACCTCGTTTGTATCAGGCATAAACCAATTAACAAATGGTGTTGTATTTATAACATCATAGGGATCACTGTTGGGGGCTTCGCTTGGTGGATCACCGTCGCCTAAATCGATATTGTGATACCAGTTGATCTCCCCATTTCCGGTGACATCAAGCGCCAAAGCACTAACGGAAGGAATGAAATCGAAATAATTTATATTTAGATTATTTACGAACTCTGTAATTAAGGGATCGGTCCCATCATCAAATCCTCCAAGATCAAATAGTCCTCCAGGAGCACTGTCTGGACCATCTGTAAAGCTTGGAGATTGGGCAGTGGCCTGAAATGAATACACAGTTGTCCAAACTCCAAATCCACCTGTAAAGTCGATCTGCCCAACAAAATCAGTTACCGTAATAGTTGATGAACTCGCAGGGGTAAAGTTCGAACTAATAATGGCTTGTGTTGGAAAGACGACTACTCCAGTATCAAAGGTGTGATTTATTAAGCTCATGCCAGGCGTTCCTGTTCCAGCACCAATACCGCTACCATTGATCATGGAAACATTTCTCGTGGTTTGAGGAAATCCCATACCATCTAGTTCCGTCTGAAACTCAGTTCTAAAATTTGCTGCTCCTTCCGGAAGGGTCAATCCTGGATCTTGTAAGAACATTGAACCAACGCTAAGATGTGAGGAATAATGATCAATAAGCATTTGTTTTGCCGCTGCACTTCCTAATAGACCATTAACCAATGGTTCTAATGCTACTACAGCGGGATCTCCATTGAGCATGTAGTTAAATAAATATTGAATGCCTATAGGAACGTTGGCACCACGATGAGGCGAATCGAACGACATATAAAGTCTGGTGTCGTGATTCATCGCATTTTGTTCCATATAACGCAATGCATAGCGTGAAATAAGTCCACCCATACTTGGACCTATGACGACATTTTTATTTGTACCTTCTTTCATGGCATTAATAGTATTTAGTAGCTCGATAAAAATAAATGCGTTTCGCTGAATGAAATCGGCACCACCATCTATAATGGTTGTGTTATCTGATGCACTTACATAGGTTGGAAAATTTAAAACTACCAGATCAAAGCCCTGATCTCTTGCAAGCTCGGCTAAATTTTGAACTGGATTGCCAAAATCAAGTAAGTTATACATCAGAGGAATAGTCCTTCCGTCACCTGGATCAAATCCATCAACAAAGAAAATAGGTTTGTCTAAAATGCCGTCAACATTATCATAATAGATTTTGTATTCTCCTGTACCCAAATGCGCCTGAGCTTCTCCGAATCCCTGATAAGTCAGCACCGAATTAATAGCTGTAATTGGGCTTTCATCTCCTGGAGCTCTGGTATTGAGATCGGAATTTGACAGTTCAATTTTAATGTATGATGACGTAGTGACGACTTGACCATTTTCAAGACCGATTTCAAATTTTAGTTGTTTTTCACCAGCTGTCGTGTATAACGTGACTATTTCCGTATCGAGAGCGCAATTCCTGAGGCCCAGGCCGTCATCAAAATCTATCTTAATAGCTGTAATATTTGATGCTGTTGTATTTGTAATGAGATCTGATAATATTTTAAATTTCGATTGTAAACCCCTGTATTTTGGAAGGAGGGAAGCGGCAATGGTCTTTTGATGGGTGTCGTAGAAGTTGGTTTCAATTCCTGTACTAATGACATTATGACTGGCATCTAATGCAATATAGCCATCTTCAAATGCAGAATTTTTAATGGTATTAAATTCGGTGTGAATGATACCAATTGGAATGAACTTTTCTCTAAATGCTTCCTTCTTTATCTTGTCATACAATGCACGCTTTTCGAAGCGTTCTTGATAATCAGATTGGGAAAGTTCTGAATAGGCTTGATTAAAATAAGTTGCATTTACCTTTTGATCATTATCTGTCAAATTAGCAACGTTGAAGGCGCGATCATATAAAATCGAAGTTGTCATTCCGCTTTTATCAAGCAACTCAAAATTATCTTGTGAAAATAGTGAAAAAGGAAGGCATAGGGCAAGTATGTATTGTTTTAACATGACCTGAAATATTTTGAATTAATAGCACCTTAAATATACAAATATATCGGGACACTTGCCTTTATATATAAGCTAATGAAGTTATTTTATGCCAATAAAAAAACCTTCATATTAAAATATGAAGGTTTGATTGTCAATAATTTAATGATCCAACTATCCTAGAAAAGGATATCGATAATCAGTTGGACTCACAAATGTTTCCTTGATCATTCTTGGTGAAACCCAACGCAATAGATTTTGTGCAGATCCGGCCTTATCATTAGTACCTGAAGCCCTTGCACCACCAAAAGGTTGTTGTCCGACGACAGCTCCAGTTGGTTTGTCATTTATATAGAAATTTCCAGCACAATTTTCTAAGGTTTTAGTCGCTTCTGCAGCAGCATAGCGATCTGTAGAAAAAACAGCTCCTGTAAGAGCATATTCACTGGTGCTGTCCACTAATTTTAAAGTCTTGCTAAAGTCGGCGTCGTCATAAACATAAATAGTCATTACTGGTCCAAAAAGTTCAGTGCACATTGTTGTGTACTTTGGATCATTAGTCACTATAACTGTAGGTTCGATAAAGTAACCTTTACTTTTATCGTAATTTCCACCACATATGATCTCAGCTGCATCATCATTTTTTGCTTGATCGATATATTTCGCCAATTTATCAAATGAGCCTTCATGAATTACAGCTGTCACGAAATTGCTCATATCTTCAGGAGACCCTTGCTTAAATGATGAAACATCCTCAATTACATATTTCTTTACATCTGGCCATAGACTTTTTGGAATGTATGCTCTTGAAGCCGCACTACATTTTTGCCCTTGAAATTCAAATGCACCTCTAGATATTGCTGTTGCCACTTGTTTAGAATTGGCAGAATTATGAGCAATGATAAAGTCTTTTCCTCCAGTTTCACCAACAATTCTTGGGTAAGTTTTATACTTGTGAATGTTATTTCCAATTTGTTTCCAAAGTTCCTTAAAAATAAAGGTCGAACCCGTAAAATGCAATCCGGAGAAATCAGGGCTCGACAAGACGGTCTCGGTGATCATTACGGGATCACCAAAAACCACATTAATAACACCTTCGGGAACACCAGCTTCTTTAAAGACATCCATGATGATCTTTGCAGAAAAAATTTGACTATCAGAAGGTTTCCATACCACAACATTCCCCATAAGCGCCATACATGATGGTAAATTACCAGCAATGGCGGTAAAATTAAACGGTGTTACCGCATATGTAAATCCTTCAAGTGGCCTGTATTCTATACGGTTCCAGGCATCGCTTGTGCTCTCTGGTTGCTCATGATATATATCGGTCATGAATTGAACATTAAACCTTAAGAAATCGATCAATTCACAAGCTGCATCAATTTCTGCTTGATGTACTGTTTTAGATTGTGCGATCATTGTTGCAGCATTGATCTTAGCTCTATAAGGACCTGCAATTAATTCGGCAGCACGTAGAAAAATTCCAGCACGCTGTTCCCATGGCATTTGAGACCATGATTTTCTAGCTTCAAGAGCCGTAGCAATCGCCTTCTCAACATGAGTGCGGTCTGCCAGGTGATACTCTCCCACTATATGTTGATGATCGTGCGGAGGTGACATTTTCTTTGTATTTCCAGTTTTAACATCTTTACCATTTATATATAACGGCACTTCGGTATGCGTGTTAAAAAGCTCTTTATAAGCCTTAGCAACAGCTTCACGTTCTTCAGACCCAGGAGCATAGCTTTTTACTGGTTCATTAACTGCAATTGGCACATTGAAAAATCCTTTTCCCATGATATTTTTATTATTTTTAGAATTATAATTTTCGAGCTGCAAAGTTAAGCTTTTTTATCGATAAAATTTTTGGTCAACAGACTCAATATTTCTTTAAGTATTATCGATTTTTTTGTAAGTTGTTACTTGATTTATTGACTATTTTTCACATGTGTACAGTTAGTTTTTTTCCAATAAATAATGGCGATTTCATTTTAACGACGAATAGAGATGAGGCTCCTAATAGGCTATCATTAGCCCCTGATTTTTATGAAATTAAAAATGTGAGGACCCTTTTTCCGAAAGACAAAAATGCCGGGGGGACCTGGATCGGAGCAAGTGAGAAAAATAGAGTTTTGTGTATATTAAACGGAGGATTTTCGTTTCACAAAAGAAAAGACAAATATCGCATAAGTCGAGGTTTGATCGTAAAAGAATTATTGGTATGCGAAGATCTCAACCCTACAATTGATAGCATGGATTTTGAAGGCGTCGAGCCTTTTACTTTGATCCTCATTGATTGGAATACAGAACTTATATGTTATGAACTGGTCTGGACTGGGCAAAAAAAGCATTTGACTTTAGTTGATAACAAACCTGGAATATGGTCGTCATCGAGTTTGTATAATCATGAAATGAAAACGGAACGACATAAATGGTTTGAATCCTTTGTAAATACATCTGAATTGTCCTCAAGTTCTATATTAAATTTTCATAAATCAACTGGGAAAGGAAATGATGAATATGGATTTATAATGGATAGAGGCTTCGTTAAAACAACAAGTATTACGCAAATCATAAAATCAAAGAACAAACTAACTATGTATTTCAATGATTTCATAAATAAAAAAGAGGTAACCAAAATTTTAAAGCCCTTGTCAATGATCAATGAATAATACTGGAATTATTATTACACTGGCCTTTCCAGAAACAATTGTAAAAGTTTCGGATGAGTGGTTTATCTCATTAATCAGATATATGGGTATTGGTAAGAAAAATTATGTTCGAGCCGGTCATGCTGCAATAGTTCTTGCAGATACAGAGGGATCTCAATTGGAATATTACGATTTTGGTCGTTATATCGCTCCAGATAATCATGGTCGTGTTCGAAGTAAAGAAACTGATCATGAACTTGAATTTCCAATAAGACCCATTTTCCAGAACAATACATTGGTCAATTTAAATGAGATCTTAACTTTTTTAGCAACGTCCCCTAAATTCACGCATGGCCAAGGCAAATTAATAGCTTCCGTATGTGATGAGATCGATTATAAAAAGGCTAAAAATTATATAATCGATCTTCAAAATAGAGATTTTGTTAAATATGCTGTTTTTAAGAAAAATGCGAGTAATTGTGCACGCTTTGTCACCGACACCTTGATTGCTGGAACGACTAATAAAAAGATTAAAAAGCGACTTAAACGTTCGAAATGGTTTACCCCAAGCACTGTGGGTAATGTTGTATTATCGAATACTAAAAATCGCATCTATGAAATCTCAGAGACTGGCGACATAGGTGAATTTAAATCGACTGTCACTAAAGAAAACACTAAAAATTTCTTGGATCGTCTACGTGTATTCCAGCCTGATGCTGTTGGAACAATTCATCCAAAACCACTTAAAGAAATAAGTTCACATGCGCAGTGGATTGGCGGTGTAGGAGCAGGAGCTTGGTTTGAGTTACATGATACTGCCGAAAACTATATGTATAGGTTTAAGCGCATCTCACCTCATGGTAGCATAGATGTGAATGGTCTTTATAAAATTGACGATGAAGAATTTCACTATGATTCTGAATATGAATTCATTCATTATTCAAACTGCCAATTTTTCCACATTAAACAAGGTGAAAAAATATTTAGATTCGATTTGCTAAAGAAGCTTAATTAAGTGCAAAGGGCGCACTTAACTTAAAAGTTGGGATGACTACTCTGAATTTTTTTGTATTTGTAAAGTTAACCATACTGTAGTGCCCTTGCATCGCACCGAAAGGAGAAGTTAATAAACATCCGGAATTATAAGTATGTGATTCTCCGGGTTTAAGGACAGGCTTCTTTCCTATGACACCTTCACCATCAACAACCTCTACATTATTTAAGGCATCAAGGATGCGCCAGTGTCTTGAGTTCAATTGAACAGAATCCTTACTTTGGTTCTCAATCGTGACTTTATATCCAAAGGCAAAATGCACTTTATAATTTTTATAAAATGTGCCTTCAAAATTTGTCTCAACGGAAATTTTAATTCCTCTTGTAACCTGTTGAACCATGCTAGTGTTGGTGTTTCCTTATTTTAAAAGTACACAAAAATACGAAATATTTTGTCCTTGAAGATTTTATTTTTGAAATTCTAATAGAATTTTAACAGTTTTAAAAGGATTAATTGGAGATATTTAAAGAGCTTCCTTCACCAAAACCAATGATTTTGTCATATCGGGCACCGAGATCTCTATAATAAACAATGACCTTATAATTGTTTTCAGTTTGATCAAAATTACCGCTAATCGCTCCTTCTAAAAGTTCACCTTTTGCATTTACCATGACATATTTATAATTATAAAAGCCTTGCTTTAATAACATGGCAACTTCATAATATCCGGTAGCTGGATTAAAGACCATCTTATTTGTAGTATTTAAAGCGTAATTATTATAATTACCGTAAACATAAATATTATCATCAAACATTTCAGGATGTTGTAACGAAAAATGAACCGTAGTATAATCGGCTTCAATATCAAGATTTTCAGCATTGAGAGCAGTGATCACAAAATTTCCATTGATATCAGGGTTGTAGGTATATGGTCTATCGGCTCTTATGATATCGGTAAATAAAAAACTGTGATAGACATCTTGTAGATCAATGAACTGAACACCAACATTTGCACCACGTACATCTTTATTTTCAAAGAACAAATATTCATTTCCACCCCAAAAACTGGACTCAGTATCATATTTAAAAATCAATTCATTGCCAAGGGTATACTGCGGTTTTAGGTCGCTTATTGCAGTTCGCAAATTATTATTCTGAATAACTACAGTTTTAACAGTTTGTGAAGGGTTGTTGAATTGCATAAATGGCGAAGAAATTCTAAAGTCTACAGACTGCTTTTGATTGATGTATTTCACATCACGAGAGCGTTTAATGGATACGCCAACATTGGCCAACTCTTCATAAACCATAAATTTTCTACTGAACATGAGCTCACCATAATCATCGTATATCTTGATCATGTAGTTTCCAGTAACCTTTAAGCGTGTTTGCTGATTCGGGATTTGAAGCCAATAATGACTATATAATTGGTAAGTATTAAACGAGTTGTCATAGTCCCGTATGCGCTGATCATCAAATCCTTGAAGGTATTCTTGTTTCATTAAACGTGAAGGTGTCCAATCAAAATTAAAATGTTCGATCACATAATAAAAATCGGCCTCTTCGCCATTTAAAACATCAAACTCTAAAACGAGGCGATCATTTAGCTTTAAAATAGGTAATTCACTTTGGTCTGTGTTACTCTGAAAAGTAATGGTTTTGATAAAATCTGGCTCTTGAACTTCATCTTCAACTTGAGCAAAACCAGATAATAATTGAAAGAAAACAAACAGAAACAATAAGGGCTTTATTGACATGTACTCATTATTTGGAGTAAAGATAAACAAATTTTATGCCTAAATTTTTCAGCTGTACTTAAGCATCAAAATTATGTTGGAAATATTATGAAAACTGCATATTAAATTTGTAAATTTGCTCGGATTTTTTAGACAACTAATTTCAATTTAAAACATATGTCAAACGACATTCAAATTAAAAAAGGTCTGAACATAAAACTCAAAGGTGAAGCTGATAAATCTGTAGAACAGGCAATAATTAGTAACTACTGCACCTTAAGACCTGAAGATTTTCATAACGTCATTCCTAAACTTATTGCTAAAGAAGGGACTAAAATAAAAGCCGGGGAAACTGTATTTTATGATAAGTCTAATGAAGATATCAAATTTGCATCTCCAGTTTCTGGTGAAGTTATTGAAATTGTTCGTGGACCAAAACGCCGGATCGATGCAGTTAAAATTCAGGCAGATAAGGAACAACGTTACTTAGATCATGGTAAGTTTGATCTTGAAAATGCAAATGCCGAAAAGTTAAAAGCACATTTTCTTTCAACCGGTTGTTGGCCATTTATTAAACAACGCCCATATGACGTGATTGCTAATCCCGAAAAAGCACCTAAAGCTATATTTATTTCTGGATATGCAAGCGCTCCTTTAGCGGCCGATCTGGATTTTTGCCTTGGAGGTAAAGAGAATGAACTGCAAGCAGCAGTTACCGCATTAGGAAAATTAACAGAAGGCGATGTACATGTATCAGTAGGAAAAGAAAGTAACTCACCACTTGCAACATTGCATGGTATTTCATTGCATAAGGTTTCAGGTCCACATCCAGCTGGAAATGTGGGAACTCTAATCAATAAGGTTGATCCTGTGAATAAAGGTGAGATCGTTTGGACTGTCAATGCTCAAGATTTGGTAATTATAGGTGAATTGTTACTTACTGGTAAATTCAATGCTGAACGTATTGTGGCTTTGGTAGGATCTTCAGTAAAAAAACCGAGATATTTTAAAACGAAGATCGGCTCAGAAGTGTCAACAATGATCTATGATCACGGTGTTGAAAAAGATGGTAACGACCGCATCATATCTGGTAATGTGTTATCGGGGAAACACATTGAGCCTGATGGCGCTTTGGACTATTATAGTAATACAATTACAATTATTCCTGAAGGCGATGATTATGAATTTTTTGGATGGAACAAACCTGTTTTCAATAAAATTTCAACATCTAGAGCCTTAACGTTCTCATGGTTAAACCCTAAGAAAAAATACGATTTAGATACCAATACTAATGGCGAACATCGCGCTTTTGTGTTAACAGGGATCTATGAGGAGGTTTTCCCATTAGATATCTTTCCGATGCAAATTTTAAAAGCTTGTATGTATAATGATCTGGACGAAATGGAAGCCTTAGGAATGTATGAAGTAGCACCTGAAGATTTTGCCCTTACCGAATTTGTATGTGTTTCTAAACAACCACATCAAAAGATAATTCGTGAAGGTTTAGATTTAATGATAAAAGAAATTGGATAATTTGAGTCATTTTAAAAAATGAGAAAAAAATATTAAATGGGTTTAAAAAGTAACTTACATAAAATTAAAGAAAAGTATAAAGGAAAGAAAATGGCACCTGCCTTTAATGCCATTCATACTTTTTTGTACTCTCCAAACGAGACTACTCATGACGGAACGCATATAAAGGTAGTTGACGATTTAAAAAGAACCATGAATACAGTGATCATGGCCTTGGTGCCATGTTTAATATTCGGGATGTTCAATGCTGGTTATCAACATCATCTTGCCTTAGGCGAAATTGAAAGTGCAACAAATTTTTTCGATACCCTATTTTGGAATTGGGATAATTTAGTGATCGGACTCTGGAAAGTATTACCACTAGTAGCTGTATCTTATGGTGTAGGTCTGGCTGTAGAATTTGTTTTTGCTGTTATTAAAGGACATGAAGTTGAAGAAGGCTATTTAGTTACGGGTATGTTAGTGCCTTTAATAGTGCCAGTTGATATCCCATTGTGGATGCTTGCAGTAGCCGTAGTCTTCGGTGTTGTAATTGGAAAGGAAGTCTTTGGAGGAACTGGAATGAATATCTTAAATCCTGCCTTAACCATACGTGCCTTTTTGTTCTTCGCCTATCCTACTTGGATGTCTGGAGATAAAGTATGGGTACATGGTGCTGTTGAACGCGATCAGATGATCGCTGCTGGCGAAAACTTAGATGCGATATCTGGAGAAACTGTTTTAGGTAGTTTAGCTCAAAATCAAGATGTAGGCTATTCGATTTGGGACATGTTCATAGGATTTATTCCAGGATCAGTAGGTGAAACATCTGCGCTTTTAATCTTAGTTGGAGCCTTATTTTTGATCTTTACAAAGATAGGAAGTTGGAGAATCATGCTGTCTTGTGTGCTGGGAGCCATTGCAATGGGCTTGATCTTTAATTTCGTTGTAAGCTCAGAATGGATCTCAGAATCAAGTAAATTTTATGGATTGATGAGTACCACCTGGTGGCATCATCTCATAATTGGTGGATTTGCTTTTGGAACAGTTTATATGGCAACCGATCCAGTTACGGCATCTCAAACCAATAAAGGTAAATGGATCTATGGCTTTTTAATTGGGTTCATTTCTATACTAATTCGTGTATTCAATCCTGCATATCCTGAAGGTGTGATGTTAGCAATTCTACTGATGAATGTCTTTGCGCCAACCATTGATCATTATGTGGTTCAAGGAAATGTGAAACGCCGACTTAAACGTGTTAATGTAAAAACAGCTTAGACATGGAAAAGAGAACAGATAAAAATATATACACAATAATCTTCGCCATTGGAATGGTGATTGTTGTTGGTGCTTTATTGGCATATTTAGCCTCATCATTAAAACCACGTATTACGGAAAATCAGCGTTTGGAAAAACAACAGAATATCCTATATGCAATGGGAATCAATGAAAATGATGAAACGAATGCCAACTTTATTTCTACCGATAAAGCACCCGAAGCTTTTCAAATGAATATTACCGATCAAGTGGTCATTACAATTGACAATACAGGTAAGGTTTTAAAAACTCAGACCCGAGATGAGTATGTTGCAGAAACCAATCAAGAGCCATATTTGATCGACGTTAAAAAACAGCAAAATAATGCCAAGGAAGGTCAGCCTAGAAAGCTACCATTATTTGTAGGTGAGCGCGACGGGCAAACCTACTATGTGGCACCAATTTATGGTAAAGGCCTTTGGGATGCCATTTGGGGTTACATTGCAATGGATGAGAATATGGTCGTACAAGGTGCTTATTTTGATCACAAAGCAGAAACACCAGGATTAGGAGCCAATATTAAGCAACGCTTCTTTATGGATGATTTTTATGGAGAACATTTACTTTCTGAATCAGGCGTTTTTAAAGGAATTACTGTTGCTAAAGGTAATGCCGATCCAACAAACAAAGACAAAAAAGATAATGAGGTTGATGCCATAGCCGGAGCTACAATTACTGGCGATGGAGTTTCAGCAATGATACGTTCAGACTTGAAATTGTATGTGCCTTATTTCAAAAATTTAAAATCGAATTAATTATGGGTTTACTTTCAAAAAAAGATGCCAACTTAATACTTGATCCATTAACGGATAACAATCCAATTACCATACAGGTTTTAGGAATTTGTTCTGCTTTGGCCATTACTGCCGAGTTAGAAGCTTCTATCGTTATGGCCATATCAGTGATATTTGTACTTGGTGTTGGTAATGTTGTGATATCACTAATGCGAAATATCATTCCTTCAAAAATTAGGATCATCGTTCAATTGATCGTAGTAGCAACACTCGTAATTATAGTTGATTTGGTACTTAAAGCTTTTGCATACGAATTAAGTAAAACCTTATCGGTGTTCGTTGGATTAATCATTACTAACTGTATTATCATGGGTCGCTTTGAAGCCTTCGCTTTAGGAAATGGTGTTTGGAAATCCTTCCTCGATGGGATTGGAAATGCACTTGGTTATGGCGTTATATTGATAATCGTTGGATTTTTCAGAGAACTATTAGGGTCAGGAACACTTTTAGGAATACCAGTGCTTGGAGACCCTATTGCAAAAACTGGATTGTACAGTATTGGATATGAGAACAACGGATTTATGCTTTTATCACCAATGGCATTGATCGTGGTGGGGATCATCATCTGGATACAACGTACTAAGAATAAAGCATTAATTGAAGATAATTAAAAAAGATAGGTCATTCAATTGAAATGACTTCAACATCACATACTATGGAACACGTAGAATTATTTTTTAAATCAATATTTATCGATAACATGGTATTTGCCACATTTCTGGGAATGTGCTCATATCTGGCGGTATCTAAGAAAGTGAGTACTGCAGTTGGACTAGGGGCAGCTGTTATATTTGTACTTGCTATTACGGTGCCTTTAAACTGGTTGTTAGATCAGTACATATTACAAGAAGGCGCCTTAGTTTGGTTAGGTCCTGAATTTGCTGCTTATGACTTGAGCTTCTTATCGTTTATCATGTTTATTGCAACCATTGCAACTATGGTACAATTGGTTGAGATCGTTGTAGAGAAGTTCTCTCCAGCACTGTATAACTCCTTGGGAATCTTTTTACCATTAATTGCTGTGAATTGCGCCATATTAGGTGGTTCACTATTTATGCAATCACGAGAAATAGCAACTTTTGGCTTAGCTCTTAATTATGGAGTCTCTTCAGGAATTGGATGGTTTCTTGCAATTTTAGCCATTGCGGCCATTCGTGAAAAAATTAGATACTCAAACGTTCCTGCTCCGCTCAGAGGATTAGGTATTACTTTTATTATTACTGGATTAATGGCCATAGGATTTATGAGTTTCGGTGGTATGCTTACTGGTGGTGATGAGGAAACGGTAAATGAAGAAACTACAGTAAACGTTCAACCTGAAGCTGAGCAATTAGAACAGGTTGAGAATTCAGATGACACAGCAGTTTTGGCTGAAACAAATTAAAAGATGATTTACACAATGATATTACAAGCAGGTACATTTGGAACAGTTTTAGCAACCGTCGTGGCATTCTTATTTGTGACACTATTATTGGTTGCATTACTGTTATTTGTAAAACAAAAATTATCACCTTCTGGTCCAGTAAAAATAATGATCAACGGTGAACGCGAAATAGAAGTGGCATCAGGAAGTAGTTTATTGACTACTCTTGGTTCTGAAAAGATCTTTTTACCATCGGCTTGTGGTGGCGGTGGAACTTGTATCCAATGTGAATGCCATGTGCTTTCGGGTGGAGGTGAAGCTCTACCAACAGAGACCCCACATTTCACAAGAAAAGAATTGAAACAAGGCGCACGTTTGTCATGTCAGGTAAAGGTGAAACAAGATATGGAGATCACAATTCCGGAAGAAGTTTTCGGAATTAAAAAATGGGAAGCAACTGTTGTTCGAAATTATAATGTGGCGTCTTTTATTAAAGAATTTGTAGTCGAGATCCCTGAAGATATGGGCTATAAAGCTGGTGGATATATTCAGATTGAAATTCCACCATGCGAAATAAAATACGAAGATATCGATATCACAGCGCATCCTGAAGAACACGAAACGCCTGATAAATTTCAACCAGAATGGGATAAATTTGGATTATGGCCATTGGTTATGAAAAATACTGAAGTTGTAGAACGCGCCTATTCCATGGCTTCTTATCCTGCGGAAGGGCGAGAGATCATGCTCAATGTTCGTATTGCAACACCACCATGGGACCGTTCAAAAAATGGATGGATGGATGTTAATCCTGGTATCGCGTCGTCTTATATCTTCGCTCAAAAGCCTGGTGATAAGGTAACCATCTCAGGACCATATGGTGAGTTCTTCATCAATGAGTCTGAAAGTGAAATGCTTTACGTTGGTGGTGGTGCTGGAATGGCACCAATGCGTTCGCACCTTTACCATTTGTTCAAGACCCTAAAGACTGGTCGTAAAGTGACTTATTGGTATGGTGGACGATCAAAACGTGAGTTATTCTATATTGAGCACTTTAGAGAACTGGAAAGAGAATTCCCGAACTTTAAATTCTACATGGCTTTATCTGAACCTTTAGAGGAGGATAACTGGAAAGTAAAAAAAGATATCAATGACGAAGAAGGTGATGGATTTGTAGGGTTTATTCATAATTGTGTGATCGATAACTACCTAAATCATCATGAGGCACCGGAAGATATTGAATTGTACTTCTGTGGACCTCCTTTAATGAACCAAGCGGTTCAAAAAATGGGAGAGGACTTCGGAATTCCTGATGAACATATCAGATTTGATGATTTTGGAGGATAGTCATTTTAACATGATATAATATAAAACCCAGCATATGATGCTGGGTTTTTTTATGAGCTCTATTAAATAAGAACACAATCTTATAATTATTTCTTTATTATTTTATAAATCATCCTTTCACCATGTTGCTCATAAATGAAAAACAGGATTCCGGGTTTGAAATCAGATACATCAATTTGAATATTTGATGATCCTTTCAAATGATAATCTTCTTTATGTAAAAATCTACCGGTTTGATCTAAAATTATAATGCTTCCCTCAACATTGTTATCTGGAAACTTCAGATGGACGAAATCGCTAACTGGGTTAGGATATAATTTAAGTTGTTCATCATTTAGTTCATTTAATACTGGAAATTCAGGTTCAGATTGATCAAAAGGTTGAGCCAAAGTTTCCGGACAAGGATCTGCATTTGAACCATTCGCCGATTTGGAAGCACTACTACAACCTTGAGTGATGACTTCCCATTGTAACCTGCCTCCATCTGTATAGATATAAAAAATATGTGTTCCTGGTAAAAATAGTTCTGGTGGTGATCCAATAAATTCTGCGTTTCCTTTTAAGCGATTATTTGTGCCATTAGGGATATAAATAGGCACATCTAATAGGTTGGTATATTCAAACTGTAGTAAGGTTGTTATGCTGGGGTTCTCAGGTAATGTTGCTGGACTTTGACAAATCCCAGAGGCTTTTATTCGTTCATTACATCCAACTACTGGGTTTACAAATAATGACCCTGGCGTTTGTGTAATGGTATAAGTATCGTAACCTGTAAGGCCTGAAAGATCGGCATATACTATATATGTTCCTCCAGCCAAGTCACCCGTTTGAATAACGCCGTTTTCGTCTTCAATAATAAAATTTGTAAAGGTTGGAGTCGCATCATCACATACAAGTCCGGTTGCTACAATACTGAAATCAGTTGGAATCGCATCGTCCTCTGATATTAACGACGATCCTATTTCCAAATGAAGATCAGCGTTTACGATAGTCAAATTACCGGGTTGATAACTGATATTATAATTATTTAACTGAATTTCGGGGGATACAGAAATGGTTGAATCTTGAGTACAAGCATCATCAGGAGTAAATGATAGTTCTCCTAATAGCTCTGAAATATTTTCATTGAAGGGTAAAACTTCTGGCGTTGTACTTATACCGAATTCTGGTAGATCTTCCTGACCATAGGTTATCGTTGCATCATCTGCGGTCACGGTTAGATCTGCTGGTAGGATGACAAGCGCTGTTGGCTTATACTTGATCTCAAAATTGGTGTCTAAAATACCACCAGGAATTACATATTGGGTACCAGCATCTATCCCTGTAATAACATTTATTGGTTTAATATCAATAGGAACTTCACCTAAGGCATCATCACCATTCAGAATGACCAGGATATTTTCGAATGCATTTAAAAGGGGTGTACCTTCACTATTTACTAAAGGAATACCATTGACAAGGGCTAAACCATTGACAAGTGCTAAACCATTCACTATGGAGAGTCCGTTGACCAAGGAGAGTCCGTTTACCAGACTTACGCCGTTAACCAAAGGAATCCCATTTATAAGTGCGAGACCATTCACTAAGGAGAGTCCATTGACCAATGAAATTCCATCTGTAATTGAAGAGAAAGTTCCATCGGCGATAGCATCCTCAGAAAAAAGATCAGCTCCAAAGTTGACAAGTTTTTCAGTTCCATTTCCATTGACCAAAGAAAGACCATTCTGTGCTAATGTGCCTGACATATCAACCGTGTTTTGTGAGACGAAGAAGGATTTATTGACCAATGAAATACCGTTAATGGTTGGTTCGTCGTTTACCAGGGAAATCCCGTTCACTAAAGAAAGACCATTAACCAAAGAAATACCATTGACCAAAGACAAAGCGTTCACATGATTTACGGCAAAGGTGTTGGCAACTCCCGAATCTACCTCCAAATCGGTTTCATCTGGTGTTCCAAAAGAATAATCAAAACTAATATCTGGTAGCGGGTCACCATAACTTATGTCATTCATGGCTTGTGGTGATATAGTTACTTGCATTGGCGTTATATTTAAGACACCTGGCTCAATAATAAAATTATATAACTCTAACAAGGCAACATTGACATCGGTTAAAGTCAATTCGATAGCATAGATGCCTACATTGGAATTGGGAGCAGCAGCCGTTGCCATTGAAACTGATGGTAATAAAAGATTCAGTTCTTCTAGTACAAGAGGATCTTCGTTATCACCAACCTTTGTTATGAAGGAAAACTCAGGATCTGCTTCACCATATCTTCGTGAAGCACTATCGGGTTGCAGGATTACATCTGTGATGATGGGATCATTAAAAGTTAAAATTTCTGATGTACCACCATCTGAGCCATTTGTTAATGGACCAGGTTCAGTATACACATAGATGGGAGGATTCCCCATAAATTCTGGTATGATAGCAGTTAAGGTATTGGTATCAACAAAAGTAGTTGCTATCTCTTCGCCACGAAATATCACGACAGATGATTCATCAAAGGAGTTGCCCTCAAGAATGAGCTCAAAGGCTATATCCCCAGGATTGTAAATTGATGTATCTAAATTTTCAAGATTAAAACTTATCAGGTTTGGCGATGGATTTGAAAATGCACCAATGGATTCATCGGCTAAAATGAAACCATGACCAGTTTTATTATCGAAACCAGCAAGCTCCATATCAATGGCATTGTCTGCTAATAAACTACGGACACTTAAATTTGGGTCTGAATTCGCAATATCAACGCCGAAGGTTGTCTTGGCTTCGATAATTAAGGCCGCTACACCAGCGGCATGCGGTGCTGAAGCAGAGGTCCCGAAGAAATTGGGTAATGAATTGCCATCAAAATCAGGTGCCCCCAATTCTACTGAGGTATCTCCTCCAGTGGGCGCCATGATATCAGGTTTGTTTCTTAAAAGACCATTAGTTGTTGTGCCTCCAAGAGATGATGATTCTTGGGCTACAAGTGCTCCTCCATAATTGGGCGTATTATCATAACGAACTGCGCCAACCGTAATTGCTCCTTCTGCGTTAGCATGACCCACAACAGTTGAGCTATTTGCTGGTGGTACAGCTTCAAAATCTCCATTTTCTCCAGCTCTAAATACCACATATTTGAACATGGGTGGCGCACCGGTCCCAAAGGCGTTCTCAATGACGATATTAGTTGTGGTTGGGTTGATTACTGTGAAGGGCATAATTTCAACAGGATCTGCGCCTAAATTATTTCTGTTGAACCCATATTGTATATTACCATCATTACCTGCGAGGTAAATATCCATATCATTCATTGCACCAGTATTTGAGCCAAACGAATAGAAATCATCATCCCATTGAAGAACGACGATATAAGATCCAACATCCAAATTGAGTTGTTGTAAAGCATTATTTCCGCCAAAATCGTGACGTAATGGATTTGATGCAGATGGTGAAAATGTAGACTGATAAGATCGTGAGCCAAAATTACCAGCAGATGTAAAATAACTCACACCATTGTTGGTTGCTTCGTTAATGGCATCAGCAATGATACCATCTCTAAAGAACGGTGCTTTCATATAGGTGAGGTCATCTACAATGACATCACAACCCAAAGTGACAAGTTCAGCAATTCCTGCTGCCATGTTCCCTTCCGATATGAATCCAGTTCTAAAATACAATTGAGCATCGGGTGCAACGTCATGTACGATTTGTAGCATAGCGCGACCTTCATCACTTGCTACTCCAAAGGGATAATCCTGTACAACAGTTATAGGATTTTCAGCTCCTGGAAGGTCTTGATTTACAATGTCAGTTTGTACAGCTGCACTGGTTCCGGCAACAACTCCAGATTTTCTATCAAAACTATCTGAGATAACGCCCACTTTAATATTATCACCAGTTACATTCCATCCTAATCTCGCAATATTTGAATTTTGAGCTGCGTCACCTTGGCTATCAATGAGTCCTGCATTTGGTATAGGTGGAGAAACTTCATAAACTTGGTTGATAATATCAGATCGTGGATTGAGATCAGTAAGATTAGCAATTGGGAAGAACACAGTAATCACTCGTTCGTCATCTTGTGGGTTATATACATCTGAGATATAGTCATCAGGATTTATTCCAAAGCTGCTTAAAAACGCAGCTACAGCATTAAATTGACCATTGAAGGTGACGACCTCTATAAGGACTTCATCATTTTCATTAATGATGTATATGAATGTGTTATTTGGCTCGTTTGGATCGTAATTGTTAAAAAGGGAGGTTAATGCT
Organism: Flavobacteriaceae bacterium; assembly: GCA_013001285.1. Lineage (GTDB taxonomy): Bacteria > Bacteroidota > Bacteroidia > Flavobacteriales > Flavobacteriaceae > JABDMU01. The sequence goes on from JABDMU010000054.1 coordinate 31,997, forward strand.
GACCCAATGATATCATCAACTTTGGAATTGGGAGGATATCCGGGTAATATGTCACAATTAACTAGAATACATTCACATACCGCGGCAACTTCTGCTTCTGTGCTAGGTGAACCTGGGAGTCCGCTGCCTCCTTGACTATAAAAATAAATTGTATTTGAGTCCCAAGTACCAGAGTTGTTGATACTTCCATTTTCAGTTTTTATGCTTCCAAGACCTGAAACTGAACCATTATTTAAAAAATTACCTTCTATTAGTTGAACACAAGCATTGGTCAATACTAATTGAGTGTCATTTATAAAATTACCATCTTTTATCATTATCGCATTGGTAAGCTGAATGATGCCTTGATTTTTAAGTACGCCAGGTCCAATGGCAATTTCACCCTGATCAACAACCAATAGGCCTCCTGAGTTCACATTAATATTACTTGTTGTTGTAAATTTTGCATTATTGAGAACATACAATTCAGCGTTGTTTTTTAATTTTATGGGATTATTAGTAATGAAAATGATATCATGATTGATGGTAATTGTAGCGTTATTTATTTCGTAATTTGGGAACGGATTATTGTTGCAATTACCTCCTGAGCAATCCCAAGCTGTTGGATCTTCCCAGTTGTCAGATAAACCTGTAGTTGTATAGTTTTGTCCATTTACCCAGAGAGTAAATAACAAAAAAAATAAACTTGATAATATAATGTTGTTGGTTGGTTTCGTGGTGAAGTAAAAACCACTTGCAGTTGTAGATTTCATAATAGTCGACTTAAATTACCTCATAAGTCTAAATCCTGATGATTATCATCAGTATTCATAAGCCATATCTAGAAGCGGGCAAGTCGCTATGAATAATTATAAAGGAGACTATTAAGATATTGCATATCAGATGAATAACAAAATATTGAAATGCTAATACTTTTAATTTAACATTTAATTAACATAAAGACTAATCTTATTCAGAAGTTGTGACGTTTCGACAACTTTTTATTTACTCTAGAATGCCTCTCAAAAAAAGAATATAATTTTTAGAGCTTTTTGGCTTTGAGTTCCTTAAGTTTTTTAATTTTTAATTTGCGGCGGTTCCATTTAGCATAGAGAGTGTGGTATTCATGATTTTCCAGAAACTTGATTTGAAGATCCAGCCATTCTTCTTCGGTTTTAATAACTCCAAGATGCAAAAACTCTTGATTCAGGTTTTCACTAAGTTCATCGTAATCGTTTCTTCCTAAGTAGTCCAAATCAGCATCTGCAAGAATCTTATCATAAAAAGTTTTTGGTTGTTGTGGAATTTTGGTAGCTCTGATCATTTGGTTCACAATTGCTATCTCATCTTTTGTAAGAATGGGTTCTAGCATGGGCTCTATCAACGTAATGCTGCGTTCTTCATGATCAATAGGTGATACCGTATATCCAAAATCATGACTTATAGCAGCAATTCGAATAAGCTTGGCCATATGATCATCAATTTTATATAGCCTGATATATTTATCACAAACATTAGCCACATCAATAATATGATCGTAAGAATGATAACTTAAATGTGAAGCTAATTTCTCCTTGTATTCATCTAGAATTTGGAAACAAATATTTGGATATGTCTTTTTATTATCAAGAGTCATGTATATCTGATTCTAAGAATTAGTATTCTTACAATTTTCATGCTTATTTTTCTCGATTATCCCCAAAATCGATTTGAATTATTATTAAAATTAAAACAATATATATTTAAAATAATATTTTTTTAAGTTTTCTCACCAATTTTTTCTTCAGCATAATACATATTAAGCAATTGTTCATTCTTTGCTGTTATCTTACCTCTATAGGTGAAATTATACTTATTTTTTAAATGTTGATAGGTGTTTTCTGAAACATTGATTTTTCCTGGTTCGGAATTACTCTCCATGCGAGCCGCTATATTTACAGTATTACCCCAAATATCGTACTGAAATTTCTTGTTGCCAACAACTCCAGCTACCACTGGACCCGTATTTATTCCAATACGTACCTTAAAAGGATAAATTCCATTTGGTGGATTCTGTTGTGTTTCCTTTACAAATTCTAAAATCTCTAATGCCGCCAATAATGCATTTTCAGTATGTGTGCTATTCTGTGTTGGCAGTCCACCAGCACACATGTAAGCATCACCAATGGTTTTGATTTTCTCCAGGTTGTGCTTTTCTGTGATTAAATCGAATTTCTTGAAAAAATAATCCAAGCTTTGAACGAGTTCCTCAGCAGGAATTTCTTCCGCAACCAAGGAAAATTCCTTAAAATCAGTAAATAACACTGTAACTTCCTTAAAGTATTTTGCCTTTATGAATCCTTGCGCTTTTAACTCTTCAGCCGTTTCTTTGGGAAGAATGTTCAGCAGAATGCTTTCACTTTTATTACGCTCTTTTGCAAGACGTGCGTTGGATTTTTGGATAAATCTGAAACGTAAAAAAATACCTCCAGTCATAGCTAAAAACAAAGCAGCAATAGCATACAATAATCTTTTTGATGCCGTGGTGCGTTCAATTTGCGTTTGTTTTAATTCATTATCAATATTAAGCAGTTTTATTTCACGCTCTTTATTTTCCAGATCATATTGAAATCGCATGTTGCTTATAGATTCCTCATAAGAATCGTTTCTAATAGTATCGCTTACGGCGGCAAAAAGCTGTTGATAATTATAGGCATTTCTGTAATCTTTCAAGCCTGAATAAGCTTTAGATAGTCCTTCGTAGGCATCCTTTTTATCTCGGTAAACTCCAGTAACTTCCGTTAATTTAAGCCCTTCTTTAAAATTTGTAACGGCCTCTGCATAAGCCTCCTGTTCAATTAAAACCTCTCCTAAGCTAATAAGTGCCTTGGTTTTCTCTAACTTAGCATCATTAAGGTCTGCCGCTTCTATGGCTTTTAGATGATACTCTTTTGCCAAACCATAACTTTTAAGGTCTTTATAAGCCTTACCCATATAATTGTATGTATGAGAAAGACTATTTCCAGATCTTGTATATGCATCTAATGCTTCATTGAGATAAGGCAAGGCTGCTTCTGGATCACCATTTTTTAAATTTAATTCGGCAATATTGATAGCTGCTGCTCCAACACCTTCATCATATCCCATATTACTAAATATAGTCTTAGCCTTATTAAAGGATTCAAAGGCATCCTGATAGGTTGTTTCTTCATTAGAATATACGGTACCAATATTCAAGTATGCTGTTCCAACTCGAGATGAATCGTTAATTTTTTCGGCAATTTTTACTGATCTTATAAAATAATCTAAAGCCTTAGGGTCATCACCTTTTGTTTGATAAACCGCACCTAAATTGTTTAGCAGGTTGCTTATACCAGTCTCGTCATCGATCTCCTGAAAAATGGCTAAGGACTTTTCCCAATAAATTAAAACATCGGAGAATTCTCCCTTGACATAATGACCAAGACCCATATTCTTATAGGCATAAGCCAATCCTTTTTTAAAATCGATTGAAGTAGCGAGCTCAATAGCCTCATTCGAATAAACCATCGAAGAATCTGGCTGTGATCGAAAGAGCTGAGAAGATATTTCTATCAACGCGTTAACTTTTGTGCTATCATTTGCTTGTTCTTTGACAAGACGTTTAAGTTCTTCTATGCTTTGTCCGTTTTGACTAAAAGAATTAAGTGCCAAGAAGCTGAGAATAATAAAAAAAAGGGTGTTCCTATTCATCAAAATTGCATAAATACAAGTTCGCGGGGAGAGTTAAATTTAGGAAATTATTCGAGATAAACCTACATCTATGTTTAATTTCGATGGATTTGCACCTAGTCGAATATTATATTTTTATAGTAATTACGTATTAATAAAAATAATTGGATAATGATTTAGTGTTGTGATGGGACCTTTATTCTAAAAAAAATATTATCCTTTTCTTCTCTATTCTTATAACTTTTATTTATGTTATTTTTGTGCTATGAGTAAGGCACTTTCAAAACAAGAATTACATAATCTTGCCATGAACCACGTTGGAAAAGAATTAGAACAACGTGGCTTCGAGTTTATTGCTGTAAATAGTAAACTTAAAAAGCATCCTCAATTTGTTTGTATTGACAAGACCAATCAGTATTATTTTGTCATAGTAAAGGTGGTCATTTTACCAGATAATCCTAATAATTACGATGTTGTGTGGATGGAAGCTTTTAAAAAACATGCTCGAGAAAAAGATGCCAAGGTCTTGTTCGCCGGTGTAGGACTAGGCAATCCTAATGGTGAAAATTTACCTATTTATTTAGATGAAGACTATTTGATCGAATATAACGGCATTCAAATTATAGAGACACATCTGAATTAAATGAAAAAACGCGTTCTCTTACTTTTTGTAGCACTAGCAGTTCTTGTTTTCGTATTTTTTCCTTCTGAAAAAAAGACATTAAGACTTTCAGGGGATATTTTCGGGACCACATACAGTATAATTTATTTTGATGATGAGGAGCAGGACCTTCAAAAGCAAGTCGATAGCGTATTCGCTGAGGTCAATAGGTCGATGTCGACGTACCTTCCCAATTCCATAATTTCAAAATTCAATAGAAATGAGGAGGTCATATTTGATGATCATTTTATTGCTGTGTATTTAAAAGCCAAGGAAATTCATAGGCTTACAAATGGCGCCTTCGATCCTACAATTGGTATTGTCGTTAATGCATGGGATTTTGGCCCAGAGGGTAATCTCAAGGAGCTGGATAGCATGAAAATTGATAGTTTGATGCAATATGTTGGTTTTGATAAAATTGTCGGACCTATACCAAATTTAACGAAAAAGGATCGGCAAATCTATCTCGATTTTAATGCCATAGCCAAAGGGTATGGGGTTGATGCCGTTGGCGAGATGCTTGAATTTAAGAATATCGATAATTATTTGGTTGAAATTGGAGGTGAAATTCGGGTGAAAGGCCAAAATATAGAAAATGATAAACCATGGATGGTTGGATTGGAAGAACCAAGATTTGATGGGACACAAGCAGTATTAAAAGCAATAGCATTAGAGAATGAAGCCATGGCCACTTCTGGGACCTATAGAAAATTTAAGATCGACGATAACGGAAATCGCTATTCACATATAATAGATACAAATACGGGTTATCCGAGTAAGACCAATATTTTAAGTGTGTCTGTAATTGCCGAAGACTGTATGACCGCAGATGCTTATGCCACTGCCTTTAAAACCATGGGCATAGATAACGTGAAATCCTTTTTAAAAGCGCATCCTGAATTGAAAGTGTTTATCATCTTTGAAAATGATAGCAAGTCATTAGAAACCTTGGCCTTCAACGGTTTCCCAGAGAATTAATGTTGTGACCTTTGTCATTCATGCTTTCAAAAGAACCAAAACTTGGGAAATGGAATTTAAACTTTTGAACAAGTCTTCTATGTTTAAGAGAATTAATATTGTGACTTTTGCAGGAATGACATAAAAACTTAAGTAAAATTGCAATACAAATGATTAGTTTAAATGATAGATTCCTGCCTTCGCAGGAATTCGAAGATTCGACGAAGTCAATGACATTTTTTTTGAACACCAGAATTAAAAAAAGCATTCTACTTAATCACCACTGGAATGATCTCGCCTTTTGCCAATCGGAATTTGTCAATGGTTTCTTCGGAAAGGCTTGCGGTGTAATCCACTTCATTTACCGTAAATCCAACAGATCGTAGTTTATCAAAATAATCTCGCCCATAAATCCGAACATGATCGTATTGTCCGAAGATTTTAGCACGTTCCTTTCGGTTTGTGATGGAATCGTCTTCAAATGTAACAGCTCTTGAAAGGTCTTGCGGAATTTGAAAAATGCCAGTGCCTCCAGGTTTTAATATTCGGAATAACTCTTGCATCGCTTTTTGATCATCTGGAATATGTTCAAGAACATGATTGCATAAAATAAAGTCGAAAGCATTATCCTCAAACGGAAGGTCACAGATATCGGCTTTAACATCAGCCAAAGGTGAATTAAGATCGGTCGTTGTATAATCTAAGTGCTTCATACTTCGGAATCTCTTATAAAACGCCTGTTCTGGAGCAAAATGTAAAACTTTTTGTGGTTGTGTAAAAAAGGTAGTTTCGTTTTCAAGATACAGCCATAACAAACGATGGCGTTCTAAAGATAATGTTGATGGCGATAATACGTTTGGGCGCTGGGTTTCATATCCATAAGGCAAGAAATTCTTAAATCCCTTTCCGTCTATAGGATCAACATACCGATTTCCTTTTAGAACAAATTTCAATATAGGCCGAACCACATAACTCAACCGAATTAGAATTGGTCTAGGAATTATATTCAATATGGATTTAAATATACTTTTCAAGTTGATTTATGCCCTAAATTCTTTTTCCTCATCACTTTCAATCCCAAGTGCTTCATAAACATAGTCGAAAGTTGATAGCAATTCTGGTTTTCCATTAACTAAAGCTACATTATGTTCAAAATGTGCACTGGGTTTCTTATCCACTGTAGTGATGGTCCAACCATCAGCATGTTGCATGATGCGTCGTGTTCCCATATTGATCATAGGTTCAATGGCCACAACCATACCTTCACTAAATTTCTTCCCGCGACCACGTTTTCCATAATTGGGCATTTCAGGATCTTCATGCATTTTTCTTCCTAGTCCATGACCAACTAATTCACGAACTACACCGTAGCCATGACTTTCACAATAATTTTGAATGGCAAAACCAACATCTCCAACGCGGTTTCCTTTTTTAAACTCTCTGATCCCAACATATAAAGAGGCCTTCGTAACATCCAATAATTTTTGAACTTCCTCAGTGACTTCGCCAACTTTAAAGGTATAGGCATGATCGCCATAAAATCCGTTTTTAATGGCACCACAATCTATTGAAATAATATCACCTTCCTTTAGAGGCACATTTGTCGGAAATCCATGTACTACTTGTTCATTCGGACTCATACATAAAGTATTGGGAAAATCATATAACCCTAAGAATCCAGGAATAGCATCTTGATCTCTAATATATTCTTCTGCTATCTTATCTAAGGCAAGTGTTGTTACTCCAGGTTTGACTTCTTTCGCCAGAAGGCCAAGCGTTCGTGAAACTATCAATGCGCTTTCGCGCATAAGTTCTATTTCTTCTTTGGTTTTTGGTATGATCATTTAAAAAAAATATCGACAAAGATACTTAAAATTAATATGGAATAAATTATCATATAATATGACATTTGGCAGGTTTTATACTACTTTTTTCAATTAAATTTACACCTTAAATTTAAGATCATATGTATACCCCCGTTAGTGCAGAAGATGCCGTAAAGATTATTAAGTCAAACGATAAGGTTTATCTCCAAGCAGCTGCTGCCGCACCCCAAGTTTTAATTAACGCGATGACCCAACGTCATGAAGAACTTAGAAATGTAGAAGTTTGTCATCTTCATATAGAAGGAGAGGCGCCATATGCTGACCCCAAATATCATAAAAGTTTTCATGTCAATTCTTTTTTTATTGGTCGCAATGTTAGACATACTTTAAAAGCTGGGAATGGTTCATATACGCCTGTTTTTTTAAGCGAATTGCCGTTATTGTTCAAGCGAAATATCGTTGACCTCCAAGTCGCTTTGATTCATGTTTCAGTTCCAGATCGACATGGGTATTGTTCTCTTGGAGTCTCAGTTGAAGCAACTCCAGCAGCAATTGAAAATGCCGATCATGTAATCGCTCAAGTCAATAAACAAATGCCAAGAACACATGGCGATGGCATTATTCATGTAAGTGAAATTGATGCTTTTGTTGAATGTGACGAACCCTTACCCGTTTCACATCACGGAAGCCCTTCTATAATTGAGGAAAAAATTGGCGACTTTGTAGCTAATTTGATCGAGGATGAAAGCACGCTTCAAATGGGCATTGGTGCGATCCCAAATGCCGTATTATCTAAATTAGGAAATCATAAAAACCTTGGGCTTCATACTGAGATGTTTTCAGATGGGGTTATTGACCTCATTTTAAAAGATGTTATAAACGGAAATTATAAAGGGGTGAGTCCCGGACGTGCAATGGCCACATTTTTAATGGGATCTCAAAGGTTGTATGATTACGTAGATGACAATCCATATATAGAAATGCGTACCTGCGATTATGTTAATGATGTTTCTGTGATCAAACAGAACAAAAACATGGTGGCTATTAATTCAGCCATTGAAGTTGATGTTACCGGACAGGTTTGTGCTGATTCAATGGGAGCAAAAATATATTCGGGCGTTGGTGGTCAGATCGATTTTATTCGTGCTGCCTCAATAAGTGAAGGCGGCAAGGCTATAATTGCATTGCCATCGGTTACAAAAAGTGGAATAAGCAGGATTGTGCCTTCATTAAAACCTGGCGCTGGTGTGGTAACAACAAGATCTCATGTTCACTATGTGGTGACTGAATATGGTGTTGCTAATTTATATGGGAAAACTATTAAAAAACGTGTGAAAGCCTTGGTTGATATTGCCCATCCAGATCACAGGGAATTTATTGAAAAGCGTTATTTTGAAATGCTTTAATACGTCTTATTTAAAAAAATCGAAAAATCCTTTTTTTTGCTTTTTCCTTTTTGGAACTTCTTCTTTTGTAAGTATTTGGTAAATTTCACCCCAACCTAAAAGTTCCCCAAGGTTTCGATCGTCAATAAACAGATCGGCATGGATCTTTCTGCTCTTAGAATTGTCTTCTTGCTCTTCAGGAAAACTCTTGTTAACCGCATAAAATTCAACACCATTTTTTTTACAGAATTCAACAGCATCATTCAAGCGATCTCCATGCCTATAGGTCCATAAAATGAGTCGATGTCCATCCTCCTGAAGTTTTGTCAAGGTTTCAAAGGCAAATATTCGTGGTTTTCCAATACCTGGATAGGCATCTTCAACGATGGTTCCATCAAAATCAATAGCGATTGTTAATTTATTGTAGAGATTCATACTGGCGAAATTTACACTAAATTAATGAATTTTGAGTCATTACCTTTGGCTTTTCAATGCCCATGAGCTTTAGTATTGTTGGAGCGATATCACCTAATATCCCATCTTGGATATGCTTTAAATCCTTATCTATTAAAATGATGGGCACAGGGTTGGTAGTATGAGCCGTATGTGGTGAGCCATCCGGATTGATCATGGTTTCACAATTACCGTGATCGGCGATCAATATTGTGGTATAGTCATTTCTTAGAGCCGCTTCAATAACCTCTTTGACACAAATATCGACAGCTTCACATGCTTTTATTGCTGCACGCATTACACCTGTATGTCCAACCATATCACCATTTGCAAAATTCAAACACACAAAATCAAATTGACTATTATCTAGTTCGTTAACAAGGGCATCTTTTATTTCAAAAGCACTCATTTCTGGCTTCAAATCATAAGTGGCTACTTTTGGAGAATTTTTTAGTATTCTTGATTCGCCATTAAACACCTCCTCGCGACCTCCAGAAAAGAAAAATGTCACGTGTGGATATTTCTCAGTTTCGGCAATTCGCAATTGAGTTTTATGATGTCGTTCAAGAACTTCTCCTAGAGTATTTGCTAGATTATCTTTATTGTAAATGACATGCATGCCTGCAAAGGACTCGTCATAATTAGTAAGTGTCACATAATGGAGGTTCAAGCGATGCATATTTTGCTCGTGAAAATCTTCTTGGGTTAAGGCTTGTGTTAATTGCCGACCACGATCTGTTCTGAAATTGAAAAAGATGACGACATCCTCCTCTTCAATGGTAGCAATTGGTTTTTGGTCTTTGTCAACCATGACGATGGGTTTTATGAATTCATCGGTAATATCCTCATCATAGCTTTGAGAAATAGATTTTAAGGCATTTGTCGACTGGGTTCCAATACCATTTACAAGAGCATCATAAGCGAGTTTGATGCGTTCCCAACGCTTATCGCGATCCATAGCATAATACCGACCAGTAATGCTTGCTAATTGACCAGATGATTTCTCAAAATGGTCCTCTAATTCAGTAATAAAACCATAACCTGATTTTGGATCAACATCACGTCCATCTGTAAAGGCATGAACATAAACTTTTTCTAAATCATATTTATTTGCAGCATCAAGCAATCCGAATAAATGATCAATATGTGAATGTACACCACCATCACTGAGTAAACCTAAAAAATGAACTGCTTTTTGTTGCGTTTTTGCATATTCAAATGCATTTTGTAAAACCGGTTCATTTTCAAGAGTGCCTTCCTTTACTGCAAGATTAACCTTAACCAGATCCTGATAAACAATCCGTCCTGCACCAAGATTCATATGACCAACTTCACTATTTCCCATTTGCCCTTCCGGTAATCCCACATTAAGTCCATCGGTTCTCAGTGAGGCATTAGGATATTTTTCGTACAGACTATCTATAAATGGAGTATTGGCCTTATCGATTGCAGATACTTTTGGATCTGGAGATTTTCCCCAGCCATCCAAGATCATCAAAATCACTTTTTTGTTCATAATAGAAATTTGAGTTCAAAGATAAAAACAAAAATCCTGCTCGTAGACAGGATATTTAAAGAATTACAATTAATTTATTCTAGGTACCGCGATATTTTTCAATCGCCTCTCTAATTTTTTCAATTCGGTTTTCTGGGTCCGGATGTGTACTCATGCGTTCTGGTTGTCGGTTTGGACCAGCGGCTGCCTTAAGAATTTCCATAACACCAATCATTTCTTCTGGGTTATAATTAGCCTTCAACATAAATTTCACACCAAGATCATCGCTTTGTAATTCGTCTTCTCTACCATAACTCATATTTAGCATTTGTGCAATCGCCGCGGCACCTTGTGCGGTGTTAGGATCAATACCTACAGCGACACCGCTAATTATGCCTTGGGTAAGCTCATGTTTTGACATGCGTTCAGCAGAATGTCGCCCTATAACATGACCGATCTCATGACCAAGAACACCAGCCAATTGATCTTCATTTTCAAGTTTAGAAAACAAGGCATAGGTGATAAAGATTTGCCCGCCTGGCAAGGCAAAAGCATTAATGGTTTCTTGATCTGCTAATAAATGAAAATCATATTGATAGCCTGTTTGTTTTGCAATACTATTGTCTACCAATTTTTGTCCAACTTGATCTATGAAAGCTTGGTATTGTTCGTCTGGATATAATCCACCATGTTGCTGTGCCATTTGAGGTGCTGCTTGAAGCCCCATAGCAACTTCTTGCTCTTCAGATAAGGCAATGTGTTGCTTTTCACCAGTATAGGGGTTGACCTCGGCGCTGGAGCAATAACGAATGACTGCAAATACAACAATCCCAAGTCCTATCAATAATTTAATTTTACTACTTCCTCTTCTCATGGTTAATGTTTAAGGCCTAAAAATACAAAAGTTAAGCTAATAATTCTGGGTTGATATCCAGAATATGCTCTTTATAATAGGCTTGTATGACCTTATCTGACAGCTTGTTAGCACCTTTAAAATCTTCGCCTTGAATGACTTTAAAAATATCTAAATTTTGATACTGTTTTAAATACTCACATGATAAGGGTCTGTAACTGAAATGCCAAGGTTCGTATTTAAATCCTTTGCGTTGAGGATCGTTGGTATAGACAATATAGAAATCGAAGGATTTTGCATGAGCATCTAACCACAGTTTAAGTTCATAAAATGGCTGGTCCTTATTAAAATTATCTTCAGAAAGAAGGTTAGGCGTATTTAAAAATCTACCATCAACAATATCTATGTCGGTACCCCAATGATGTCTTGATGTGCCTGGAATGGTAGAGTATTCAATGATCTTGTAAATACTTTCAATAGGTGTTAATCCATTAGCTAAATTGGCTTCATATTTGCGTTCCCAAATGCGTTTTTGATGCGCGTAATTTCTATAACTCGAAACCACATGAATTTTAATGCCATCTTTCAATGCGGCGGCTTGCATCTTGACAAATGCATCATGAGCTGACTTTCGCAATTGAAAGCCATTTCCGTATAATGTTGGTGATCCTTTACCTAAAAGTTCAGAAGATTCTAAAACAGTGGATTGTCCAAAAATTAAATTAGGAGCCAGGGATATAGCCATCCCAGATCCTAGAGTTATATTTATAAATCTACGTCGTTTCAATAGTGTGCTACTTATTTAAATAAATTTTTAGATCAGTACCTGTTTTTACTTCCCTTGCTGGTTCATCAGGTTCAAAAATTCTGGCGTTTAAATCACCATTCAATACGATGCTGTTATTCCAAACCCTTAAAAAACTTCCTTCCCGTAGTCCTATAACTGTTGTATCATTAAATTTATGGAATTCTTTAATTCGTGTTTCCCTAGTTTCACCCATATGCGTACTTTTGGGGTCAGGATCTAAGTAATGCGGGTTGATATTAAAAGGTACAACACCTAAAGTACTAAAACTTGGCGGATAGACAATTGGCATATCATTGGTGGTCCCTAATGATAAACCACAAATATTGCTACCTGCACTTGTGCCTAAATACGGCATTCCAGATATGATCCTTTCTTTTAATATTGGCATCAATCCTTTTTCATATAACGCTTTAACTAAGACGAAGGTATTTCCACCTCCAACAAAAATTCCTTTTGCATTGGCCAGTGCGGTTTGAGGATCCTGATGTTCGTGAATTCCATGTAATGTTAATCCAATTTTAGTAAATGCCTCTTGTGCTTTATTCGTGTAATCATCATGGGATACACCATTTGGTCGTGCATACGGTATGAATAAGACTTCATCAATCGCACCAAATAGATCTTCGAGGTCGTCAAGAAGATACTCTAGAAAATCTGAACCATGAATAGTTGAGGTGCTGGCCAGAATAATATTCTTCATAACGAATGATTTTCTGTAAATTTAAGTAAATATCATTTAACAAAAATTTATCAAAGGTTCATATATTTTATGAATGCAATTGATTTTCTTTAATTCATGAAAAATTCGCTATTCTTATTTTTCCTTATGGCAATTAGTCTATGTTCTATTCAGAATGCAGAGTCTCAAACAGTTGAACTAAAGGGTGCGGTAGTGGGAAATGATGATGTTGAGAACATTCATGTGATCAATACAACTTCTAATAAATTTACGACCACCAATGCTTTAGGGATATTTAGGATCACAGCACAATATAAAGACACGATTCAATTTACCTCTGTTCGGTATAAAACTGCGACCGTCGTGGTCTCCTACAATATGATTCAGAATAAATCAATTAAGGTTTTTTTAGAAGATCAAATAAATGTTCTGGATGAAGTCATTGTGGGGAAGATACTCACAGGCGATCTTGATTCAGATATAAATAATTCCGACGCAGAGCGACCTATTAATTTTTATGATGTTGGATTGCCTGGTTATAAGGGTAAACCATTAACGCAAAGTGAACGTCGACTGGTTGAGGCTACGAAAGTTCAGCCTGGTATGATACCCTTATTACCTCTTTTAAACTTAATATCAGGGCGTACTAAGATGTTAAAGAATAGGGTGGTCCTAGAACGAATCTCTATGTTGCGATCAGAAATAAAAGATAAGTCATCAAAAGATTTTTTTAGCGCGAATCCTTTAAACGAAAAATATCATGAAGAATATTTTTACTTTTGCGCAGAAGATGAGAATTTCGAAACCCGATGCAGGGGAAAATCTCAACTGGAAGTATTTGAATTTTTAAAAGAAAAGTATGACCAATTCTTGGTGAATCTTAATTCTAACAAGGACTGATTACTTTGGAATGCTTTTTGAACATAAATATCTAAAGAATTTAAATGAACTATACAATATTTAGTCGAGCGACGTTTTTGCAGCTGTTGTTTTTGATATGCCTTATTCCAATGTTGGCTTTTAATTCGTTGCATAAATATTATGTAAGCGTAACCCAAATTGAATATGTTGAAGAACAACATTCTATTCAAATAATTTCAAGAATTTTTATTGATGATCTTGAAGCCGTAATGAGATCACGTTATGATGAGTCACTAACACTGGCTATTAAAGATGAACCTCAGAAGGTCGATTATTATATCGAGAAATACATAAAGGAAAAACTCGTGTTTCATATTGATGGTAAACAGCAAGAGCTAAATTATCTTGGAAAAGAATATGAAGACGACATCGTTTATATTTACCTTGAAATATTAAATGTTTCAGAAATTAATACTGTTGAGATCTCCAATAAAGTATTATTTGATCTACAAGACGAACAACAAAATATAGTTCGAACAAAATTCAAAGGAAAAAATAAAAGCTTTGTGCTTTTGAAGGAAAATGCTAAAGCCGTGTTAAACTTCAGCAAATAACCATTACCCACACCATTTTTTATTACTTTTAGCGCTAATTTTTTTGCAAAATTTCGTGAATTTCAAAGGAAATTCTTGCCACATAAACTAAATTTAAAAATTAATATACATGAGAATCTTTAAGTATGTTTTACTGTCATTAGTATTTATTTCTGTAAATGCATTTGGTCAAGATGTAGAACAACCCGAACGTAAACCTGGACATACAAACAATAATAAATTCAAACAACTCTATGACGAGTTTTCTACACCAAATATGTTTAGAACAGGATCTGGTGCACCTGGTCCAGCTTATTATCAGCAACAAGCTGATTACAAAATGGATATAGAAATTGATGATGAAAATGCAAGATTATCAGGATTTGAGACCATTACTTACACCAACAATTCGCCTGACGAATTAAAATATTTATGGGTTCAATTAGATCAAAACATGCGTGCAAGGGATTCGAAAACACCTTTGATTCAAGGCAGTGGTTTTGCACCTGCACAACAAGCTTCAAGTTTTACGAGTCGCTATTTGACCGAAGGATTTGATGGCGGATTTAAAATTCAAGCTGTAAAAGATACTAATGGAAAAGATCTTCAGAAATTGATAAACGGTACGATGATGCGTATTGAAATGCCCAAGGTTTTAAAACCAGGTGAGCAGTTTTCTTTTTCGATAAAATGGTGGTATAATATCAATGATCATGTCAACGGAAGAGGTAGATCTGGATATGAATATTTCCCAAAAGATGATAACAGAGCTTATGTCATCGCACAGTTTTATCCAAGAATGGCAGTCTATAATGATGTAGAAGGATGGCAGAATTCACAATTTTATGGACGAGACGAATTCGCTTTACCATTTGGTGATTTCGAAGTAAACATTACGGTGCCAGCAGATCATATATTAGATGCTACCGGTAGATTAATGAACCGAAAAGAGGTCTTTACCAAAACCATGATGACACGTTATGAAAAAGCCAAAAAATCGTATAACGAACCTGTTGTCATAGTCACTCAGGAAGAGGCTGAAGCAGCAGAAAAAAGTAGAAGCACCGCTAAGAAAACCTGGAAATTTGTGGCTGAGAATGTAAGAGACTATGGCTTCGCTTCTTCTAGAAAATTCATCTGGGACATGATGGCGGTTAAGATTGGAAATAAAGATGTCATGGCTGTATCGCTTTATCCGAAAGAAGGAAATCCGTTGTGGGAAGAATGGTCAACTAAGGCTGTAGCGAGTACATTAAAATCGTATTCACGAATGACTTTTGATTATCCTTATCACAAAGCCATTTCGGTTCACGCCAAAAATCAAGGTATGGAATATCCTATGATTTGCTGGAATTATGGCAGACCTCGTGAAGATGGTACGTATAGTGATCGAACAAAGTACGGTATGATAAGTGTGATCATCCATGAAGTTGGTCATAATTACTTTCCAATGATCGTCAATAGTGATGAGCGTCAGTGGACATGGATGGATGAAGGGCTAAACACCTTTGTTCAATTTGTTGCCGAACAGGATTTTGGTGAATGGTTTCCACAAGCATTGTCACCTGGCCATGAAAAATATCCTTCTCGTAGAGGACCAGCAAAAAACATTGTGAATTATATGGGTGGCGATCAAGACTATATTGCACCAATAATGACTAAAGGCCTGAATACCTATCAGTTTGGAAATAATGCCTACGGAAAACCGGGTACAGCATTAAACATATTGCGTGAAACCGTTATGGGACGAGAATTGTTTGATTATGCATTTAGAGAATACTCGCAACGTTGGATGTTTAAACACCCAACTCCCGAAGACTTTTTTAGAACAATGGAAGATGCCTCAGCTTTTGATTTGGATTGGTTTTGGAGAGGATGGTTTTATACAACTGACTATGTAGATATTGGTGTTAAAGAGGTAAAAAAGTACTATGTATCGTCTGAACCAAATGCATATATAAAGAATATGGTAGCGCAACGCGGTATGCAATTAAGCGATCTTCCACCTATGGTATATATGGTTGAAGAAGGAAGCGAAGAATTTAGCGAAGCTATGCGTGACAGATCATTATTAGATAATGTACCTTCAGTTAAAGAATACATTATGGATAATTTCAATGAAGAGGAAAGAAAAGCTATTAAAAATCCAAAATATTTCTACAATATAACTTTTGAAAAACCAGGAGGTCTGGTCATGCCTATCATTGTTGAGTATAAATATGCTGATGGTACAAGTAAAAAGGAAACTTATCCAGCTCAGATCTGGCGATTGAATGATAAGGAAGCCAGTAAAGCTATAGCCTCAGACAAAGAGATTGTTGCTATTATTGTAGATCCAGATCTAGAAACAGCCGATGTTGATACATCTAATAATTCATGGCCTAAGGAAATGAAACAAAGTCAGTTTGATACTTTTAAGAACAACATGAAGAATTAGAGTTAATTCAAATAAAATAGTAAAGCCAACTTTAAAAGTTGGCTTTTTTTCTTTCAAACCTGCTATATTTGTATTGTGATACAACAAATTAATTTATTATTTATTAGTGGCGCCGAAATTGCCGTGATCCTATTTATTGTGGTCATTGTTTTTGGAGCAGATAAAATTCCTGAGATCGCTCGCGGACTAGGCAAAGGCATGCGTACCTTAAAAGATGCTACGAACGATATTAAACATGAGATCTCCAAAAGTGCTGAAAAGCATGGTATTGATACCGATGTCACTAAAAATATTAATGAAGAAATTAAAAAGGTAAAGGACGATTTACAAGACTTCGGTGGCTCGGTAAAAAGAAAACTCTAAGTCCTTCATTTTCAGAAATTCCAATTTTATTGTAGGAATATTCATTCAAAATTCAACGGTTCAAAGAATCTTTTTTTCAAGTCAACAAATAATTGGTTCATTTTGGTTATCGATTCAACTTCGTTAATATATTTGAATAACCCAAACCTGAATTATGTTGAAGAAAACCCTACTATGTTATTTCTTCTTTATTGCTGTTCAGTTGTCTTTTTCTCAAGAGACCTATAACGAACGAGCAGTATTAGATAAGATTGACAGTACGAACTTGAAAGCATTGCATTATTTTGGCAATAACCAAATAATGGAATCC
Organism: Flavobacteriaceae bacterium; assembly: GCA_013001285.1. GTDB lineage: Bacteria > Bacteroidota > Bacteroidia > Flavobacteriales > Flavobacteriaceae > JABDMU01. The sequence continues at coordinate 49,347 of JABDMU010000054.1, forward strand.
ATTGATGCTATTAATGAAGCCATTAAATTATCAGACTCTATAGAAGATAATTATGGAAATGCAATGGCAAATTTTACTTATGGTAAAATTTATCGTCAAATGCAAGAATTTGAAGATGCTGAACGTTGCTTTAATAAGATGCTACAGGCCTCTCTCGAGATTGATGATAATTACTTAATTGCCAACTCCTACCTTAATCTAGGTGAAGTAAGTATTCAAAACAATAAAAAGGACTCGGCCTTACCTTACCTTAATTACGCACTAAAATTTGCAGAAGAAAGAGATGTATTTGATCATAATAATACAGATAAGAAACTAAATGTCTTATTTAATATTAGAATGCAATTATCTAACCTGCATATTGAAAATAACAATTCAAATGAAGCATTGATAAATTTATTGCGTGCTGAAGATATTTTAGATAAAAGCTCATATGATGCCTATAATGAAGGTTTGATCAGCTACATGTATGGTCAATACTTTCATAACAAAGAATCTTACTTTAAAGCAAATGAAAAGTATGAAGAGGCTATTGGATTTTTACTTGATGGTCCTAGTACTAGTGAAGCTCGTAATGTTAATTTGATGAGTAAGGTATATGAACATCATGCTGAGACCATGGCAAAATTAGGGCAAAATGAAGAAGCCTATGCCTTGATTTTAAATCATAATTATTATCGCGAAAAGATTATTAATGAAGAGCGCGTGAAACAAGAGAATTTTGCACGATCAAAATTTTATAATGCCGAATTTACACGTGAAGCTGAACTTGCAAATAAAGAAAGAATTCTTCAAGAGCAAATGACCTTGAAAATGCAAAAGATTAATTTATTCATAACATTGGGGATATTTCTTTTGTTAATTTCGATGGTGACCATTTATAAAAATTATTTATCTAAGCGAAGACTCAATTCAATTCTCGCAAAGAGAAATAAGCAACTTGAATATGCCAAAGATCAGGCCGAAAAATCATCTCAATTAAAAACAAATTTCATTTCTAATGTAACTCATGAGTTACGAACACCATTATACGGCGTTGTTGGATTAACATCACTTTTATTAAAAAGTAACGATCTAAGTGAACGCGATAGCAAATTTCTGAAATCATTGAAGTTTTCAGGTGATTACCTTTTGAATCTTATCAATGATATTCTTCAAATTGGAAAAATGGAATCTGATAATGTCGATCTTCAAATTGCTACAGTTAATTTGAAAGACCTTGTTGGAAACATCATTGATTCATTTGAATATCGTATTCAAGAAAACAATAATGAAATTCATCTTGAAATTGATGAAAAATTACCGCAATTTGTAAAATGTGATAATGTGAGACTATCTCAAGTACTTATAAATTTAATCGGGAACAGTATTAAATTTACTAAGAATGGAAAGATCTGGTTACGCATTGAAGTGATCGAAAGCAATGGTTCTAATATGGAAGTCCGTTTTGTAGTTAAAGACAACGGTCCAGGGATACCTAAGAAGATGCACAAAAAGATCTTTGAGAATTTCTCACAACTCAGCGAGAAAAATAACATAGATTATCAAGGCACCGGACTTGGCTTATCGATCGCTAAGAATTTAGTAAATCTTTTTGGAAGTAAAATAGAATTAAAAAGCGCGGTTGGAAAGGGAGCTGAGTTTAGTTTCAAACTTAACTTAGAGGTCGACCAAGCGAAACAAGAGAGTCTTTTAAATTCTCAGGAAAAAGGTAAAACAGTTCAAATTCATGATAAATATAAGATCTTGGTTGCAGAAGATAATAAGATCAACCAAATCGTAACACAAAATGTTCTTGAAAAAGGAAATTTCGAATGTGTGATAGTTGAAAATGGCCTTGAAGCCTTAAATATGATCAAAGAGGATCCAAGTTATGATCTCATTCTAATGGACCTGAATATGCCTGTCATGAATGGTGTTGATGCTACAAAAGAAATTAGAAAAATAGATGAATCTATTCCTATCATTGCCTTAACAGCTGCCGATATAGAAGAAGTAAAAACTGATTTTTCTATTATAGGATTCACTGACATCATTACTAAGCCATTCGATAATTTTGAATTTTATCAGAAGATCATCGCTTGTATACAAGCCAGTAAAAAATCTGAAAATTATCCATTGAAATTGGTTAAAGTATCTTAATAAGAACGCTATTAATGAATTACAAATAAACACTAAGGCCTAACGAAAGTTAGGTCTTATTTTTTTCGACTAATGGTAAGTCCATCACGAATTGGAAGTACAATGGTTTCAATTCGGTTATCTTCCTTTAGCAATTTATTATAGGCCACAAGACCCTTGGTATCATTGTCGTTAGGGTCAATAGATTCGATGACCTTTCCACTCCAAAGGACGTTATCAGAGAGAATAACACCTCCAGAATTCAGTTTATCTATAACCAAATGGAAGTAGTTGGAATAATTTTCTTTATCGGCATCAATAAATACCAGATCAAAGCTCATATCTAGGTCGGCTATTATTTCCTGAGCATTACCTACATACTGAAAGATCTGATTTCCATACTCCGATCTATCAAAATACTTCCGTTGAAAATCATAAAGCTCTTCGTTAATGTCAATGGTGTGTAAACTTCCATCTGAAGTCATACCTTCCGCCATACATAAAGCAGAATACCCTGTATACGTTCCAATTTCTAAAATGGTCTTGGGTTGAACAAGTTTCGAGATCATGCTTAAAAATCGGCCCTGATAATGTCCACTTAACATTCTTGGAATAAGTACCTTTTGATAGGTTTCTCTATTCAATTGTTTTAATAGTTCAGGTTCGTCTTGGCTATGTTTGACGACGTATGCATCGAGATCATCAGGAATAAATTGCATTATGAAAGTATTCTGTTATATAATTTTTCTTTGCCTTCGGCATCATCTCCGCAGAGCCATTGTACCACATTGTTTTCCCAAATCGCATCGCGTTCCGTTTCTGTAATTATTTCTCTTTCAACGGCTAGATCTAGAATTTTTCCAGGATAGGAGGATTGTTTAACACTTTCCATTTCTCCCAGAGGATACGGATCATCCAAGCCCATTAATACCTGTTTATAGGTTTGGTTCTTGATCAATAACTCAAGCGAGCCTGTGTCGTGAACTAAGGTGTCAAAGAATATATTTTTATGCCCAACAGCCTTTCTGGGATGATGCATCCCTTCAAATAGATCTGGCCTGCCATCAAAACCTTGAATCCGTCTTCCTAAATTGATCTGGGCCAATTGGCCACCATGAGCAAAACAAACACGCATGTTAGGGTATTTATCCTGATAACCACTTAAGGTTAAAAAATGATAGGCATCAGCACATTGTGCAAGCATCCAAATAAGATGAAAGCGCCAAGCAGTATTTTGTAATTTAATAAATTTTTCTCCATCGTAAGGATGTACTTCTACAGCCAAATTATAGTGGCTTGCCAATTCAAAAATAGGCTCATTTTCCTCGTCAAAAATACATCTCCAGGTCCCAATCGTATCCATGTAATGTGTTGGTAAACAGAGCAGTCGCATGCCTAATTCTTCAACACAACGTTCTATTTCCCAACAGGCACCTCTAACAAATCCTGGATGGACGACAAAGCCACAAGTAAATTTACTTGGATTCTCACGTTGAACCTTGGCATTAAAATCATTCTGAAACCTAAGTGCTTGTTTCATTTCTTCAACGCGCAACCCATTGCCATATAATTGGGATAAATTAAGGACCACGGCATGATCAATTTTAAAGCGTTCCATCCATTGTAATTTCTCATCACGGAAAAAACTTGAATCGGTAACTGGTCGGCTCCAATCTTTTTGAAGCATGAACTTTCGATCTTTATCCACCCAAAAAATACCCTTGTCCTTCATGAATTGAGGGATTTCTTCTGGGTAAGGTAATAGGTGCGAATGACCATTAATACGAAGTTTACGCTTCATTTATATCAGTCTTCAAGTTGAACTTTTTTAGGTGGTTGCATGACCTCTCCACAATTCGGACAGCTACGTTTATCGGTATCGCTATAATAATTGTCGAAGATCTTTGGCATATCCGTTTCAATATTATCTAGGGTAAAATCTTCTTCATATAATTTGGTTGTGCAATTTTCACAAAACCAAAGTAAAGCATCTTGAACACCTTTCTCACGAGGATATTCAATGACCAATCCCACAGTATTTGCACCACGCTGAGGTGAATGTGGTACTTTTGGTGGTAATAAAAATATTTCACCTTCTTTGATTTGAATATCTTTCGGTGTGCCTTTATCAATAACCTTAAGAGTAATATCACCTTCAACCTGGTAAAAGAATTCAGGGGTTTCATTATAGTGATAATCTTTTCTGCTATTAGGTCCGCCAACCACCATGACAATGAAATCACCATCTTTCCAAACAACTTTATTTCCAACAGGTGGTTTGAGGAGATGTCGGTTTTCTTCTATCCATTTTTTAAAATCGACTGGAGGATATATTTTGCTCATAGTTTCGAGTTTTAGAATACTGTAATTCTATAAAGTTACAAAGATTTTGTACGACCACCATCAACAGGAAGATTAATTCCGTTGATATATGCAGCGCATTCGCTTGCCAAAAATGTTATGGCATTTGCTGTTTCTTCAGGTTTGGCAAATCGCTTGGCAGGAACATAGTTTTTCATGATCTGTGTCATTTCTTTTTCTGATGTGCCAGCACGTTCCGCTTTGACCTTTATAATTTGATCCAATCGCGCAGTATCCGTAAATCCCGGCAATACATTGTTAACGGTTATTCCAAATTGCCCTAATTCACCTGCCAGGGTTTTTGCCCAGTTGGCCACCGCGTTTCTTATGGTATTGCTTACCCCAAGACCTTCAATGGGTTCCTTTACTGAAGTAGAAATTACATTGATTATTCTACCATAGGCCTCACTTTTCATAAAAGGCAAACAAGCTTGTACAAGGATGTGATTGCAAATAATGTGCATTTGAAATGCTGTCGTAAATTCTTCAGGAGATGCTTGACTTATTGCCCCACTTTTTGGACCACCTGTGTTATTTATAAGAATATGAAAGTTTCTTTTTGAGGAAACATACGCCTTTACTTTTTCCTCCAACTTAGCTGGGTTAGAGAAATCGGCTACGATATAATCGTGTTGTCTCTGCTGAGGTAATTCGGAAAGTACTTCTTTGAGTTTTTCCTCATTTCTAGCAATTAAAGTCACATTAACGCCTTCTGCCGCCAATGCCATTGCTGTTGCTTTTCCGATGCCTTGTGTGCTTCCGCAAACAAGGGCATTTTTGTTATTTAAGTTCAGATTCATAGTTAATACTTTATACACACATTTTTAGCTTCGGTAAAAAAACGAAGCGCTTCCAAGCCGCCTTCGCGTCCTACACCCGAATTTTTAACGCCTCCAAAGGGCGTTCTTAGATCGCGCATCATCCAGGTATTGACCCAAACGATCCCAGCTTGTATCTGTTTGCTCATGCGCATGGTTCTTTTTAGGTCATTGGTCCAAAGGGTCGCTGATAAGCCGTATTCAACTTTATTGGCCATTTTTAGTACTTCATCTTCTGTGTCAAACGGCATAATGGTTACCACAGGTCCGAATATTTCTTCCTGATTCACTCGGCAATCATCTGTTGGGACTTCAATTACAGTAGGCTTTAAATAATAGCCTTTTTCATAGCCCTTGACCTTTACTTGTTTCCCGCCGCAAAGCACTTCTCCCTTTTCCTCTTTTCCAATTCTGATGTAATCTAACACCTTTTCAAGATGAGGCTTTGAAACTAAAGCGCCAACCTTCGTTTTAGGATCAGAAGGGTGACCGACTTTCAATTGTTTGACTTTTTTAACAAAGTCGGTTTTGAACTTCTCATATATACTAGCTTCTACGAAAATTCTACTTCCGCATAAACAAATCTGACCTTGATTTGCAAATGATGATCGAACAGTTGTGGTCAACATCTCATCATAATCACAATCGGCAAAAATGATATTCGGGTTTTTCCCGCCGAGTTCTAAGGATAGTTTTTTAAACATAGGTGCCGCTATTTTTGCAATATGAGCACCAGTAGCCGTTCCTCCCGTAAACGAAATGGCTTTGATATCAGGATGTGCAACAATGGCCTGTCCCGTGGTGCTGCCCAGGCCATGAACAATATTAAGGACGCCTTTTGGTAAGCCTGCTTCCATACAAAGCTCAGCTAATAGAAAGGCAGTCATTGGTGTGACCTCACTTGGTTTGGCAACCACACAGTTACCAGCAGCTAAGGCTGGAGCAATTTTCCAGCTAAACAAATAAAGCGGCAGATTCCAAGGAGAAATACAGCCTACAACACCTATGGGTTGGCGCAAAGTATAATTAATGGCATCTTGTCCTACACTTTCGTGACTTTCACTTGCGAACTGCGTAATGGCATTAGCGAAAAACCTAAAATTACTAGCCGCTCTTGGAATATCAACGGCTTTTGCCAACCAAATTGGTTTACCATTGTCTAGACTTTCTGCTTCTGCAAATTGCTGTAGATTGTCCTCTAGCAATTCGGAGATCTTAATAAGGAGCCTACTGCGCTGTTCTAAAGTGGTTTGCGACCAAGCAGGAAATGCTTTTTTTGCAGCTTGATAGGCTTTATTTATATCTTTTTTCGAAGAATTTGGAATTTTGCCATAGATCTCACCATTTCCTGGACAAAAATTATCTATCCATTCATCATCGATGGGATCAACAAATTTACCGTTGATGTAGTTTTTAATGTTCATTATTGTTTTTTAAATGCCATCACTTTGATCTCAACCACAAGGTCGGGATGCGGCAATTGATGCACGGCTACCGTAGTTCGAGTTGGTCCAGTTTCGGCATCAAAAAATTCGGCATAGGCTTTATTATAGCCTGCAAAATCGTTCATATTCACCAAAAATGAAGTCACATCAACCACGTCGTTTATAGAGGCACCGGCTTTTTCGAGGTTTTTAGCAATATTATTTAAGACCTCTCTCGTTTGTACTTCAATGTTTAATCGTTTGGTACCCATCTCATCAATGATATCAACGCCAGCAATGGAGTTGTCTGCACGTCTTGAACTGGTCCCCGAAACGAAGATAAAATCACCTACGCGTTTGGTATGTGGGTATGCACCTCTTGGTGTTACTTTTTTCTCTTGACTCATAAGTTTTGTCATTCCGCACTTGATGCGGAATCTATTTAATTTTACTTCAATTTATATTGGATTCCTGTCTTCACAGGAATGACAATTCATTTTAGTCCTGCAATTCTATCGTCTTCAAGAATAGCCTCTGTTTCTTTGGTCACTTGGTCTAAAATCGACTTGAGGTCATCATCTGGGTCTAAGGCTCCATCTGACAACATATTCAAAATGGCCTTGTCTTGAGCTCTTCCTCTTAGCATGGCTTCTCGATATCCTATATTTTCATTAAAGGTAACCAATGAATATTTAGAAGAATAAGCGTTAGGGAAACGTTCTTCAAGAGCCATTTCAATTTTACGTTTTTTCTGAAACATCGGATTTGCTACATGATCTTTCATCTCGTGAAAATTATCTATAGCTAAATCGGCAATGGCATCGGTATCCTTTTTTCGATCTTCTTCATAGGCTTTAAAGATGGCTTCCCAATCGCCATATTTTTGATCTAGTATCTTATCAAATTCAACAACATCTTCAAATGAGGCGTTCATACCTTGACCGTAAAACGGAACAATAGCATGAGCTGCATCACCCATGAGCAGTGTATTGCCTTTATAATGCCATGGTGAACACTTAACTGTTCCTAATGGCGCCGTTGGGTTTTCAAAAAAGTCTTCGACCAAATTAGGCATTAGTTCTAAGGCATCAGGAAATTCTTCCTGAAAGAATGCTGTGACCATTTCAGGAGTGGTCAGATTATTGAAATTATATTTTCCTTGATCATAACTTAAAAATAAGGTTACGGTGAAACTACCATCCAGATTAGGCAAGGCAATGACCATGAAATCACCTCTTGGCCAAATATGTAATGCGTTCTTATAGGTTTTATAATCACCATTCGCTGTTGGCAAAATACTTAGCTCTTTATAGCCATGAGTTAGAAATTCCTGTGAAAAACTAAATAAA
>JABDMU010000080.1 GCA_013001285.1 Flavobacteriaceae bacterium
GTTATTGAAATTGGAATCGGTGCGAACAAGCAATACCGTTATACACTGTGCGGTGAAGGCTACCTATCACAGAATTCAAGTAATGAAATTTTTGGTTTAGGGAGTCATACCATGGTTGATTATATAAAAGTGACTTGGTTAAGCGGTATTGTAGATTATTTCTATAATGTAAATGCAAACCAACTTTTTAATATTACCGAAGGTAATGGCACGTTGTCCATTTTAAACTATCCGAAATCAGGACTTAAAATTTACCCTAATCCAGCAGAGAATATGCTGATTATCAAATCTCCTGAACGCATTAATTCAGTTGAGATATTTAATAGCCTTGGTCAAAATTTAGGTGATTTTGATTATGATCAAAACGAATTAAAATTGAATGTATCTCATTTAAAACCTGGGACTTACTTTTTTAAAATTGAATCCCGGAATATAACTCACACACACAAAATAATAATTAACTAATGCGATTACTTGTCCTTCTTGGTGCTCTTTTTTATTTGCCATCTATGGTGAACGCTCAAATCTTATTTAAAGAGGAGGCCGCACTTTTGGGATTGGAAGACGCCTGTGGAAATACGTATTTAGGTAACGGCATTAGCTTTACAGATTATAATAACGATGGTTGGGATGATGTTTCTTTTACAACTGGGATTGGTGAATCGGTTAAGTTCTATAAAAATACTAACGGTATTTTTAGCGAAGAAATCCTCAATCTTCCTTTAATAAATTACCAAACCAAGCAAATAAATTGGGTTGATTACGATAATGATGGCGACAAGGATTTATTTGTTACTAGTGATACCGATGGCAATAGATTATTTCAAAACGATGGCAATCTGAATTTCCAGGATGTAACGCTTGCTTCTGGAATATCAACTGCAAATATGTATTCATACGGTGCATCTTGGGGAGATATCAATAATGACGGTCATTTAGATATTTTTATTTCTAATAGAGACCTCGATTTTATAAACACCAATAAACTGTATCAAAATGATGGTGATGGTACCTTTACAGATGTCACTGTTCTTGCTGGAGTTGATGCAAGTGCATTGTCATTTTGTTCTGCGTTTTTTGATTATAACAATGACGGTTTTCAGGATATATATGTGTCTAATGATAAATTTCCAGTTAAGAATTTAATGTACAAGAATAACGGTGATGGTACCTTTGATGAAGTAGGTCAGGCCACAGAAACAGACGTTGGTATTGATGCTATGACAGTTACCGTAGGTGATTACAATAATGACAGCTGGTTTGATATTTATGTGACCAACAGTCCTGATGGCAATGTTTTATTTAAAAATAATGGCGACGGCACATTTATAGATATTGCCGATACATCTGGAACTCTTTTTGAGAGTATCGGTTGGGGTGCTGTTTGGCTTGATGCCGAAAATGATATGGATCTGGACCTGTATGTCAGCGGTAGTCCAGATGGCTCTTATGAACCTTATTTATCGGCTGCATTTTATAAGAATATTGGTCCTGATAGTTTTGAAATACCAACCGATGCAGGTTTCGCTGGTGATGAGGCCTCTAGTTATTCTAATGCGATTGGAGATATTAATAATGACGGTCTTCCAGAAATTGTGGTCTCAAATAATCTTGAGGATAATATCTTCATATGGAATAATCTCACAACCACATCAAACAATTGGCTAAAGGTCAAGTTAGAAGGAACTGTAAGTAATCGCGATGGTATTGGATCAGTATTAGAAATTAGTATCAATGACAACAAGCAGTATCGCTACACGCACTGTGGTGAAGGCTATCTTTCCCAAAACTCAGAATCAGAATTTTTTGGCTTAGGTCCTCATACATCAGTTGATTATTTAAAGGTGACCTGGTTAAGCGGTATTGTGGACTATTTCTATAATGTAAGTGCCAATCAATTACTCGAGGTTACAGAAGGATCAGGTACGCTTTCATTGAATAATCAACCTGATTTGGGATTCAATTTATATCCAAATCCAGTATCAAGTTTTTTAAATATTAACTCAAAAATATTAATTCACAGTTTTGAAATCTTAACGTTAACCGGACAACGCTTATTTTTAGAAGATGTTTTTAACAAACAATTGACCTTTGATATCTCAAGCCTTCCCTCTGGAACCTACTTCATTAAATTAAAAACTGATAGCTCTAATAATACGCTTAAGTTTATAAAAAGATAAAAACGAAAATGTTTTTAACCCTTGTTATTATGAAAAGGAAAGTTTTTCTTACATTTTTTTTGAATTTTGTCTGCTGTTTAGCTTGGACTCAAATTACCTTTGAGGATCGTTCAATTGAGTTGGGATTGAACCTGTCTTGCGGTTATACTTTTTTAGGGAATGGAGTCTCAATATCCGATTTTAATAATGATGGCTGGGATGATATTACTTTTACAACCGAACTTAATTCACCCTTAAGATTTTTTGAAAATAATAACGGGATCTTCGAAGAGCGCTTCTTTAATTTTACTGACGCAATGGATCAAACCAAACAGGTTAATTGGGTCGATATCGATAACGATGGCGATAAAGATTTATTTGTCACAAGTAATTTATCTGGAAATAAATTATTTGAAAACCAAGGAAACTACAATCTCATCGAGATCACTCAAAGTTCTGGCTTACCTACTACAAATCTTGGAACTTATGGTGCATCATGGGGCGACTATAATAATGATGGCCTATTGGATGTGTTTATGTGCAATCGAGATGGTGGTGCTCAAAATCCAAATTACCTCTTTAAAAATGAAGGGAACAATACCTTCACTAACGTAAGCTCTGAAGCGGGAATCCATTCAGAAAACAGGGTTTCCTTTTGTGCTGTTTTTTTTGACTTTAATAATGATGGATGGCAAGATATTTATGTGTCTAACGACCGATATGACTATGAAAATGTGCTCTACAAAAATAATGGTGATGGCAGTTTTTCAGATGTGAGTTTTTCTTCTAAAACCAATATTGCCTGTGACGCAATGACCGTAACTGTTGGTGATTTCAACAATGATAGTTGGTTTGATATTTATGTAACGAACAGCCCACAAGGGAATTATTTATTATTAAATGAAGGTGATGAAACATTTACCGATATCACGTATACGTCTGGAACCTTATTTGAAAGTTGGAGTTGGGGTGCTGTTTGGCTAGATGCAGATAATGATAAAGATCTGGATTTATATGTTTCTGGACAATATACAGGAAACGATCCTGATATTCGATCTGCTGCATTGTATGAAAATATTGGCAACAATACCTTTATTGAACCCATTGATGATGGATTTAATGGAGACGATGAAGCCAGTTTTTCGAATGCAACAGGAGATTTTAATAATGATGGATTATCAGATATTGTTGTGACCAACTTGAATACACCGGTCTTTGCGTGGAAAAATGAATCAACAACAAGTCATAATTGGCTAAAGATCAAGTTACAGGGTACTGTGAGTAATAGAGACGGTATTGGATCGACAATTGAAATTTCAGAAAATTCATTAAAACAATATAGATATGTTCTTAATGGGGAAGGCTATTTATCGCAAAATTCAGCCGTTGAAATCTTTGGCCTAGGAACGAGTACTTCAGTAGACTACATAAAAGTAACTTGGCTTAGTGGGATAGAAGAATATTTTTATAATATAGCTGCAAATCAAATTTTTGAAATTATTGAAGGGTCTGGAACATTAAATAACAATGTATCTTTAAAGAATAATTTAATTATACATCCCAATCCCGTTTCTGATCGCCTTTTCATTGAGAACAATACTGAATTTGAAAACTTTGTTCTCTTTAATGCTTTAGGACAAGAAATTCTTAGAAAAAACAATAGGGATTTTATCAATTCTATTGATTTGAGATCTTTTAACTCAGGTGTGTATTTTGTAAGATTATTCAATGAACACCAGCAACTTAGGTTAAAAATAATAAAAAATTAATTCCGTATTTCAACGGTAAATTTTGCAATATGTCGATTACTCTCCTATTGCTCATGTTATTAATGCCTAATGCTATAAATTTAACGGATTATAACCAAAACTTAAAATATTATTGAATATGAAAAAAATTACTTTATTCTCTTTATTGTTAATGTTTTCTCTGGGTCTAAGCGCTCAGAATATAAACAATACTGCAGTTTGGGGAGGTGGAACTTCTTGGACAGTTACCGGAACTAGCGCAGGGGAAGTTGACCCAGCTATTTTTGAAGCAAATCCTACAGCAGTAACGAATTTTGCATGGAATGATGATGCAGCTGGAAACGGTGTGGTTAATGATGTTGCAGCAGAATCTCCAATAATCGATTTAACACCTGCAGGTGCTGAAACTTGGATTCGTGTTACTGTAGATTACAATTACAACTGGATTACTGCTGCCACTTTATTTTTAGAATACTGGGATGCAGACCTAGGTGCTTGGGTTGTTTGGCATAGCTATGATGTTGATACATCAACAGCACCAACTGTAAATTTCTGTGCATCTCCTCGTGATAATTTTGTTAGTAATCAATTAGACATTTCAGGTTGGACACCCACTCAATTATCTGGATTTAGATACCGATTCAATTTTGATGATGCTGCCTTAGGTGATAACTGGGCATGGGGAATGTGTTTAGATCAACCAACCTTAACGTCTGAATTGCCTCCAGCTTGTGCTGATCCAACGGGATTGACCATATCTAACATATTTGACGTCACTGCAGATTTCTCATGGACTGAAAATGGAACAGCCGTTATGTGGGACATCGAATTGGTTGACATAACTGGTGGTGGAACTCCTGGTGTAAATACAGGTGTACCAACAACAAATGATCATGGATCAACAACTTTTGGATTTACAGGCTTAGCGCCATCAAACGATTATGAAGCTTGGGTAAGAGCTGATTGCGGAGGGCTACAAAGTGCTTGGTCAGGACCAATAGCATTTACTACAAATTCAGGACCTCCTCCAGCTAATGACCTTTGCGCTAATGCAACTGCAATAGGATGTGCTGGCGTAATAGCGTTTGATACGACGAATGCAACTCAGGAAGATGCTACAACATGTACAACAACAGCAACCTCTCCAGAGGTATGGTTTACATATACCGAAGGTGGCGTAGCTCAAGATTTAACGTTCTCTACTTGTGATGATGCTAGTTTTGATACTAAAATACATGTATTTTCTGGATCTTGTGGAGCTTTAACTTGTGTCATTGGTAATGATGATGGTGCGGGATGTGGAGGATTCACTTCCTTGACACCAGTATTTACTTCTACACCTGGAACAACTTATTTCATTAAAGTAAGCGGATTTGGAGACGTAACTGGAACGGGTAACCTGACAATGACATGTACAACTTTAGGATTAAGTGAATTTGAACAAGGACGTTTCGAATATTTCCCTAACCCAGTTAATGATAACTTAACTCTAAGAGCACAAAGTAATATTGAAGCAGTTTCTGTTTACAATATGCTTGGTCAAGAAGTTAAGCGCATGTTGCCAAATAATGTTTCAAGTGAAGTTGATATGACTGAGCTTAGTCAAGGTGCTTACTTCGTAAAAGTAACAATCAATGGCGCTACTGAAACAATAAGAATAATTAAAAAGTAATTTATATATTTTATAAATTTGAAAGCCTCGTTAATGTATTAACGAGGCTTTTTCATTTATTGATCTTCCCGTAAAATATATTCTTCTATTTCGCTACATTTGTAGTACCTATGAATACAGAGGATATTTCATTTATTATTCCCGTTTTTAATCGTCCTGATGAAATTTCAGAATTGCTTCAAAGCTTCTCACAATTAAAAAGCGCTAAACAGTTTGAGATCGTTATTGTTGAAGATGGATCTACCATCGCTTCAGATAAGGTCATTGAAGAATATAAAGAGCAATTATCTATAAGGTACATGGTTAAAGAGAACTCGGGCCCAGGGGATTCTAGAAACTATGGCATGTCGCATGCAAAAGGCCAATATTTCATCATTCTGGACTCCGATTGTATTCTACCTGGAAATTACCTCGAAAATGTCTTAGAAAGCCTGAATAAGGACTTTGTCGACTGCTTTGGTGGACCAGATGCAGCCCATCCTTCCTTTACTAATATTCAAAAGGCCATTAATTTTAGCATGACCTCATGGTTAACCACAGGTGGGATTCGTGGGAAAAAGCGAAGCATTGATAAATTTCAACCTAGAAGCTTTAATATGGGGCTTTCTAGAAAAGCATTCGAAGCAACTCAAGGCTTTGGTCGTATTCACCCGGGTGAAGATCCGGACCTATCCATCCGACTTGAAAAACTAGGATTTAAAACCAAATTGATTCCTGAAGCCTATGTATATCATAAACGACGGATATCTTGGAGTAAATTTTATTTTCAAGTAAAAAAATTCGGTATGGTAAGGGTCATTCTAAACAAATGGCATCCTCAAACAAAAAAGCTTACCTATTGGTTTCCAACATTATTTTGCCTTGGAGCCATATTGGCTATTCTTGCATTGTTTTTCGGTTTTTATATTCCAATTTACGGCTACGGCATCTACTTTTTATTATGCCTCATAACTGCGATGGTACTAACTAAAAGTATAATTGTAACTTTATTGAGTTTGGTGGCAGTGTGTATTCAGTTTTTTGGCTATGGCTATGGATTTTTATTAGCAAATATTGGGCTCTTGCTTTCAGATAAAAACGAAGAATTATTATTTCCAAACTTGTTTTTCAAACAAAAAGTACAATGATCAAAAAGCAACGCGGCATATCCTTATTAAGAAAAAGAAAGATCAATATCTTCTTTCTATTCTTCTTGTTGGCATTGATCTTTTCAATTCTAACCAAATTATCTACCGACTACACACAAACCATATCGTTTACAGTAGAGGCATCTCATATTCCAGAAGACAAAGTGATCATCAAAGATTCCATTCAAAAATTAAATATCACCCTGACCACATATGGTTTTAAATTGATTAGATATCAATTGTCAGAACCAAGTATTGAGATAAATATAGACAGGCTAGATAAAGACGATCATTATTTTATATGGACAGAACATAAGGAGTTTGCCAATATTGTCGCTCAATTTGATGCTAATGTAAAAATTGATAATATCAATCCAGACACATTAAAACTGCGTTATGACACCAATGCCGTAAAAAAGATTCCTGTCATTTTAAATTCCAAGATCAAGTTTTCTCCTGGATATGATTTGCTGAATTCCTTTGCAATAACACCAGATTCTGTAAAAGTAATTGGACCAAAGATCGTCATTGATGCCATTTCAGAAGTTCAAACCGATACTTTGGAACAAATCGAGGTCAATAAAGATATTTCAACCAGTGTAGCATTGCAAATATCAGGCAATGATCAGATTACATATTCTCAGAATAAAGTTAAGGTCGAAGGCCGTGTAGATCGTTTCACTGAAGGCAGTGTAAGTGTTCCTGTTATCGTTAAAAATGTTCCTGAAAATGTCAACCTTAAAATATATCCTAAATCTATTGATGTTATTTATTATGCCAGTTTAGAAGATTTTAAAAATATTGGTCCAAATAGTTTTATTGTTGCTTGTGATTATAAGGACGTCCTTCAAGAGGAATCATCTTATCTAACCCCAATAATTATTCAACAACCAGAATTCATTAAAGGAGTACGATTAAATTTAAAACGGATAGAATTTTTTATAACAAAATGATCATAGTTGGTTTAACAGGTGGTATTGGAAGTGGAAAAACGACAGTTGGAAAGTTCTTCAATGAACTGGGCATCCCTGTATATATAGCTGATGATGAAGCGAAAGCTTTAATGAATCGATCTAAAGTTATTAAAAGAAAACTTATCGAATTGTTCGGTCAAAAGGCTTATATAGATAATAAATTAAATAAACCTTTTCTTTCAAAAAAGATATTTAATGACAAATCCCTGCTTGAGAAAATGAATGCGATTATTCATCCCAAAGTGGGGTCTCATTTTAAGCGATGGGTAAAAAAGCAAAAATCGCCTTATGTGATTAAAGAAGCAGCCATTTTATTTGAAAATGGAAATTATGTACATTGTGATGTTATGATAACCGTTATCGCTCCTAAAAAAGAACGGTTAAAAAGGGTCATTAATCGCGACAAGACCTCAAAAGATAGTGTTGAAGCTATAATGAATAATCAATGGAGTGACACTAAAAAAATCAAATTATCCGATTTTGTCATCGAAAATGATGACCTTATAGACACACAAAAAAAGGTGAAAATAATTCACCAAAAAATCCTTTCGAAAGCACAATAAAAATGAAATTTTAACATTTTTGTTAATGTAAGGTTAAAGGGTAGCTTGGCTAAATGTTAAAATGTTAATTTTGATTGATGAGCAAAAAATTATTTGTTTTGTTGGTGGTGTTAATGAGCTTGTCACTAATAGGTATCATATTTGTGCAGGCCTATTACATCAATAATACTGTAAAAAATGAAAAAGAACAGTTTACCTTTAAGGTTAAAAAAGCACTAAGCTTTACATCAAGAGCCATTGAAGATAGGGAGTTCAGAAATTATGTTGAAGATTTACAGAAATTTATTGCCGAAGGTGGTCAGCCAGATTCAACGGCACTTAAGCAACTTACGTTCTTAAGACAGGATGAAAATACAAATGAGATCATTGTATATAGAAACGGAATTTTTGAAGAAAATTTTAAGATTCCATCGTTCATTGACATCGGTTTAGATAGTGTTAATATTAGTAGGATAATTAACGAAAGACAAACACAGGTTTTTAACACAAATTCTATTGACGGAAGCTTGACATCAAGTCCTGAAAAATCTATTCAGTACATTACAGAAATGTCAAAATTAGAAAAGGAAACCTTCGAATCGGCTTATAGAGATCAAGCGAAGATCATGCCTATTCATAAAAGGGTTTCTAAGCAACAAGTAGAATCGTTGTTATCAAAAAAGCTACGTGAAGAGGATATTGATATTGATTTCGAATATGCCATTTACGCTAAAGATCTGGGTACAAAAGTTCAATCTGAGAATTTTGAACTAGCAAAAAACTCGACCATTGGTGTGCCTATTTTTTTGGATAACAATAATGAAAGTGATTTTAAACTTTATATCAATTTTCCCGAGCGGAAAAAGTTCATTTTGTCTTCCATTATTGGCATGACCATGTTATCTATAATATTTACAACCATCATTATTATTGCATATACCAGCGCCATTTATCAGTTGATCAAACAACGTCAGATTTCACAGATCAAAACAGATTTTATCAACAACATGACTCATGAGTTTAAAACGCCTATTGCGACTATTAATTTAGCTCTTGATGCGATTAAAAATCCAACGATAATTGGTGACGAGACCAAGGTGAAACGGTATTTGACCATGATAAAGGAAGAGAATAAACGTATGCATGCTCAGGTAGAAAACGTATTAAGAATATCTAAACTCGAAAAAAACGAGCTCAATATAAGTAAGGATAGAGTGAAATTGCACGACTTAATAGAGGATGCAGTTACACATATTGAACTTATAGTTGAAGATCGAAATGGGTATATAAAAACGCATTTAGATGCGGCGAAATCATCGGTTTTGGCCAATGAAACACATTTTACAAATGTGATCGTTAATATTTTAGATAATGCCGTAAAGTACACTGATGGCGAACCTAAAATAGATCTATATACCGAAAATGTTGGAAGCAACATTTTATTAAAAATAAAAGACCAAGGGAACGGAATGTCAAAATCTGTTCAAAAAAAGGTGTTCGAGAAGTTTTATCGAGAACATACTGGTGACGTACATAATGTAAAAGGACATGGACTCGGATTAGCTTACGTAAAACGTATAGTTGATGACCATCAAGGCCATGTTTCAGTTGAAAGTGAAAAAGGAAAAGGTAGTACCTTTATAATTAAATTACCATTAATATCTTAAAGTGATTATGGAAGAACAGAATAAAAAAATACTATTAGTAGAAGATGATCCAAATTTTGGAACAGTCTTGAGAGATTATTTAAATATGAATAATTACGATGTGGTGCATGCGAAAAATGGTATGGAAGGCTTCGAAAAATTTAAGAAAGACGATTTTGATCTTTGCATCCTTGATGTCATGATGCCATATAAGGATGGCTTTACTTTAGCAAAGGAGATTCGTGAAAAGAATACCGACGTGCCCATTGTCTTTTTAACCGCCAAAGCCATGAAGGAAGATGTTCTAAAAGGATATAAAGTTGGGGCAGACGATTACTTGAATAAGCCTTTCGATAGTGAAGTCTTACTCATGAAGATCAAAGCCATTATGCAACGTAAAGCAACTGATAGTGTTGCCGATTCTAAACAGTTCGAGTTTGAAATAGGAGGATTCCATTTAAATTCGAAGCTCAGATTCTTAAAATACAAAGGCGGTGATGCTATTAAATTATCTCCTAAGGAAAATGATCTTTTGCGCTTGCTTGCATTACATGAAAACGATTTGATGCCTCGAGAATTGGCGTTGACAAAGATATGGCGTGACGACAATTACTTCACATCAAGAAGTATGGATGTATACATCGCCAAATTGAGAAAATATCTCAAATTAGATGAGAACGTTGAAATTTTAAACATTCATGGTGAAGGCTTTAGATTGGTCGTCAATCAAAAAGCTTAATACCTTCTTATAAATAGAATATAAAAAAAGTCAGCTTTTACGCTGACTTTTTTATTTTTTCAGCAATGAGTTTGATGATCTCAGAAGTTGGTGTTTGAAAATTGAACCAGTGTATGGCCTTATTTTTTTTGAACCAGGTCAATTGGCGTTTTGCAAACCGACGCGTATTTTTTTTGATCTCTGAAATTGCAAATTCTAATGTCCATGTGTTGTCGAAATACTGAAACAATTCCTTGTAGCCAACGGTATTCAAGGCATTTAAGTGGCGTTCATCCATCAAATGACGCGCCTCTTCAACAAGGCCATCATTGATCATAAGATCAACACGTTGTTCTATGCGTTCATAAATGGTTGGCCTATCTGCATCCAAGCCTATTAATATAGTTTCAAAAGGCCTTATTACAGAAGATTTCTTTAAAAAACTTGAATACGGTTTACCAGTCCCTAAACAAACTTCTAAAGCGCGAATGATACGTCTGGGATTATCACTATCGATTTGTTCATATGCTTTCGGATCTAATTGCTTTAACTCTAAACTTAACAGCTCTTTTCCTTCAGAGGCGAGGCGCTCATTTAAACGTGATCGAATGGTGGGATCAATTTCAGGAAACACGTCCAATCCATTAATTACGGCCTCCACATAAAGTCCCGAGCCACCAACCATGATCGCGATATCATGACTTTGAAAAAGAGTCTGTAAAATGGACAAGGCATCAGATTCAAATGCACCAACATTGTAGTTGTCTTGAATGCTCTTATGTTGAATAAAATGATGTCTAACGGCAGCTAATTCTTCACTAGAAGGCACTGCGGTTCCAATTGACATTTCTTTATAGAATTGTCTAGAATCTGCCGAAATAATTTCGGTATTAAAATACTTTGCAAGTGCAATGCTTAAGGTTGTTTTACCAATTGCAGTTGGGCCAACAATACAAATCAAATATTTTTTATTTCCAGTTGAAATAATCAATGTTCTTTTATGCGATAACCGCAGTGATAACAGAAGTCGGCTTCATTTCTATGGTCATCAGTACCACAGCCCATACAAATGGCGTGGTCAGTAGAGGAATCCGTTTGTTTGGCTACTTTATTTTGGGTAGCAATTTCGGCAGTAACAATCCCTGTTGGAACCGCTATTATACCGTAACCCATGATCATAACTAAAGAAGCAATAAATTGACCAAAAGGTGTTACCGGAGTAATATCACCATAGCCTACTGTTGTGAGGGTAACAATACACCAATAAATACCTTCTGGGATGCTTGTAAAACCACTTTCATCACCTTCGATAATATACATGATGGTTCCTAAAATGATGGAAAGGATGATCACAGCGAATAAGAATACCGAGATTTTTACACGGCTGGCTTTTAATGCTCTTGATATTGATTTAGAAGCCCCCATAAATCGGGCTAGTTTCAGGATTCTAAATACACGTAACAATCGCAAGGCACGCAAGGCAACTAGGGCATGTGTTCCAGCAATAAATAGTGAAATATATTTTGGAATGGTCGATAATAAATCAACTACTCCATAAAAACTCGTTATATATTTAAGGGGTTTTTTAACAGTTACAATTCGAGCGATATATTCTATAGAAAAAAGAATGGTCACAACCCATTCTGCAGCATTTAAAAAGTTGTGATATTTGTCGTCTATTTCCTTTACACTTTCGAGCATGACCAAGACAATACTCGCCAGTATGACAATAAGCAAAATAAGATCGAAAAGTTTACCGGCAGGTGTATTCGTGCCATAAATAATAACATGTAATTTGGTTCTCCAGCTCTTTTTTCGAGTTTCCATAACTATAGAAGCAAAATTAGTAAAAGATTATGTATTCAATGATACCTTATCTAATTTCATCAATTTGAGTTTTTTATTCTTTCGAATTGAATTCTGTATGATATGTTGGGTGTCTCTATTGTGTAGCATAGGCGTGATCATAGCTTGAAGGACTTCATAATTAGTGATCTGATAATTTAAATTAAAAAAACCATAACCTTTGTAAACACCATTTTCAATAAGTACAGCACTGCGTTCATCAATATTACGACCACGATCTATAATGACCATATTTTCATTTCTAAAACTATAATGATGTATCACTTTTTCAACACGTTCATTATAGGCATTCACTTCCTCTTCACAGATACAAGCGCCTAAACATTGTTTTATGGTATAGTTAAAGCAACTTCCATTGGTTTTATATACACCTGTTAGCTTCTGACATAATTGTTGTTCATCAATAATACGCGACATAAAACTTTTGGCACTTTGTAAATTAGAGAATGTCGTAATTGGGCTATCGGTTTTATTCACTTTGGAAACCTTTAAATTTTTATAGCCTTGTTCATCTTGGTACGAAAACAAGCCATGTGTGAACAATGTGCGTCGTTGAGCTCGGTTGAAGATGGGTTTATTGCGTTTAATTTCTTCACTTTCCTTTAATAAGGCGATCAATTCACTACCAGTTTCTTCGTAGGTAACAGCAGCTACTTGCAATTGCATTTTTTTTGATTTAGGATTCTGTCCTGTAAAGTGTTGCGTAACCCGTCTTTTTATATTTTTGCTTTTACCGATATAAATCACATCGCCATCTTCCTTATGCATATAATAAACACCGGTTATAGAAGGAAGGGCCTCAATAATATCGTTCAAACGTGGTTCCATTTGAAATTTTGGTTCCAACCGAATAGAACTTTTTATTATGGTCTTTTCGGAATCCTTAGCTAACAACATCTTAAATAATTGAACTGTAGCCAATGCATCACCTGATGCACGGTGTCTGTCACTAACAGGGATGCCTAATTGTCGGGTGAGCTTTCCCAAACTATAGGATTTATAACCAGGAATGAGCTTTTTAGACAATTCAACAGTACATAATGTTTGTTTCTCAAAGGGATAGCTTAAGCGCTTGAATTCTGTTTTTAAAATGCGATAATCAAATTTGGCATTGTGGGCAACGATTATGCTGCCCTCAGTGATTTCAACAATCCGCTTTGCGACCTCATAAAATTTGGGCGCATTTCTTAGCATACTTGATGAAATTCCAGTAAGGTTAACTACAAATGGTTGAATTTCCCTTTCTGGATTTATAAGACTTATAAACTGATCGACAACTTCATGTCCGTCATATTTATAAATTGCAATTTCAGTAATGCCTTCTTCATTGTACTTGCCGCCTGTGGTTTCTATATCAACTATTGCGTAAATATCTTCTTGTCTTTATTATTAATTTCTTGAACCAAATATACTACTTCCTATTCTAACCATGTTGCTTCCACAAGATAAGGCTATTTTAAAATCCCCACTCATTCCCATAGAAATAACCTCAAAGGCTTTTGAATCTTTTATCTTGATTTTTAAAAGATCAAAAGTCTGCTTTAAGCTTTTGAACTCTTTTTCGACTTGGGCTTTATCATTGGTGAAAGTCGCCATCCCCATGACACCAACTAATTTGACATTGTTTAGTTTCAAATAGTCATCGGATCTTAAAATTGAAAGTGCTTCATCCTCGGTCATTCCAAATTTTGTATCCTCGGTTGCGATCTTGATCTGCAATAAACAAGCGATTATTCGGTCATATTTTTTAGCCTGCTTATTGATCTCTTTTAATAATTTTAAACTTTCAACACCATGGATCATGTGAACAAACTCAGCCATATATTTCACCTTGTTCCTTTGAACATGCCCAATCATATGCCATTCAATATCATCGGGTAACTGACTCTGTTTTTCAACCATTTCTTGAATCTTATTTTCACCAAATATGCGTTGCCCAGCATCATAGGCCTTTTGAATAATTTCAACCGGTTGCGTCTTAGAAACTGCCACCAAAGTAACATCTTCTGAGAGTTGTGATTTTATATTATTTAAATGTTCCTCTATGTTCATTTAATAATCAAACGAAAGTTTTATTTTTTGGCATAATTGAATAAAAATGAATGGGCTATAATTCGTCATATGACAATTGCCGAAGAAAATCATATGGGACTTAGTTAAATTGTTTAGAAACAGTTTCAGCCTTACGACTTTCAGAATAATCATAGAATCCCTCTCCAGACTTGACACCTAGTTTTCCAGCCCTTACCATATTTACCAATAGTGGACATGGTGCATATTTTGGGTTTTTAAAGCCGTCGTACATGACGTTAAGAATAGATAAGCAAACGTCTAGACCAATAAAATCGGCCAGTTGTAATGGACCCATTGGATGTGCCATCCCTAATTTCATAACTGTATCAATTTCTTGAACGCCAGCCACACCATTATATAAGGTTTCAATAGATTCGTTTAACATTGGCATTAGTATTCTATTAGCCACAAACCCTGGATAATCATTGACCTCTACGGGAACCTTCCCTAAAGTAGAGGATAGGTCCATGATGGTTTTGGTAACGTCATTACTTGTATTATAGCCGCGGATGATCTCAACTAATTTCATAATCGGTACAGGATTCATAAAATGCATACCAATAACCCGTTCTGGCCTCTTTGTAACCGCAGCAATTTGGGTTATTGAAATTGAAGACGTATTAGTGGCCAAAATGGTGTCTTCTGGACAAGCCTCATCAAGTTGCTTGAAGATGTTTAGTTTAAGGTCTACATTTTCAGTTGCAGCTTCAACCACAAGACCTGCATACTCAACGCCTTCGGGAATACTGGTGTATGTAGTGATATTATTAATAGTACTTTCTTTATCTGCTTCGGAAATTTTTTCCTTCACGATCATACGATCTAAATTCTTGACAATGGTCTCAATACCTTTTTTTAATGCAGCATCACTAACATCAATAAGCTGTACTTTGAAACCACTTTGCGCAAATGTATGAGCAATGCCGTTGCCCATAGTACCTGCACCAATAACTGCTATGTTTTTCATAGATAATGGATCACTTTTAATTTATTATTTAAAACAATTTATAATTTGGGAAGCAACACGCAGCGCTTCGGTACCGTCGTGCAGTGTTACTACAGGAGATGTATTCGTATTAATAGCGTGAGCGAATGATTCCAATTCGTCAAGAATGGCATTATTATTTGCCACCTCAGGATTTGCAAAATAGATCTGTTTTTTTTCGCCTTCCGCATTTTGTAAAATCATGTCAAAATCGCCTGGTTGCTCAGGTGCATCTTTCATTTTTACAACCTCACATTTCTTTTCAAGAAAGTCTACTGAAATATAAGCATCACGCTGAAAAAATCTTGATTTTCGCATGTTCTTAAGCGAAATCCGACTGGCCGTTAAATTTGCCACACATCCATTTTCAAATTCCAATCGGGCGTTCGCGATATCTGGTGAGTTACTTATCACCGAAACACCACTTGCTGATACATTCACAACTTTTGAACGTACAACACTTAAAATGATATCAATGTCATGGATCATTAAATCAAGAACCACAGGAACATCTGTGCCTCTTGGATTAAATTCGGCAAGGCGATGGGTTTCAATGAACATGGGATTTTCAAGCTGATCCTTTACAGCTAAAAAAGCTGGGTTAAAACGTTCAACATGTCCAACCTGACCCCTTAAATTATGTTCTGAAAGAAGTTCCCTAATATTTTCGGCTTCTTCAACGGTATTGGTTATGGGTTTTTCAATAAAGATATGCTTGCCTTTTTTAATTGCCTTCACAGCACAATCATAATGAGATAGTGTTGGCGTGACAATGTCTACCATATCAACTGCATCGATCAAGGCATCAATTGAATCAAAATAAGTATACCCAAATTCTGCTTCCACTTTTTTAGCATTATCAGGATCGGCGTCATAAAAGCCTACAAGCTCATATTTTTCAGATTGATTAAGAAGTCTAAGATGAATTTTACCAAGATGACCAGCACCAAGAACACCAGCTTTAAGCATAAAATTTGGTTTTCAGCAAAAATAAACTTTTTTTAAATAGAATGCAGTAGGTTCTAAGTTTAAAGATTATATTTTTATGTTCAAATTGTTTATTTAATTTTACAATACTAATTCGCCTTCACAATTGAAAGATACATTTAAACATAAAGGATTACGCCAGCAATTGGTGAACACCATTAAGAAGAAAGGGATTAAAGATAAAAAGGTGTTAGCTGCCATTGGTAAAATCCCACGTCATCTTTTTATGGATTCAGGATTTATTGATCATGCGTATCAGGATAAAGCATTTCCTATTGCGGCCGATCAAACCATATCTCAGCCTTATACCGTGGCCTATCAAACCGAACTCCTTCAGGTCCAGAAAGGGGATAAGGTATTGGAAATTGGAACAGGCAGTGGGTATCAAGCTGCTGTATTGATCGAACTTGGCGCCAAATTATATAGTATTGAACGCCAACAAGAATTGTTTAAGAAAACGAATAAATTTTTACCGAAAATAGGATATGTAGCTAAAAAACTCATTTTTGGTGATGGTTATAAAGGATTACCAAAAGAAGCGCCATTTGATAGTATCATTGTTACTGCAGGAGCTCCATTTGTACCTAAACCTCTATTAGAACAATTAAAGATTGGGGGTAGGCTCGTTATTCCTGTAGGTGAGGACGTTCAGGTCATGACGCTATACATTAGAAAAGGCGAAAAAGAATTTGAAAAACATGAATTGGGTGAATTTCGGTTTGTACCTTTATTAGAAAATAAGACTTGAGCATGAAAATCCTTTATTATATATGTATTATAGTTTTTTTCGGCTGCCCTTCGACCTATGCCCAGGATTTAAAAAAAGCTGAACTCGATGACCTCGCTCTAAAATATGCAAAAGCTTCATTTTCAGAATTAAAGGAATTTTTTAGTTTACCTAACGATTCTAATTATCCAGAGCAACTTGCTGAAAATCTGCTTTGGTGCGAAGATGCATTTTCAAAAAGAGGATTTCAAACCAGAAGACTTGAAACAGCAACAGTACCTTTATTATTGGCAGAACGATTTCAGGAAAATGCAGCAAAAACGGTTCTTGTTTATCTTCAAATTGATGGGCAACCTGTTGACACCTCCAAATGGTATCAAAAAGACCCATATATTCCAGCCTTAAAGACTTTTAAAGGTGAACAATGGACAGAAATGCCATGGACCAATTTACAGTCTGAAATAGATCGTGATTGGCGTATTTTTTCAAGATCGGCATCTGATGCAAGAGGCCCCGTGATGATGTTTCTTAAGGCTATGGATATTCTGAACGATAAGCAGATCAATCCTAATTTTAACATCAAGGTCATTATGGATTTTGAGGAGGAATTAGGTTCGCCACAATTACCCAAGGCTGTAAGTCAATACAAAGATGATCTATCTTCAGATATGCTGGTGATCTTTGATGGACCGCGACACTTATCCAATGAACCTACATTAAGCTATGGTGCACGTGGCATTGCCACAGTATCTTTAGAAGTATTCGGACCTAGAACGCCTTTACATAGCGGTAATTATGGCAACTTTGCACCCAATCCGGCACTAAAACTTTCAAAATTACTGGCTTCAATGCATCATGATGATGGTCGTGTAGCCATTCCAGGATGGTACGATGGCATTGATTTAAGTGAAACAGTAAAATCCATTTTAAAAGAAGTTCCAGATGATGAAGTTCAGATCAAAAAAGATTTCGGAATAAATTCAACCGATAATATTGGCGAATCGTTTCAAGAATCAATGCAATATCCGGCACTTGGTATATTGGGTCTGGAAGCAGCTTGGGTAGGGAAGGAGCGCCGTACTATTATTCCAGCTTCCGCTATTGCCGAACTGAACATTCGCTTGGTTAAAGAAACCAATGGTGATCGCATGGTTAGTTTATTAAGACAGCACATCATTGATCAAGGTTATCATTTGGTTGAAGATAAACCAACTGAAGAAGAACGTATGACATACGACAAGATCGCTCGATTTAATGCTGAGGTGTCTTATGGGGCATTTAGAACAGAGTTTGATTCAGAAATTGGGAAATGGCTAAGAAAAGGAATGCATTATGCCTTTGGAGCGGACCCAATTCAAATTAGAACTACGGGTGGATCAATCCCTATTTCTCCATTTGTCATTACTTTGGGATTGCCAGCTGTTGCTGTACCAACCGTGAATCCAGATAACAATCAGCATAGTCCGAATGAAAATATCAGACTTGGTAATTACATAGATGGGATTAAAACCATTACCAGTATATTTATTCAGAAGCTTTAAAGTGACAACCTGAACCCGTAAACTGGAAGGTCATCTTGTATAAAATCTAAATCTTTAGATCGTTTAAAACCCATACTTTCATACATAGACCAGGCTATTTGCATGGCTTTGGTAGAATGGATCACCATATTTGAATTGCCTTCCAATTTGGCCAAGTTTATACATGCCTTCGATAAGCTTTTGCCAATGCCTAAACCGCGTGCTTTAGGATCAACTGCTAATAAACGAAAACCAGATGCATTCTTTTCTTGGGTCGCTATTCCGCCAGAGCCATAATAAGCCATATCACCAAAATAGACGACGGCACCTAAAACGGATTTATCAGAATTGATCGCGACCAATAATTTAACTTTAGGTTGCTTAGAAAACGAAGCAATTTCTCTTAGATTTTTATAATATTTAGGTTGTTCAATTGGACTTGGAAACCCTTCTAATTGTGAATAAACAGTAACCATAAGTTGCCCGACAGCCTCAAATTCATTGGGAAGAGCTTCTCTGATAACATAATCGTTATGTTTTTCAATTAAAGCCATAAGTGAAATCAGTCATCAATTTCATGAATTGGACCTTCAAAATCAGTACTTTCAAAATCTTCTTTATTAAGCCAATAATCCGAAGTTATAATTTCAAAGGTCGTTTGGTTTATAGCTTTAAGTTGCCAAACAATATCTTTAGCTTCAGGAAACTCAACTTCAGCTTTTATTTGAGGTTCAAATAAGCGTTTTATCAGGTTTCGATCACTTAATCCGTTTGAAATAGCCTTTAAAATTAAAGCCTCATCAATATCGGTTTTTTCATGACCTACAAAATTCAGGGCTAAACTAATTCGACTTGCTTTGGCATTTGGGAAGGTGCCATTATAAGCTTTATGAAGCAATTGATTAATATTAAACAATTGAAAATGCAATGCGATGTCACTGTATTCTTCAGCAACATTATCTTCGATCATTTCATGAGCTAGATTTTTAATTTGTCCTTCGCTAAGTTTATCAGATAATTTGAATTTCAACATGATTTCGGCAGCTTCATCCGGATCAAAATCGGTTATCGCTAAATACAATAGATCAAGTAGTTCTTGATCAGAACCACCTTCGGCATCTGGAAAATTAAAAGCTTCTAAAAGTTGAATATAATCTTGAGTGCTCCAAAAACCATCAATTGAATTAATAGTCTTTATTTCATTGATTTGAATATGACATTTCATCATAAACTGGATTAAAGATTAGCCTATCGAAGATACAGATAAAAATGATTCACAAATAAAAATAATTTATAGAATAACGAACAAATTATAAGAAGCAATTAATAAAAAATCTTTTTACCAATCTCGTGACCTGCAGTATTGAATTCTTAATTAAACGGTGTTCTAAAAGAAAAAAGTTAGATTCTTTAGTTAATAAAATTTAAGAATTTCAATCCAAAAATAAAAGCATCGCTGACAAATCCACTTTGATAAGATCGTACATAATCAAGACGCAAAAATCTAAATTTTTTGAAGCCAATATTATCAATTCCCATTGAGAATTCATAATATGGTTTTCTGTCGGAAGTGGCCAAACTATGAGCGCCTAAAACCAAATTGTAATTCAGTTTATTGATTAATGGCAATTTTCCCAATATCAATCCCTTGAAATCATGTTCGGCATGAAATTCAAGATAGGACTTATTAGTGCTGAGCGCATAATATGGTAAATTGTTAAACACATTTAAATAGCTTTGAGAGGTTCCAACATGTGTTTGATTACCATTAAAATGCTGGTAATCCATAAAGGCAATATCGTCTGCATTAAAAAATGTCCCTGCCCTTAAATTATATTGAAAAGTTCCTTTGTTGCCAATATCAAATCCTTGTGTTAATCTGATCTTCAACTGATCGAAATTATAATTTGAGTTGGTAGCTCCCAGTCCTTTTTCATAGCTTAAAAATACAGTTGGAAAATTGTTGTTTGGCACTGTAAATTTACTATTGGGATAACTAAAATATTTTTGTCCGAATCGGATTCTAGCTGTTGCATTAAATTTTACGATATGATGCGATTCAAAAGAAGCCGTTCCAAAAGCGTTTTCCATTAAGGGATTGTTACTGGTATAAACATCATTTTTTTCATTAATGATGGTATAGGTCGTATTGTTATAAAGTGGATGTCGTCGTTCATAACTCAAACTTGAATTAAATCGAAAGCCATTGAACCATTCTTGAGCATAAGAGATTTGAGCGAAACTTCTATCAAAGATCTTCATGTAATTATCCTCAAAAAACAAAGTGCTTACACTATTGATAAAAGGACTAATGGGTTCTGAAGGATTGAACTGTTGTGCAGAAACACCAGCAGAAAGGGTTAAAAACGGTCTACTTATATTATTAAATTTGTAAGTAATGGATGCAGATCCACGCAATCTATCGTCATCAATTCCATAACCAATATTAGCGTTTACATTCAAATAGCGTCTAAATTCGTCATAGTTTTTTCTAAAATTTAAAGAAACATTGTTGTTATAGCCTTGAACGGTGTTAAAATTTATTTTTCCCAGTGGACCACTAACATTAAAATAGACTTCCTTATAAGTATTTTGAAAGTCATAGCCTGTAAGTATATTTGTCAATCTGAACTTATTATTTTTTGCATCGATAGAATCTAAATATGTTTTCGACTTGCGAACGATTTGAATGCTATCTTTTTTAATGTAATCACTAGCTTCCTCAATGGTTAAGGGTACTGGTCGTTGAATGTTCCAAAACAGTGAATCTTTTTTATTGGCTTCTTGCTTGAAACTTAATATTTCATTCGTGAATTGTTTGGTTTCAAATTCAGGTGAAAAATCATAGTCGCTATAAACAGCAGTAAATCGCCCATCGCCTTCAATTCCAAACAAACCATAAGAGAAGTCCAAGCTTTGAGATAATAAAACCCAGAATTTATCATCATTCGAATAGGTAAAGGTTTGTTTTAAAGTGATCACATCAGCTGGTGGAATTTGTGCCTGTTGTCCTGTAATATCAAGTTCTAAAGCATAGATGGCCCATTGATCTTCTACGATATAAATTGTACCTGCAAAAATGCGGTCGTTTTCACGTTTTGGAATGACTTTAATTTGGTTGATCAAATGCCCAAGATCATCATAAAAAACACCTACTAATTCGTATCTATAATAGTTGAAAGCATAATCGGCAATGGGTGAAACAATTTGATTTCCAAGCTCTACAGTGTTCTTATAAAAATTAAAATTGACATCACTTGCGGTATTAAAACTGAAGCCATTATCGTCACCACTTACTTTTGAAGCTTCTATTTTTTCACTTAAATCGTTAGGTCTTCTAAAGGCAATATCTGAAATGGTTTCAGAAAGATATATAATTCCGGATCTGGTAGAATCAAGTCCACCTCCAAGATCGCCAATCTCTTGACCAAGAATTTTTTCAGGAGCATTTTTAATACGTATGAGTCCGCGTGAGTAAAACTTTGCGGTATAGGCATCAACTTTCTCCAGCATTTGTTTTCTATTGGCAATGGCTTGTCGGATGATTCGGTTTGCTGGATTTTCTTCAGAATTTAATACAACTTCTTCTAAAATAAATTCTTCCTCTAGCATTTGAACGTCCAGATCATAGGGGAAATTTTCAACCGTGATCCTTCGTTTTTCGGTTTTAAAACCAAGATATTTAAACGTTACAACATAGGATTTTTTTTCAGAAACATTTAATTCATAATTGCCTTCTTCATTTGAGGTTGTACCTATAAAGGTGTTTTCAATATAAATATTAACAGTGTTTAGTGGGTCTCCTTTTGCGTTGGTGACCTTTCCTTTTATTTGAGCAAAGCTCGAAAAGGATAAAAAGAGAAGAACAACAAGGAATAAATAGGCTTTCATAATGTTGATTTGATAAAAGAAGGCATTCTTTTCATTTAAGCTGTATTAGGTCAAACATAACAACAATAGTTTGAAGTTGCTGTTAGTATTCTCTTAAAATTACTTGAAATTTTTCTTTATACGGTCAAGATGTCTTTTGTTATCGCGATCCTTGATCGTGTCGCGTTTATCAAACAATTTTTTTCCTTTGGCCAAAGCGATATCAAGTTTAGCATAACCATTTTCATTAATAAAAAGCAATAAGGGGATAACGGTCAAGCCTTTTGTTTGAACATCTTTCTGTAACTTTTGAAGTTCCTTTTTGTTTAGGAGAAGTTTTCGTTCTGCTTTGGGTTTATGATTATAATGTGTTCCAAACTCATAAGGTTCAATAGTCATATTAATGATAAAAAGTTCACCATTATCATTAAATTCACAAAAACTCTCCGCAATAGACGCTCTACTTGCCCGAATTGACTTGATCTCTGTGCCAGTTAAAACAATTCCAGCGGTATATTTATCGAGTATTTCATACTCAAATCGGGCCTTTTTGTTTTTTATTTGAACTTTGTTTTGCATCGTGCTCAAAACTAATCAAATTTATTAATTCTTATAATGTAATGAATTGATTAGTTTAGCTACTATTCTTAAAATGTTTAATATGAGAAACAATTTGTATTTCCTCTTTCTAGTATTATTGATCTTTTCTTGTAATAATAAAGAAGATCATAATCGTTTGGCGAAATATGCTATTGATGAAGCTATAAAGGTTTCAGGTGGAGAACTATATAATGCTGTTCAAATCGAATTTGATTTCCGTGATAAACACTATTCATCCCAACGACGCGATGGGGCGTTCAAGTATATCAGAATTACGACTGATTCGCTTCAAGAGATCAAGGATATATATTCAAGTCATTCCGAATTTATCCGACAAGTGAATGGTGAGCAGGTGATAATTCCTGATTCATTGGCTCAACGTATTGAAAACTCCATAAATTCAGTCAATTATTTTGTGCTTTTGCCTTATGGATTGAACGATTCTGCAGTGCGTAAAACATATATAGGAAAGGCTACTGTTAAAGGGAATGACTATCATAAAATTCAAGTTAATTTTTCGGAAGAGGGTGGAGGTGATGATTTTGAAGATGTCTATATGCATTGGATACACACCGAAACGTTTAAATTGGAGTATCTGGCCTATTCATTTCATGTAAATGGTGGTGGGATGCGTTTTCGAGAAGCGTATAATGAACGCTATATAAATGGCCTACGAATCGTTGATTATAATAATTTTAAACCAAAGGTGGCGACTGCTAAACTGGAGGAACTAGACAGTTATTTTGAACAAGGAACACTTGAATTGTTGTCAAAAATAGAAACCGAGAATGTTTCGGTTAATTCACTACAATAAGCATATCAGATTTTTCACCAGACGGAGAGATCGTGACGATATATAAATTCGCATTATTCTTATCATTTATTTGAGGATATTTTTCTTCACCTAAAATGGCATTAACAAAAGCAGGCGTCGTATTACTATGACCCACAACCAGAACCGTTTTTCCTTTGTTGGTTTCTAGAAATGATTGTCCGTCAATATCACGAGGGTCATACATTGAAATGACATCTATATCGTTTCTTTCGGCTGTAGGTCTCGCAGTTTCAAGCGTTCTGTTATAATTGGTAGAATAGATCCTGTCAAATTGAATATGTTCTAAAACAGTACTCCATTTCACCGCACGTAATAACCCTTTTTGTTTGAGATGAGGATCGCGATTTGTTTTATCGCTTCTATCTTTTTCTGCATGCCGAATAAAATAAATGGTTGTGGCTTTCTCATTCACTTCTTCTTGGGCGGAGCTTGGGATGATAAAAAATAAAATAAATACGACTGCGATTAAATGTTTCATAAAACTATACATATTGAATTTGATCAAATATAAAATTCTTTTTAATCAATTGCCTTTGTGGGCTGTTAAAAAGCTATGCGAGTTCAAGGGCTATTTCTACCATGTTTCTAAAAGTGGTTTCACGTTCTTTACTTGAAGTGCGTTCGCCAGTGACTAGAGAATCGGAAATGGTAAGTATGGCCAAAGCATTAACCTTATGTTTTGCTGCGGTGGTATACAGACCAGCTGCTTCCATTTCTACACAAAGCACACCGAATTTCGACCATTTTTTAAAGGACTCAAATTCGTCGGCATAAAATTCATCACTCGTCAATACGTTGCCTCCTTTGACCTTGATGTTTTTTTGTTTTGCAATTTCAACGGCTTTGATGAACAACTCAAAATCTGCAGTAGGAGCATAATCGGCACCACCAAAACGCAATTCGTTTACGCCAGAAGTAGATGAAGCCGCCATGGCTAAAACCACATCATACACTTTAATATGGGGTTGATAGGAGCCTGCACTGCCTACACGGATGAGGTTTTTAACACCAAATTCTGTGATGAGCTCATGCGCATATATTGAAATGCTGGGCACACCCATGCCTGTTCCCATGACCGAGATGCGAGTGCCATTATACATACCAGTGTAACCGAGCATATTCCGTATTCTATTGAAGCAAACTGGATTTTCAAAATAGGTTTCTGCGATCCATTTTGCCCTCAACGGATCACCAGGTAATAAAATGGTTTCCGCGATATCGCCTTTTTTTGCTTCAATATGTACACTCATAATTTGTATTTAATAATTAGAATTCGATTTGGTTCCATTCATTATGGCAATTCCAGATGATACACCTAGGCGATCAACACCCAAATCGATATATGTTTTTGCCGTATCATAATCTCTGATCCCTCCAGATGCCTTCATCTTCGCTTTTCCATTGATCGCCTTTTTCATGATATTAATGGCTTCAATACTTGCACCTCCTGAGCTAAATCCAGTAGATGTTTTCACAAAATCAGCTTTGGCATCGACACAAATGGAACTGGCTTTAGAAATTTCATCATAGCTTAATTCACTTATCTCTAAAATAACCTTTAAGGTATGATCGCCAATAGCTTTTTTAACCTGATTTATATCGTCAAAAACAAAATCATAATGCTTGTTTTTTAGCGCACCGAGATTTATAACCATATCAATTTCGTCAGCGCCTTGAGCAATAGCATTTTTTGCTTCAAATACCTTGGCTTCAGTTGCCATTGCGCCTAACGGAAAACCAATTACTGAGCACACTTTTACAGAGGAATCACTAAGAAGCTCATTTGCCAATGCAACATAACAGCCATTGACACAAACAGCAAAAAAATCATAGGTTATAGCCTCGTTGCATAGTTTAATGATTTCATTTTTCGTTGCTGTTGGTTTAAGAAGAGTATGGTCAATATAACTGTTTAATTTCATGTGACTAAGCTAAGTACATTATAAAGTTAACACAATGATTTTTATCAGGGAATAATTTTTAATAAATAAAAAAAGCAACGCTTATTTCAAATTTGAAATTTACGTTGCCTTTCAACTAACCAACCAATATAAAGACTATAAATCTTATCCTTTGTTACATTTCTTTATCTATAAGTTCGTCTTGATTTCTAAAGACGAGTTCATCATCAAAGGCATCTAATAAAATGATACTATCTGTTTTTACTTGCCCAGACAGGATCTCCTTACTTAATCTGTTCAGTACTTCTTTCTGAATAACACGTTTTACTGGTCGTGCCCCATATTCAGGATCGTATCCTCGTTCGGCCAAATAAGCGATAGCCTCATCTGTTGCATCGAAGGTTATGCCTTGTTGAGCTATCATTTTCGTTACACCTTTAAGTTGTAAGCCAACTATAGCAACAATATCTTTTTTCGACAAAGGTGTGAACATGATGGTATCATCAATACGGTTTAAAAATTCAGGACGCACGTTCTGTTTTAGAAGTGCAAGCACATCAATTTTAGCAGCTTCAATAGCAGAATCTATGTTTTTCGTGGCTTCGAAGCGTTCCTGGATTAAATGACTTCCTAAGTTGGACGTCATAATGATGATGGTATTCTTGAAATCAGCAATACGACCTTTATTATCTGTTAATCTACCTTCATCTAATACTTGCAGCAAAATGTTGAAAGTATCTGGATGTGCTTTTTCAATTTCATCAAGCAGAACCACCGAATACGGTTTCCTACGAACCGCTTCAGTTAGTTGTCCGCCTTCGTCATATCCCACATATCCTGGAGGGGCTCCAACCAATCGGCTAACAGCATGTCGCTCCTGATATTCGCTCATATCAATTCGGGTCATAGCATTTTCGTCATCAAACAAATACGCTGCTAAGGCCTTTGCTAATTCGGTCTTACCCACACCTGTAGTCCCGAGAAAAAGGAATGTACCAATAGGTTTCTGCGGATTTTGTAAGCCTGCTCTACTACGTCTTACAGCATCACTTACTGCTACAATGGCTTCCTCCTGACCAACAACACGTTTATGCAATTCATCCTCCAACTTGAGTAATTTCTCGCGTTCGCTTTGAATCATTTTGGTCACTGGAATCCCAGTCCATTTGGCAACAACATCTGCAATATCTTCGTAGGTCACTTCTTCTTTAATAAGCGCTGATCCTTGTTGCGCTTGCAGGGCAACCTGTAATGTTTCCAATCGCTCCTGAGCTTCTTTGATCTTTCCATAACGAAGTTCGGCCACTTTACCATAATTGCCTTCACGCTCGGCCTTTTCAGCTTCGAGTTTATAATTCTCGATATCTAATTTCGCATTTTGGATATTTTCGACAACTTCCTTTTCACTTTTCCATTTTGCGTTAAGTTCGTTACGTTCTTCCTTCAAATTTGCAAGATCAGAACGAAGAATTTTTAATTTAGATTCGTCTTTTTCACGTTTTATCGCTTCTATTTCAATTTCAAGCTGCATGATCTTACGATCTAAGACGTCCAGTTCTTCTGGTTTCGAATTTATCTCCATGCGCAGTTTAGATGCTGCTTCATCCATAAGGTCAATGGCTTTATCTGGAAGGAACCTGTTTGTGATATATCGATTCGACAATTCTACGGCACCAATTATAGCCTCATCCTTTATGCGAACCTTGTGATGTGTTTCATATTTTTCTTTAA
>JABDMU010000087.1 GCA_013001285.1 Flavobacteriaceae bacterium
TGGGAATTGAAATTTCCAAAATTGATCGGTGTGCGTTTAACTGGAAAATTGTCTGGATGGACAGCACCAAAAGATGTGATTTTGAAAGTCGCTGAGATCCTTACCGTAAAAGGAGGCACAGGCGCCATAGTTGAATATTTTGGTCCTGGAGCTACATCTATGTCGTGTACAGGAAAAGGAACCATTTGTAATATGGGTGCCGAAATTGGTGCTACAACTTCAACATTTGGTTATGACGATTCTATGGAACGCTACCTTCGTGCCACTGAACGTGCTGATGTTGCCGAAGCGGCCAATCAGGTGAGAGAACACCTGACAGCAGATCCTGAAGTTTATGCAAATCCAGAAAAATATTTCGACCAAGTCATCGATATTAACTTATCAGAATTAGGACCACTTTTAAACGGACCGTTCACACCCGACCTATCTACAGCCGTAGGAAAGGATATGACCGAAAAAGCAACAGCGAACGATTGGCCGATGAAAGTTGAATGGGGATTGATAGGATCTTGTACAAACTCGTCTTATGAAGATCTGTCAAGAGCGTCTTCCATTGCACAGCAAGCTTTAGATAAGGGACTTAAAACAAAATCAGAATTGGGAATAAATCCAGGTTCAGAACAAGTGCGTTATACCGCTGAACGTGACGGAATATTAGATGTTTTTGAGAAATTAGATGCTAAAATATTCACCAATGCATGTGGACCATGTATCGGACAATGGGCACGTTATGAAGATCCGAAAAATGCACCTAAGAATAGCATTGTACATTCCTTTAATAGAAACTTTGCCAAGCGTGCTGACGGCAATCCAAATACACATGCCTTTGTGGCATCGCCAGAATTAACGGCGGCAATTGCAATTGCTGGCCGATTGGATTTTAACCCACTTACCGACAAGCTGATCAACGAAAACGGTGAAGAGGTCATGTTAGATGAGCCAACAGGATGGGAGTTACCACCAAAAGGTTTCGATGTTAAAGACAATGGCTTCTTAGCACCTGAAGAGGATGGTAGCGCCGTTGTGATCAATGTCAATCCAGACTCAGAACGCCTACAATTACTTACTCCATTTACACCCATTGGAGATAGTATTGCTGGCGCTAAATTATTGATCAAAGCCTTTGGAAAATGTACGACAGACCATATCTCTATGGCAGGTCCTTGGTTGCGTTTTAGAGGACATCTCGATAATATTGCCAACAATACCTTAATTGGTGCTGTGAATGCCTTCAATAAAAAAACAAACTTTGTAAAAAGTCAACTCACAGGAGATTATGGCGGTGTACCAGATGTGCAGCGAGAATATAAAGCCGCAGGAATATATACGGTTGTTGTTGGTGATCATAATTATGGTGAAGGTTCTTCACGTGAACACGCTGCAATGCAACCGCGTCATCTTGGTGTTGCTGCAGTTATTGTGAAGTCTTTCGCGAGAATTCATGAAACTAATTTGAAAAAACAAGGCATGCTTGGATTGACCTTTGCTAACGAAAGTGATTATGACTTGATTCAAGAGGATGACACCTTCAATTTTGTGGATCTTAATGAATTTGCGCCAGGGAAACCATTAACTATTGAGGTGGTTCATAAAGATGGCTCAAAAGATATGATCAAAACGAATCACACC
The DNA here is from genome assembly GCA_013001285.1 of Flavobacteriaceae bacterium. Taxonomy (GTDB): domain Bacteria; phylum Bacteroidota; class Bacteroidia; order Flavobacteriales; family Flavobacteriaceae; genus JABDMU01. The sequence continues at coordinate 1,630 of JABDMU010000087.1, forward strand.
TACAATGAAGCACAAATTGAGTGGTTCAGAGCAGGTTCTGCATTGAATCTGATCAAGCAACAAAACGCTTAAAAGCTAAATCATAAAAACAAGCTCCTAATCCAATCAAGTTAGGAGCTTTTTTTATGTAAGTAAATCAAGAATAAAACGTCTCTTTAATACATGAAATTAAACAGATCTAGACGCTCTAATATTATTTTCTTCGGATTGATCCTCATTCTGATCATTCCCCAAACACGTCAGCCTATTCAGGTACTCTTGCATAAAGGACTGGCATTATTTGGTACTTCCATTATAGATGAAAATAAACGTGAACAACTTAAATTTGAAAACTGGAATCTAATGGGTCTAAATGGTGATCAAATTAATTTTAAATCGCTTGAAGGTGAGGTGATCTTTTTAAATTTCTGGGCAACATGGTGTCCGCCGTGCATAGCCGAAATGGAAAGCATTCAATCTTTGTACGACGATTATAATACAAAAGTACGTTTCGTTTTGATATCTAATGAACCTTCCGAAGTAGTGACTGCATTTTTTGAAAAGGAAGGTTATGACATGGAAGTTTATAGCCCACTTTCGGAATACCCTGAAGATCTAAATGTAAGAAGTATTCCAAGGACTTATATCATAGATAAACAGGGCAAGGTCGTTATCGACAAGTCTGGTGCGGCCAATTGGAATAGCAATGCTATAAGGGAGCAATTAGAGTTGCTGCTTGCGCAATGATCGTTTTTCAAAATAGTCCACAAGCGCTAAATTCATAAGGATAAGCGTAAAGGCATAAATGGTATCTTCAATTGGAATGGTCCATAATCGAATGCCGAGATTTTCAGAATTGTTATACCATACCACCTGATCTTCAATACCAGAACCCGTTAAGATCCCGTTGACAATAAAAAATGGAATGAGCATGACCAGAAAGGTCAGATAATAACTTCGAAGTAATTCCAAATTATTTTTTAATACCAGTAGGATCAAAATGATTGCAAAGCCATAATTGATAAGTGTGTACCATTTGTCATAATGAAAACTAAGCAGCAGTACCATCACGACAAGAAGACCCCAGGACAAACCAGTGGTAAGTTTTAAAGATAATTTAAGATTTGGAAAATAATAGAGCAGTGCATAATGTGTAAATACACAAGCATAGGGGATGCAAATAAAAAAGAGCCATTCTTCAATTGGGAGTTGAAAGAGTTTCATTCCTAAAAAATAATTTTCATTGAAACCCCAAATACCATTATTGGTGAATATAACATCCCATGGTATAAAAACGACCATGGTGAGCAACATGGCCAATATAAGATAAGGCCATTTTTTATAGAATTTTAATTTTGGATGAAAACTAAATATAAAGGGAATAGATAATGAACCTAAATTTAAAAGAAGATACAGATAATTCATCTGTTATTTCTTGAAATATTTAAAGGGAACGATCAGCATTCCAAAGTTCTCACCTTTATGTTTTCCTAAATGCTTATGGTGAATTTTGTGAGCACGACGAACACCTTTAGCGTACCAGTTATTGGCATTTCTAAACATTTTAAATCGTTGATGGATAAAAATGTCATGGACTATAAAATAAGCAGCACCATAAGCCATAATGCCCAATCCAATTGGCAATCCGAACCAAATGCCTTCATAGCTCCAGAGGTAAAAACAGATCATGCTCACAACGGCATAAAACAGAAAGAACGCGTCGTTTCGTTCAAACCAACTGTCATGATCCTTGTTATGATGATCTTTATGCAAATGCCATAAAAAACCATGCATCACATATTTATGTGTAAACCAGGCCATGAACTCCATGATGAAGAACGTGCCTAAAAATACCAATATCCAGAAAAATGTTTGCATGCTATAAAATTACAATAAATTCAGTTGAAATTTCACATAACTGCGTGTTAACAGTTCCACTTTTTTATAATTAGGAACACGAATTCGCGCGTTCTTAAGATCTAAAGCTGGTGTTCGCTTAAGTTTTTTAAGAAGTTGACGGTAGTAGCGGTAAGCCATAAAAACGCCAAATTTCGCTTCCATCGGTAATTTTTGAATGCCACTTAATCCTAAAGCAAAGTCATTTTCGATCTCATCAATAATGGCTTGCTTAGCCGATTCATCTAAATTATTGAGATCGGTATTTGGAAAATAAGTACGGTTTAGATCTTCATGATCAGCTTTAAGATCTCTTAAAAAATTGACCTTTTGAAATGCTGAACCAAGTGACATTGCCGAATCTTTTAGCGCATTGAATTTGTCCTCATCTCCTTTAACAAAAACCTTTAAACACATGAGACCCACCACATCTGCCGAGCCATAAATGTATTTTTTATACTCTTCATCGGTTAGGTATTTCGATTTGTGAAGGTCCATGCGCATACTATTCATAAATGCGTCTACATGGGCTTTTTCAAGATTATAATTGTGGAAGGTTTCCTGAAAAGAATTCAGTATAGGATTTAAACTTATCCTTTCTTTCAAGGCAAGTTCAAGGTCCTTTTCAAAACGTGTGAACAACTTTTCCTTATCATAGTCGTGAAATGTATCAACGATCTCATCTGCAAATCTTACAAAGCCGTAGATATTGTAAATATCTTTTCTAATAGATTTCGAAAGCATTTTGGTAGCCATTGAAAATGAGGTACTGTATGATTTCGTAACGATCTCACTACATTGATTTCCAACAGTATCGAAAATTGATTTCATAGTTTTTAAAATTAAAGGTTGTAAGATAATTCTTTTTTGCTAACATTTTTCTTCAATAAAAATTCCTTCTGAATAAGTTCCGAAACTAATTTTCCAGAAATTAAGGAAGGGGGAACACCTGGTCCAGGAACAGTAAGCTGACCTGTAAAAAATAATCCATCTACTTTCTTACTTCTTAATTTTGGACGAAGAAATGCAGTTTGCAGGAGTGTATTGGCCATGCCATAGGCGTTTCCCTTATAGGAGTTATAATCCTTAATAAAATCGTTGACGCAATAAGATTCTTTGAATTCGATATTTGAACGCACTTGTTGTTGAGTGACCTCTTCAAAACGATCGATGATCTTTTCAAAATATAAATTTCTTAGGGTTCCAGTATCTTCCAAACCAGGAGCCAAAGGAATCAGGAAAATACCGGCTTCTTTACCATCAGGTGCAGCAGAGTCATCTGTTTTGCTTGGAAAACTTGCATAAAAAAGTGGCTTTTCTGGCCAGGCCGGATTATCATAGATCGCTTCAGCGTGCGCATCAAAATCAACATCAAAAAACAAGGTATGATGATCAACATTTTTTAGTTTTTTATCAAATCCTACATAAAAGAGAAGCGACGAAGGCGCAAAGGTCTTTTTCTCCCAATAGCGTTCTGAGTATTGTCGGTAAGGCTGATCAAGTAAGGTTTCTGTATGATGATAATCTGCACCACTTAAAACAATATCACTTAATATAGTTTCACCATTGGTAACAATACCCGTTGCTTTTCCATTGTCAATAGTGATTTTTTCAACTGGACTATTCGTTTTAATCGTTACGCCCAATTCAATAGCCAATGTTTTCATGGCCTCAATGACCTGATACATGCCGCCTTTAGGATGAAAAGTTCCAAGACCGAAATCAGCATAATTCATAAAATTATAAAATGAAGGAGTAGCACTGGGTTTAGCACCAAGAAAGAGTACGGGAAATTCAAGGATTTGTGCTAAACGTTTATTTTTAAATTCTTTTCGTACATCTTTCTTTATCGTGCTAACAAACTGATTTAATTTTGTAATTGTTTTGGAGGTTACCAACTCTAAGGGTGAAACTCCAGGTTTATAGACCAGATCTTTAATCGCAATATCATAGTTATTTTTGGCCTTATCAATAAATTTTTTGAGTTGAACAGAACTACCTGCTTCTTCCTTTTCAAAGGCATCACAGATCTTCTCCAGGGTATCTTGAATAGTGATCTTATCATTTTGCCCAAAATAAACGCTGTAAGCAGGATTTAATTTTTCAAGCGCATAGTAGTGTGATGGATGGCGATCAAAATCGGAGAAAAAACGTTCAAATACATCTGGCATCCAATACCAGGTTGGACCAATATCAAAGGTGTATCCATCCTTTTTAAATTGTCGGGCGCGACCACCAACAGTACTGTTTTTTTCATAAATACTTACCGTATAACCAGCTTGAGCTAAATAGCATGAAGCAGCTAATGAGGAAAAACCAGAACCAAGAATAGAAACAGTCATTTTTAGGTATTGTTTAACAAATATAAAATAAAGTTAAACAAAAAAAAGAAACACCCCGAATTTTTACAAATTTTTAACTAAATCGCCAATGGCACTGTATGTTGTAATTTTTTTTGGAAGTTTTTTCTTGTCTAACGCTTTCGCACGATGACCCAAGATAATAAATTTATTATTAGTTTTTAAGAGCAGTTGTTTATTAAAATCAGCAATATATTTATCTAATTCTTCTACTTCAGGTTTAACGGTAAAGTAAGACAAGTAACAGATATTATCGTAAAGCTTATTGAGATCAGTGAGACAATTTATAGGAACACTTTGACCTAAATAAATACAATAATGGCCTTTACAGGCTAATTCATAATTTACGAAAAGAAGTCCTATATCATGAATTTCGTGATCAGGCAAAAATAGAACATAGACGCTCGATCTATTTTGTGGTTCTAAATTTTGGACCTTTTCTATATTGATCAGGATCTTTTGTTTGATCAAGGTCGAAATGAAATGTTCATGCGCTGGCGATATGGTATCGGTTTGCCATAATAAGCCAATCTCTTCAAGAAGTGCTAAAAAGACATTATAGAACACATCTCTAAAGGTACTTTCCTGTAATAAATTATTGAATGTGGTATTGAACAAGACCTGATCAAAATTCAGCATGGACATTTTAAAGGCATTTAAGGCATGATGCTCTTTACTGTTATTGGATGCTATCTCTCTGACCAACCCTGGTATTTCTTCTGCTTTTAAATTTGAGATCTTGGAGATCTTGTAGCCATTTTTGTTTAAAAAGGCCACGTTGAGCAATTTCTGAAGGTTTTCGGTATTATAAGAACGAATGTTGGTATTAGAACGATTGGGATGTAACAAATTATAACGCTTCTCCCATATTCTAATCGTATGTGCCTTTATTCCAGATAGGTTCTCAAGATCTTTTATACTGAACTCCGTCTTTATTGTGTTCATTATTTACAAATTACAGTTAAACAAAATTAAGAAGTTTTATTTAATTTTATTACTGCATTAGCAATGAATTAACATTTTCTATAACTGGAGTTCGTTTACTTGGTATCAAATTATAATAATTTGTACTTTGAAGTAACTATCAATAAGAGCCCGATAATACCCACTACAATTCTAACCTGAACAGAGAATGTTCCAAAATACATAGCTACTCCAGCACCTAATGCTAAAATGAGTCCAATTATAAATTGAACGGGCATAGTTGGTTTTTCTTTCATGATGTTTGAAATATTTTATGAATACATTAAAATTAGGAGTTCTTGAATTGCAAAACTATGATTATTATCAGTGGTCATTAAAGTATTTAAATCCTTTGAAGATGGAGTTTAGTAATTTCAGGACGCATGCCTAATCTACCAGGAAATCCCAACCAGCCTAATCCTCGATTGACATAAAGATATTGTTCTCCTTTCTTATATAAACCAGCCCAGTGTTCATATTTATATTTTATAGGACTCCATTGTCTGGTCTTAAATTGAATTCCGGCTTGCATGCCATGGGTATGCCCAGAAAGTGTCAGGTCAATATCAGTATCCTGAATAACTTCTTCAGGCCAGTGGCTAGGGTCGTGAGAAAGCAATATTTTAAAAGGGACAGACCTCATATTTTTCATTGCTTTGTTCAGATCACCATATTGCTTAAATGGTGGTTTCCCCCAGTTTTCCACGCCAATAATCGCAATTTCATCATTATTCTTAGAAACGTAAACAGTACTATTTAATAATAATTGAAATCCAATATCCTCATAGAATTGCTTGATGGCAACTAAATTTGCTTTTTTATCTTCGGGTGATTTCCATTGACTATAGTCACCATAATCATGATTTCCTAATATCGCAAACTTACCACTAGTCGCTGATAAATTTCTAAAAACCCGTTGCCAACCTCGTAACTCCCATGCATAATTATTTACAAGATCTCCAGTAAATACAATCAGGTCAGGCTCTAAATCATTAATGAGTTTCACCGCCCTTTTTAAAATTTTAAATCGATACATAAAACTACCTAAATGAAGATCTGATATCTGAACAATTTTGAAGTTGTGAAAATTGGGAGGGACCTTTTGTGAGCTTATAGTTACATGATGAACTTTAAAGCGATAAACGGTTCTAAAAATGCCATAGGCAATAACCAGAAAGGGGAGTACTCCTGACAAAAGTCCAACGATAGGAACAATAATCACAGATTCGGATGCAGAGAATACGTAATTACTAGCATAAAGAATTGTAATAATAATTACAAAAATTAACTTAGGGATAAAAGAGGAAATTGCAAGACCATAAAAAGTGGAAATAAGTTGTTGTTTTAACAACGGTGCGATAGCATCTAGCTTTAGTTTCAATATAACAATTGAGGAAATTAAGCCAATGGTAAAGGTCCAAAAGGCAATATTGATAATCTTAGTGAAGAGGGGCTTATCGACGAGCTGAGTAATAGACTGCAACCAATAAAATGCCAAAATATCTACGACTAAAATAGCCAAGCATAATAACAGAATTGACGATAATGAGAATTTACGCATGGTTCTATTTTTATTTTTGAAGACGTCTTTTATCCTTGAGTGCCCAATAAATGCCTTTCACATTTGCAACCCATTTATCATACATAAAAATAAGGGTTATCTCCTCTGCAGTTTCCAATAAGCCAATAATGATCATGGCATAAAATAATGTGTAATTTGGACTAACGAATAAAGTATATATAAAAAATACACTCTGAACGAATGCTGACAACTTGGCCAAATAGGTATGAAACGCGGTTGCTTTTCTGTATTTGACATAGGCTATGATCATTTGAATAATATAAGGTATGAAAACCACGATAATGAGGACGAGATTATCAGCGATAAATTCTGATTCGAAATAGAATAGACCGATAAGGCCAATAACCAAAGTTATTTGATCACCAAATGAGTCTAACTGAGACCCTCTTGGGGAAGTGATTTTTAATTTTCGGGCTAAATGACCATCTATGGCATCGGTTAAATAACTGATCAATAAAAACCAGGTGAAGAGCAATCGTTGATCAAAGTAAATGAGGACTAATAAAAATGGTGCCGCAAATACTCGGTAAAATGAAAACCAATCTGCTATGTTGAAATTTTTAAAAGTTAACATAAAAATTTATTCTTGTCTGTACTATTCAATTGCTATTATTTCCCACTTTTTTTCCTTCGACCATTGAGCGATCAGATGATTGGAAATAAATTTTGAAGTGATAACAGGAGGTTTTCTCAGAAATTCCTTGGATAAAGTAACATGTATTGGATCTTCTAATAAGTACTTAATTACCTCACCATCGGGATCAATAATTGCTTCAAAATAATCATAGGACACCAACGGCTTTTTTAACATTTGGCTATTACCAACATTTGTCTTAATAAGCACATGAACAATAGCCATATCATGCTGAAAATGGGTTGCATTCAAATATTGGGGCGGAAGAATTTGCTCACCATTTTGATCTATATATCCGAAATATTTTATGCCCTCTTTCATTTTAAAAATGAGGCACCTTCCACTTGAAAAAACAGGATAATCCTTGCCATTATTTTTGATTAGCACGAGATCAGATCTCATCTTGATCACAATATCGCCTTCTTCGTTAATAAATCCCCATTGACCATCTTTTTCAATGGCTGCTAAACCATCACTAAAAGGAGCAACGAAATCAATATTTTCTACATTTTGATTAAAACCTAAAAGAGAAAATAGTAATAATACAGTGGTAAAAATGATTTTTTTTCTCATGATTTCTAATTGGTTTTTGTTCTAACAACTAATGTATCTTTAAATGCTAGATTATACAATGATATTAATCATGTAATAATCATAATTCTGATCGTCATGTGATATATATCATAAAATTTACGAGGTATTCGATGTATTTTTAAGAGAATTATAATAGAGAATATCATGATAAAATTATTGATTCCTACCGATTTTTCAACAAATGCACTGAATGCCATTTCGTATGCATTACAATTGTTTAAGAACCAACAATGTGCCATTTTCCTGATGCATGCTTTTTATGATGAAATTCATGAAGCCGAAATTCCATTATCAGAAAAGGTAAAAACAGAGGTCAAAGAGATGATTGAAAACCGATCTGTTGAACAACTAGAACATAGTTTGGCTCTCATAAAAAAGAACTTCTCAAACCCAAATCATTCTTTTCGAATTATTTGTGAAAATAATAAATTGATTGATGAAGCAGACAGAATCGTCAATGATCATAATATCGATCTTCTGGTCATGGGAACCAAAGGGAAAACTAACAACCGTAAATTAACCTTTGGCAGTAATACCTTAAAAGTATTGAAATATGTAAAATGTCCAGTTTTAGCAGTTCCAGAAAATTATAAATACAGTGAACCAAAACGATTTTTATTCCCAACTAATTTTTTAGTACCCTATAAATTAAGAGAGTTAAAGCTCTTAGGCCTTATAACGAATGAACATGACGCTTTCATTAACTTGTTCAATGTGTCAACAGCTGAAAACTTCTCATCGCGAGAATTAAAGAATCAAGACTTTATAAAAAATGGAATCGATTCTAAAAAAATAAATATAACTAGAATAAAAAGTCGTAATGTATTAGAAGCGATCTTCAACGCCATAGAAAAAGATAAAGCAGATGTTTTAGTTATGGTCAATACCAAACATTCTTTTCTAGAGGATATTTTGTTTAAATCAAATATCGATGAACTCAGTTTAAATGTTAAAGTACCATTTTTAGCACTTCAAAATATGAACCGAAACTAATATGATAATAAGGTTATGAAAAAAATAGTATTTCCAACCGATTTTTCCGATAACTCATGGAGCGCAATAGTTTATGCATTGAAATTGTTCCAAAATGAGATATGTACTTTTTATTTTTTGCATTCATCTGAATTCCATTATTCAACCATGTCGAATTTGAGCAATAAATTGCTCCGAACTATAGAATCTAATGCATTAAAGGATTTACAATCAACTCTAAAACAAGCACAATCCATAGATGTTAACTCAAATCATAAATTTGAGTCCCTGTTAAGTTCAAAACCCTTAATAGAAGCCATTCGAGCGACCGTAAATGATCACAATATCAATTATGTGGTCATGGGAACCAAGGGAGCAACAGGTGCTAAAAGTATGTTCTTCGGAAGTAATACAACTACAGTTATAAAAAAAATGCGGGATTGTCCAATTTTAGTGGTACCCGACGAATACGATTTTGTGGTTCCGAAACAGATTGCTTATCCTTCCGATTTTAATCGATTTTTGGGACCTCGTGAATACAAGCCCATAAGAGAAATTGCCAAATTGCACGACTCAGCCATTCGAATTATGCATATTAATGAAGAGGAGGAACTTGACGAAATTCAAAAATATAATCGCATTAGCATAGAAGAATGCTTTAAAAAATTTGATCACAGCTTCCATTGGATGCCAAAATTTGCCAAAAAATCCACTGAAATAGAAGTGTTTATTCAAGATATGGAAATCGATATGCTGGCTTTGGTCAATTATAAACACAGTTTTATTGAAGACTTGATCAGAGAACCGGTTATCAAAAAAATAGGGTTTCATCCCATTGTTCCATTTTTAGTTATACCCGAATGAAAACAAAAGACTTTGATATTGTTAAATTTTCCGGCGCAAGGGTGAAATTTTCGATCGACAAATTACGTGGTTCGCTAAAACGAACTGGGGCCGATAAAAAAACCATCGACCGTATCATTGATGTCGTTCGTGATGAATTATATCATGGCATTTCTACCAATGAAATTTATAATCGAGCCTTCGCGCTTTTAAAAAAGGAAAAGAGTTATTTCGCTTCAAAGTATAAGCTAAAAAAAGCCATTTATGAATTAGGTCCAACAGGCTTTCCCTTTGAACGATTTGTTGGTGCAGTTTTGGCATATTCTGGATTTGAGATTGAAATCAACAGACAAGTCAATGGTCATTGTGTTTCTCATGAAATCGACGTGATTGCACATAAGAATGGAGAAACCGCCTTAATAGAATGTAAATTTCATGGCGATCGCGGACTTAATTGCGATGTAAAAATACCCCTTTACATTCAATCACGCTTTTTGGACGTTAAGAAGAACTGGAATTCAAACCCTAAAAAAGACACAGAACTTACAACAGGTTGGGTTGTCACCAACACCCGATTTACAAGTGATGCGATTGAATATGGAGAATGTTCAGGACTTTACCTCCTGAGTTGGGATTACCCCATAGAAAATGCCTTAAAGGATAGAATTGATAGATTAGGACTTTACCCCATAACCGTCTCAACATTGCTTACCAAAAGGGAAAAACAATTTTTATTAAGTAGAGATATTGTGCTTTGTAGAGAACTTTTAGGTGATGATTTTTATTTAGATCATTTAGGTATCTCCGATGAACGAAAGGATAAAATCCTTAATGAAATAGGGAATTTATGCGAATTTCAAAATCAAAATAATGGATAATTTTGTGAAGGTCAATTTTTTGGGAGCAGCTGGCGTAGTCACTGGCTCAAAATTCCTGATTGAAACTTCTGAAATGAATATTCTTATTGATTGTGGGATGTTTCAAGGTCTCAAAGAATTAAGAGAACTCAATTGGATGGAGCTCCCAGTTGATGTTGAATCTATTGATATCGTTTTATTAACGCATGGCCATTTAGATCATGTTGGATATTTACCACGACTATTAAAACAAGGATTCTCTGGTAAGATCATTGGGACTGCACCCACATTAGCCATTGCAAAAATTATCTTAGAGGATAGTGCGAAAATACATGAAGAGGAAGCCGAAAAAGCAAATCGGGAGCAGTATTCTAAACATGATCCAGCCTTGCCTTTTTTTACAAAAAAGGACGCTGAACAAACCATCAATTTATTTCAAGTAGGATTGGAAGATAAATGGATTACTCTTTCCGAAAATATTTCTTTTTGTTTTCAATTGAATGGTCATATTATTGGCGCCACATTTATCGAACTGGATATCATGGGTAAGCGATTTGTCTTTTCTGGTGATATAGGTCGAACAAATGACTATTTATTAGAGGATCCCAAGCGTCCTGAATGGGCCGATTTTCTATTTATTGAAAGCACCTATGGGGATAAATTGCATCCTCTTGAAGATGTTGAACTAAAACTAGCAGAAATAGTAAAAAATGTAATTTATGAAAAAGGAAATTTGATCATACCAAGTTTTGCAGTAGAACGCTTACAATCATTGATGTTTATTCTTTGGCGTCTGTATAAAACCAATCGTATACCAAATATTCCAATTTTTATTGACAGTCCAATGGGCAATAACGTATTACAGGTTTTTGAACAATTTCCAAAGTGGCATAAATTGTCGCATCAAGAATATCGGGCCATGTGTAATCATATCAACATCGTAAAATCTTATAAAGAAACTTGGGAGACCATTGATGATAGGCGATCAAAGATAATTATTGCAGGTAGTGGAATGGTTACAGGTGGACGTGTGCTCACATACTTACAACAATTAATTGATGAGCCATCAACGACCGTCTTGCTGGTAGGTTTTCAAGCCGAAGGAACACGTGGCCGACAATTAAAAGATGGAGTTCATGAGATAAAGTTCTTCGGAAAATACTATCCGGTAAAAGCTCAGATCTTAAGTATAGAAAGCTTATCAGCACATGCCGATCAGGAAGGGCTATTAGATTGGATGAGCGCCATTAAAAATATACCGGAAGAAGTGTTCCTAATTCATGGTGAGATGTCGGCAATGCAAGTATTTAAGGTTAAAATAAAAGATACTTTAGGTTGGCATGTTACAATTCCTAAGCTCGGGGATGTAAAAAAAATAGTCATATAACATAAATTCAGTAACAATGGAAGCACCAAAGAAAATACGAAAATTGAGGGAGTGGATTAGCCCTGAATCCATGAAACTCTCCACAGACGGATGGTTGTCAGAATTACAATTCATCAAAGATGAACAACTGTTCTTTACAGATCTTATTAAGAATTACACCCTTCAGATGATCGAAAAAAAACATTTTGAAGAGAGTAAAAAATTAGTCGAACATATCAGTCAACTTCAAAAGAAAAATAAGGTTTTATTGTCGGCAATGCGCATGCATAAAAATGAACTAGAGATCATGGTTGATGGGATTGACCAACTCAAGGAAGAAGAAAATTATAAGAAGAAACATCTCGATTTTATTAAACTTATGAATAAATATCTTAAGGAATACAAGGCATTGAAATCTGATATATTTAAGCTGATAAAAGAAATTATGATCGAAGAAAAGAATAAACGCTTGTTAAAGTAAAAGAAAAGTTCATCTTGAGTAAGGTAATTGTGCGCACGAGAAGACTCGAACTTCCACATCCTAAAACGGATACTAGCCCCTCAAGCTAGCGCGTCTACCAATTCCGCCACGTGCGCATTCTATGTCAAAAATAAAAAAAGTTAAGCAAGTGCTTAACTTTATGTGACCTGGCTGGGGCTCGAACCCAGGACCCTCTCCTTAAAAGGGAGATGCTCTACCAACTGAGCTACCAGGTCTTTTTAAGATTTTTTCCTTAAAGAGGGTGCAAATATAAAATGTTTAATTTATAAAACATAATATATTATAGTATAATTTTTTCGTTTTTTTGTAAGTGCTTTTGAATCAAAAAAACCAGATGAATACACCCGTTTCATGATCATAGTTTTAATAGGATATATGGCCTCAGGTAAGTCGGTTGTTGGCCAGGAACTGGCTTTGAAATTAAATTATGATTTCATAGACCTTGACACTTACATTGAATCTGAGGACAATAGAAACATATCGGAAATTTTTAAGGATAGCGGCGAAATTTATTTCAGAACATTGGAATCTAAATGTTTAAAACAATTAATTTCTAATGCCGACAATACTGTACTTGCTCTTGGTGGTGGAACGCCTTGTTATGGCGATAACTTAGATAGCATACTAAAGAATGAGAAGTGCATTACTATTTATTTACAAGCATCCCTTCCTACATTGGTCAAGCGACTTAAAAATGAAAAAAGTACTCGTCCGATAATTGCAAAAATTAAATCTGAAGAGGCTTTGCTTGAGTTTATCGGTAAACATCTTTTCGAGCGTTCGGCATTTTATAATCGCGCACAAATAAAGATCACAACCGATAATGAATCTATGGATGCTATTATCGAAAAAATTATTTTTAAGCTATTCTAAGATCGCTTCTGAATTCTTACCATCTAAAACAATATTAATATGCTCACCAGAAGTTGTGGATAAGGAAAGCCCTTTGAAATCGGCCTTTACGGGATATTTTTTATGATTTCGGTTAACCAAAACGGCAGTTTTGAACTGCTTTAAAGGAACGTTTAAAAAATGCTTGACACCATAGATTAAAGTGGTTCCTGAATTTAAAACATCATCAATTAAAACGACAGATTTATTGGTATAGGTTTCGGCAGGAATGGAGGTTTTTATTTCAGCTCGCGGATTCTTTTTATCAATGATCACTTTACATAAAATGATGGTTTTTCCAGAAATCTTTTCTAGAACGCGCTTCAGCTTTTTGGCAATGATATAGCCATTGCTTTCAATACCTGCCAAAATAATTTCCTTTTCATCAACATTACTTTCATAGATCTGATAACCTATACGTCTTAATTTATGTCGAATTTCTTGATGCGTTAAAATGACATTAGTGTCAACCTTCATTTGTACAAATTGATTTAGATTTAAAATTACTCATTTTCATCGTAATAATCGTCCATATCTCTTCTGTCTTTTTTTGTTGGACGCCCAGTGCCTTTTTTACGATAATAATCTTTGGCGAATTTCAAGGCTTCATTGACTTTAAAAGCCTCCTTTGGAGTGATGTCTTTTCTATATATATCTACTAATTTTGCTCCAACACGTGAGGGGGGAAGATCATTAACGATCAATTTGTAATTGATTTGATTTTTTCGAACCTCGATAGTATCAGTGGCATACACGTCTCGACTCGGTTTGACGGTATCACCATTGACCTTTACGTGACCTTTTTTACAAGCATTTGTAGCTATACTTCGGGTTTTGAAATAACGAAGGGACCAAAGAAATTTATCGATGCGCATAAAAATTAAAAAACTGCGTTAATTGTTGTATACAAAAATATTATAAAATTGTATCTTGCAGGCAAAAATACGCATAAAGAAAAATGCGAGTAATTTTTAAAATTGTTAGCTCGCAATGAAAATTGAAAAAGTAAAAAATTGAATATGAAAAAATTGAAAAATACGCTTCTGCCTATGATCCTTCTTGTGGTCATAATTGCTATGAGTTCTTGTAAAAATGTTGATGATGGTGTAACAACCGTTCCAGAACGTGACAGAGCCGAACAACAAGCAGAAGATAGAGATACTTTATTAGCTTATTTAGGATCGCATTACTACAATTCTGATGATTTCGTTGGAAATATGAACCCAACAATAAATGAGCTTGTCATCACTGAATTACCTGAAGGCGAAACCTTGCCTGATGGACATACCTTGTTGATAGATGCTGTTGAAACACATAATACAGTATTACTGGAAGTTGACTACGAATTTTACATTCTGAAACTGAATCAAGGCGGCGGTTCTAAAACACCTAACTTTCCAGATGATGTCCGTGTGAATTACGCCGGCAATCTCTTAGATGGAACTGTTTTTGACAGCTCTGTAAATTCAGTTGTTTTTGATCTTACTTCTCTAGTGCCTGGATGGAGCCGCGTGCTCCCAGAATTCAATGATGCCGAAAGTTTTATTCTTAATTCTGATGGTACAGTTAATTTTAATAATGCAGGCGTTGGTGCCATGTTTATTCCATCGGGATTAGGTTATTTTTCTGGTGGTGCTTCGGGAATTCCAGTTTATTCTAGTTTGGTTTTCAAATTTGAATTATATCAAACTGCAATTAACGATCATGATTTTGATGGTATTCCAAGTTGGGTAGAAGACCTTGACGAAGATCTTGATCTAAGTAACGATGATACAGATGACAACGGACTAGCAAATTTCGTTAGCGTTGATGACGATGGCGATGGCGTATTAACCAATGACGAACTTGAGCATATTCAGTATACTGTAGATACAAATATGGGTGAGGAAGAACCGATTTTAATGGCTGGCGAATATGAAGTTGATCGCACAACAGTTGACGGTATCATTACTATCAATACCGTAAAAATAGTAGACGCAAATAATGATGGAACACCAGACTATCTGGATGATGCCATAGATACAAATAATAATCCTGATGAGGATTAAATAAAAAAAGCCGCTTTTTCAAGCGGCTTTTTTTTTCACATTGATATAAATATTTAAAGGGCAACAGAAAAGCTCAAGATCAGTTGATCTGGTCTCGTGTCTAACCTATCGGTACCCACATTGTTGTTATTTAAAAATTGAGCTTCATTTTCGCTAAAGCCGCGTTCATATCGAAGATCTATTCCTATTTTATTAAAATTCAACCCAATTCCAAAATTAAGTCCGACAGAAAAATCGTTTTCAACATCATTGATAGCAATACCATCAAATTCGGTGTCTAAGATATACTGTAATGCTGGTCCGCCAAATACACTAATTGGCCCCAGAATCTTTACACCAACCAATAATGGCGCATCGATCTTCTGCATATTGAAATCGCCATCATCGTAGTTACTTTTTGTTCTTGTGTAAAATAGTTCTGGTTTGAAATAAAGGTCATTTCCCAGTTTTCCGAAGACACCAATATGATAACCTATATTGCGATCTGGGTGTTGGGCGTTTTCGCTAATTGATGAAAAATAATCGCCGTTCGCGTTGTAATTTAAACCGCCTTTGATTCCAAAAGCAGGTCCTCTTTGTGCCCAAATTAATTGACTTCCAAGGGCAAGTACTGTCAATAAAATTAGTTTTCTCATAATTGTTCGTTTTTTTGAATTACTTATTAAAACGAAGAATTAGAGGTATTATTTTCTTTTTAATACAGTCTCGACTTTTTGAATGATCGCTGCGCTGTTCAATCCGTATTTATCCATAAGTTGTGCTGGAGTCCCCGATTCACCAAATGTATCGTTGGTAGCTACAAATTCTTGCGGTGTTGGAGCGTTCATGGCAAGCACACGCGCAACACTTTCGCCTAATCCTCCTAAATGATTATGTTCTTCGGCAGTAACAATACAACCTGTTTTACGAACACTTTTAAGAATGGCCTCTTTATCAAGCGGCTTTATGGTATGAATATTTATCACATCGGCAGAAATGCCTTTTTCATGAAGTACTTTTGCAGCTTCAAGTGCTTCCCAAACCAAATGTCCGGTTGCCACTATAGTGACGTCATTCCCTTCTTGAAATTGAA
>JABDMU010000017.1 GCA_013001285.1 Flavobacteriaceae bacterium
GCTAAAAATATTCACAAATATTTTGACGATCTGCATGTATTAAAGGGCGTAGATCTTCATATCAAATCTGGCGAGATAGTTTCAATTGTTGGTCCTTCTGGAGCGGGTAAAACCACCTTGTTGCAAATATTGGGTACTCTTGATAAAGCCTCGACCAAGCATGATCCTGAGTTAGTACTCAACGGGACTTCAATTATAGATCTTACTGAAAAAGATCTGGCGAAGATTAGAAATGAACAATTTGGTTTTATTTTCCAATTTCATCAATTATTGCCGGAATTTACAGCTTTAGAAAATGTTTGCATTCCCGCTTTTATAAAAGGTACAGCTCGAAATTTAGCTGAAAAAAGAGCTTTAGAACTATTAGAATTTTTAGGGTTATCGCACCGGAAGAGCCATAAACCAAATGAACTTTCGGGAGGTGAACAACAACGGGTTGCTGTGGCTAGAGCTTTAATTAATGATCCTAAACTCATCTTCGCCGATGAGCCTTCGGGAAATTTAGATAGTGAATCTGCAGAAAATCTTCACAATTTGTTTTTCAAATTACGCGATGAATTCGGTCAAACCTTCATTATTGTTACCCATAATACTGAACTCGCTGACATGGCCGACAGAAAATTGACCATGGTAGATGGAAAGATCATTTCCTAGATCTTCTCTGCAACTACTTCAACCAATATCGGGCAAAACAAGGTTGTATTTGGATTTTTTTCAAGTTCTGAAAAATCTAATAGAGCTTTCTCAACTTCAACTTCAGTTAAATATCCTAATTCCTTGAGTCTTGGAAAATAACTCTTGTAAAACGATTTTGGCCATTGCCATTCAAGATTTCCCGGGATCCCTAGTTTAGACATCAAGCGCACACCAATCACCTTCATACCCATTTCGGAAAACATATTAGGTAATTCACGGCCAATATCAATTTCACCTTCACTTTCCTTAAAACTTCTTATACAAGCAGCAATCCCTTTTGCTAAATGCCGCTTAAAAGGTTCTGTTTGATGCGTAGACCAATCATAATATTCATGTACTACCATTCGAGCTCCAGGTTTTAAAGCACGCTTTACTTTTTCTAATATTTCCTTCGGATTAGGTATCCAGGCCAATGCCCAACGACAATACATACCGTCTAAGCTATTGTCTGAAAGTGACAACTTGTTAAAATCGGAATGAATGGCCTCAATATTTAAATTGTATAAGTCTTTTGTTTTATTTAAAAAATGGATGAAATGCTCAGAGCGATCTACACCAATAACCTTTCCCTCGTTTCCCACGACAAATGCCAATTCCTTTGTGCAAAATCCAGGACCACAACCCAAATCCAACAGTGTTTGACCGGCAGAAAAATTCCCATTGTGCCAACCTAATTGCGCTTCAGACGCCCAAACTTGATGTTGCAATCCCAAGCGATGTAGTTCTTCAACGTCAGTTCCTAAAATATATGCGTTGGATTCTTTCATTTCTGTAAAAAATATATAAGCTAATTTAAGAAAAGATATATATTGTATACTTATTATTTTTCATGCCGACTGTAGATTTATTAAACATAAAGGAGCTTAAAGAATTTTTAGACCAAAAAGTCTTGCTTTATAATAACCCGAAGTTTATTGAGAGTGATCCAATTCAAGTGCCTCATCAATTCAGTAGGAAAGAAGACATTGAGATCGCAGGGTTTTTAACGGCTACAATTGCTTGGGGTAATCGAAAAAGCATCATCAATAATGCTAACAAAATGATGCATCTCCTAGATCATGCACCCCATGATTTCGTTTTAAACCATTCTGAAAATGATCTCAAAACTCTGAAAGGATTTGTACATCGCACTTTCAATGAACATGATTTTCAGCAATTTGTAAGAAGTTTAAAACATATCTATTCAAAACACAATGGCATTGAAGCTATTTTTTCTAAATACGCCGAACCCAACACTATTCAATTTGCGATTCATAAATTCAAATCAGCCTTTTTTGAGGGAAAACATTTAGAACGTTCAGAAAAACATGTTAGTGATCCCTTTAAGAATTCAGCAGCCAAACGCATCAATATGTATTTGAGATGGATGGTGAGAGATGACAATTCCGGCGTCGATTTTGGCATATGGAAATCTCTTTCTCCTTCTCAATTGTCTTGCCCACTAGACGTGCATTCTGGAGGCATTGCTAGAAAATTAGGCTTATTAAAAAGAAAACAAAATGATGCCAAAGCATTGGCCGAACTTGACAAGGCATTAAGAATCATGGACCCCAAGGATCCAGTAAAATATGATTTTGCTTTATTCGGATTAGGCGCTTTTGAAAAATTTTAACGTAATATCTGACCGACATTAATTACCTTTAATGGCTAACAACCAAAATTACATTCAAATGAAAAAAAGTCTATGTCTTGTGACTTTCCTTGTCGCTATTTTTTCGTATTCTCAAAATAGATCAATTCCAATTGATACAATGGTCGTTACGACCCATAATACCACTGTAAAAGGGAAGAGTTTTTCTTATACGGCCGAAACTGGGACACAACCTGTTTGGGACGATATGGGAAAGCCCATTGCGACCTTATTTTATACATATTACACACGAAACGGCGTTAATAACAGAGCGAACAGACCTTTAATTTTTTCATTTAATGGCGGACCAGGATCGGCATCTGTTTGGATGCACGTCGCATATACTGGTCCACAAATTTTAAAAATTGACGAGGAAGGCTATCCTATTCAGCCTTATGGCGTTAAACAAAATAATTACTCAATTATTGATGTTGCCGATATTGTTTTTATCAATCCCGTGAATACAGGGTATTCCAGAATGATTCCAAATGAAGAAGGAGAAATGCCAGATAAAAAACAATTTTTCGGAATCAATGAGGACATAAAGTATCTCGCCGAATGGATGAATACTTTTGTAAGTCGAAAAAATCGCTGGGAATCCCCTAAATATATTATTGGTGAAAGTTATGGCGGTACACGAGTCATGGGACTATCTCTTGAGCTTCAAAATAATCAATGGATGTACCTCAATGGCGTGATCATGGTATCTCCAGCCGATTATAATTTATATAATAACGGTCAGCCTGTTTACTCAGCTATTAATCTTCCCTATTTTACGGCAGCCGC
>JABDMU010000013.1 GCA_013001285.1 Flavobacteriaceae bacterium
ATGGTATGAATATTTATCACATCGGCAGAAATGCCTTTTTCATGAAGTACTTTTGCAGCTTCAAGTGCTTCCCAAACCAAATGTCCGGTTGCCACTATAGTGACGTCATTCCCTTCTTGAAATTGAATGGCTTTACCAATCTCGAACTTCTGATCGGCAGGTGTAAAAATTGGAACTGCTGGGCGACCAAATCGTAAATAAACGGGACCTTCATGAGCGGCAATAGCTATTGTTGCAGCCTTAGTTTGGTTATAATCACAGGGATTGATGACAACCATTCCGGGTAACATTTTCATCAAACCAATATCTTCTAATATTTGATGTGTAGCACCATCTTCACCTAAGGTCAACCCTGCATGTGAAGCACATATTTTAACATTTTTACCTGAGTAGGCAATGGATTGACGTATTTGATCATAGACTCGTCCTGTTGAAAAATTTGCAAAAGTTCCAGTAAAAGGAATTTTTCCGCCAATGGTTAATCCTGCAGCAATACCCATCATATTCGCTTCGGCTACACCAACTTGAAAGAAACGGTCAGGGTTCTCGTCAATAAAAGTATTCATCTTCAAAGATCCGATAAGATCGGCGCAAAGAGCAACTACATTTTTGTTCGTTCGTCCTAGTTCTGCTAGTCCAGCGCCAAATCCACTTCGCGTATCTTTTTTCTCTGTATAGGTATAAGTCTTCATTGTAAGTGTATCGTTCATATTAGTAGTCGCCTAAAGTTTCAGGATTTTGTGAAAGTCCAATTTCTAATTGTTCATCATTCGGTGCTTTACCATGCCAAGCGTGGGTATACATCATAAAATCAACCCCATTACCCATGACTGTTTTTAGTAGTACACAGACTGGTTTGCCTTGCCCAGTTTTAGATTTAGCAATCGCCATACCTTCTAGAATGGCAGGAATTGAATTCCCTTCTTCTATTTCAATTACGATCCAACCAAACGCTTCAAATTTTGCACGCACATCACCTAAAGGAAGAACATTTTCTGTGGCTCCATCTATTTGTTGTCCGTTGAGGTCGATGGTCGCAATTAAATTGTCTACATTATTTCCTGCTGCGTACATCATAGCTTCCCAATTCTGCCCTTCCTGTAATTCTCCATCGCCATGCAAACTGTAAATAAGATGCTTGTCATTGTTCAGTTTTTTTGCTTGAGCAGCTCCAATAGCTACTGACATCCCTTGCCCTAATGAACCAGAAGCAATTCGCACACCGGGCAGCCCTTCATGGGTTGTTGGATGACCTTGTAATCGCGAGTTGATCAATCGAAACGTGTTCAATTCGTCAACAGGAAAATACCCTGATCGTGCCAAAACACTATAAAATACTGGAGAGATATGTCCGTTTGAGAGAAAAAACAGATCCTCCCCAATGCCGTCCATATCGAATTCAGTGTTGTGTTCCATTATTTCAGAATACAGACATACAAAAAATTCGGTACATCCTAATGATCCTCCTGGATGACCAGAATTGACCTTATGGACCATACGTAAAATATCACGTCTGACCTGAATTACGAGATCGTCTAATTGGGTTGTGCTTGTCATAAATAAATGCTTCGTTTTAAAGGCTCAAAAATACAGGATTGATGACCCAATACAAAGTTACTTTTTGGTCACTTATCAACGAATTAATACGACTTGCTAACAATTTAGTATCGGTTTAAGAATGTATTGCAGTTTTGTTATTTATATTTGCTCACAATTCGGTATAGATGATATTTGAACTCAATTCTAAAGATCCAAAAAGTAAAGCCAGAGCAGGAAAGATCACTACAGATCATGGTGTCATAGAGACGCCTATTTTTATGCCAGTTGGTACCGCTGCTACGGTCAAAGCAGTGCATCAACGTGAATTAAAAAATGACATCAATCCAGATATTATTTTAGGCAATACCTACCATTTGTACCTTCGTCCGAAAACAAATATTATCGAAAAGGCAGGAGGATTGCATAAATTCATGAATTGGGATCGCAATATTTTAACCGATTCAGGAGGCTATCAGGTGTATTCGCTTTCCGATAATAGAAAAATAAAAGAAGAAGGTGTAAAATTTAAAAGTCATATCGATGGTAGTTTTCATGTGTTTACACCTGAAAATGTGATGGAAATTCAACGTACAATTGGAGCTGATATTATTATGGCCTTCGATGAATGCACACCGTATCCTTGTGAATACAATTATGCAAAACGATCAATGCATATGACGCATCGTTGGTTAGACAGGTGCATCACTCATCTTGAAAAAGTGCCATTTAAATATGATTATTCACAAGCCTTTTTCCCAATTGTTCAGGGAAGTACTTATAAAGATCTTAGACAGCAATCTGCCGAATATATTGCAAATTCTGGCGCTGTTGGAAACGCCATTGGTGGATTATCGGTAGGGGAGCCTGCCGAAGAAATGTATGCCATGACCGATGTGGTATGCGAGATACTACCAGAAGATAAACCGCGCTACCTAATGGGTGTTGGTACCCCTATCAATATTCTTGAAAATATTGCACTGGGTATTGATATGTTTGATTGTGTCATGCCAACACGAAATGCCAGAAATGGTATGTTGTTTACTGCTCATGGTACAATAAACATAAAAAATAAAAAATGGGAAGATGATCTTAGTCCTATTGATGAAATGGGAATCACCTATGTCGATACAGATTACTCCAAAGCCTATTTGAAGCATTTGTTTTCAGCAAATGAATATCTAGGGAAACAAATAGCTACCATCCATAATCTCGGATTTTACATGTGGTTGGTCAGAGAAGCAAGAAAACATATCTTAGCAGGAGACTTTAGAACTTGGAAGGATATGATGGTAAAACAAATGGATAAGCGCCTGTGAAGATCTTAGATTGGTACATATTAAAACGCTATTTGCTCACCTTTGCAATGATGCTTTTATTGTTTATTCCCATTGGTATAACAGTAAATTTAGCAGAGAAGATCGACAAAATGTTGGCTAATGAAGTTCCCTTTGGAGAGATTGTACGATTCTATCTTGATTTCACTATTTATTTCGCCAATTTGTTATTCCCTTTATTTTTGTTTTTATCGGTCATCTGGTTCACATCCAAATTGGCTAACAATACCGAGGTCATCGCTTTTCTGAGTTCTGGAGTGTCTTTTTGGCGATTCTTAAGACCTTATATGATAGGTGCAACAATTGTGGCTTCATTAGCTTTAGTTCTTGGCATGTATTTAGCACCCCAAGCCAGTCGTGGCTTTAACGAATTCGAATTTAAATACCTTAGGGGAAATAAAAAAGATAAGGTTACCAATAACATTTATAGGCAGATCAACGATAACGAAATCATATATGTGAGTAATTTTAATACCAGAGATAAACGGGGCTCTAACTTTACCTTAGAACATTTTGAAGACAATAAATTAATCTATAAAATTAGCGCACAAAACATTACGTTTAATCCGGTTGATAGCACCTATTTATTAACGAGTTATGTTAAACGGATTATTGGAGAAGACGATGATATTATTATTAATAGCCGACGCGTTGATACAACCTTTTCTTTTGACCTTGAGGATCTTACACCAGTAACTTACATAGCCGAAACATTGAGCTATAATGATTTGTCTTCTTTTATAGAAAAAGAAAAGGCACGAGGATCTTCTAATATTGGTCGATATGAAGTGGTAAAGTATAAGAAATGGAGCTTACCTGTTTCGGTGTTTATATTAACCATTATTGCGGTTGCCGTTTCGTCTATAAAACGAAGGGGTGGCATGGGTGTTAATCTAGCTGTTGGTATTGGAATTGCCATGGTTTATGTCTTTTTCGATAAGGTTTTTGGAGTGATGGCACAACAATCTGATTTCCCACCACTCATCGCCGTCTGGTTCCCTAATGTTTTGTTTGGATGTTTAGCCATTTATCTCCTATACAATGCCAAACGCTAAGCTTAAAAATTATTTTCACCTTCACTTTCTTGTCTTTATTGCAGGCTTTACTGCCATTCTGGGTGAGCTGATCAGTATTGGTTCAATTCCATTGGTCTGGTACCGAATGGTCATTGCTACCATATTAATGTTCCTGTTTATTAAAATTTCAAAGATCAATCTTAAGGTCAAACTTTCAGCCATTGCAAAATTTTCGGTGGCGGGTGTAATCATCGCTTTACATTGGATCACTTTTTTTGAATCCATCAATCAGGCTAATATTTCAATTGCCTTAGCCATGTTCTCCTCTGGAGCATTCTTTGCGTCCTTGATAGAACCTATTTTTTACAAGAGAAGGGTTATCTGGTATGAGATCTTATTTGGAATTATCGTGATCTTAGGTGTTTGGCTTATTACCAAGACAGAATTCAGATATATCAATGGGATACTCCTTGGTATTTCATCGGCATTATTTTCATCCTTATTTGCTGTGATTAACGGAAAGTTTGTTGAACGATATCGCCCTTCGGTCATTTCCTTTTATGAGTTCATAAGTGGTATTTTTTGTATGACCATTGCCTTGATGTTCATGGGCGATGGTATGAACGCAGCCTTCTTTGACCTTAGTTTCTCCGATTGGAAATACCTTTTTATCTTAGGGTCAATATGTACGGCTTATGCCTTTATTGCAGCGGTTCATGTGATGAAACATATCAGTCCGTATACCGTTGTGCTTACTTATAATCTGGAACCCATTTACGGTATTGGGCTCGCCATTATTTTATTTCCGGAAAAAGAAAAAATGAGCCTCGAATTTTATATTGGTGCACTTCTAATTATTAGTACGGTCATAATCAATGGAGTACTAAAAAATATGAGCAAAACGAAAAAAAATGTGTAGGTTTGTAGGCTAACAACTAAACTTAATTTCTATGGAATATTTAGAATTTGAGCTCCCGATTAAGGAATTAGAAGATCAACTAGAAAAGTGTCAGCTAATTGGCGAAGAAAGTGACGTAGACGTTACTGAAACATGCAATCAGATCGAGAAGAAATTAGCTCAGACCAAGAAGGATATCTATAGCAATCTCACGCCGTGGCAACGTGTACAAATGTCACGTCATCCCAATAGACCATATACTAAAGACCATATTGAGGCCCTCTGTGGGGAATCATTCTTAGAACTTCATGGTGATCGCAATTTTAAAGATGATAAGGCCATGATTGGTGGACTTGGGAAAATTGGCGATCAGTCCTTCATGTTAATTGGACAGCAAAAAGGATACAATACAAAAACCCGCCAATACCGAAATTTTGGTATGGCTAATCCAGAAGGATATCGAAAAGCTTTGCGATTGATGAAGTCTGCCGAAAAATTTGGGATCCCTGTTGTGACATTGATCGATACGCCTGGTGCTTATCCTGGTATGGAAGCTGAGGAACGCGGACAAGGCGAGGCAATTGCAAGAAACATTTTAGAGATGACCCGATTAAAAGTACCTATCATTACCATTATAATTGGTGAAGGTGCTTCAGGAGGCGCTTTAGGAATAGGAGTAGGCGATCGTGTGCTGATGTTAGAAAATACCTGGTATTCTGTAATTTCTCCAGAATCCTGTTCGTCTATTTTATGGCGCAGCTGGGAATTTAAAGAACAGGCCGCCGAAGCTTTAAAGCTAACAGCAAAAGATATGAAACGCCTTAAATTGGTGGATGAGATCATCAAAGAACCCTTAGGAGGCGCACATAAAGATCGCGAAAAAACCTTCCTTGCAGTTCGTGATAGTATTTTGAAAACTTATGAAGATTTAAAAAACTTATCACCAAAAGAATTGGTAAAACAACGTATGGAAAAATATTCCCAAATGGGAGTCTACAAGGATTAACCCTTTATACAAATACGATTTAAAAATTCCGAAGTTCATCACTTCGGATTTTTTTATGCTATGAACAATTTTTTCGACTTATTAACAGTTAAATTGTTGATGGATGGTTAACATTGTTGTATCTTATAAGATAGATTAATGCACTGAATTTATTTATTTTCGTTATCATGAAACAACCCGACCAATTGCAAGGTTTTAAAGTCGACAAAAGTACGATTATAAGCCTTGAAAAAGGCAAGATCCCTCCGCAAGCCCTTGATTTAGAAGAAGTTGTGTTGGGAGCCATGATGATTGACAAAAAAGGTGTCGATGAAGTTATCGATATTTTAAGTCCTGATGCTTTTTATAAAGAAGCGCATCAATATATCTTCGAGGCCATTTTCAAATTATTTGAAAGTAGTGAGCCTATTGACTTATTAACCGTTTCATCTCAACTAAAGAAAGATCAGCGCCTTGATATGGTTGGTGGCGATTTTTATCTGATTTCGCTTACTCAAAAAGTGTCCTCTTCAGCCCATATTGAGTTTCATGCACGTATTATTCTTCAGAAGTTTATTCAACGCAGTTTGATAAAGATATCAAACGAGATCATTGAAGATTCTTACGACGAAACAAAAGATGTTTTTGACCTTCTAGATAAGGCTGAAGCACGTTTGTATGAAGTGACCCAAGGTAACATTAAGAAATCTTCCGAAACTGCTCAAGAATTAGTAATTCAGGCTAAGAAAAAAATAGAGGAGATCTCAAATAAAGAAGGCTTGAGTGGTATACCATCGGGTTTTGATAAACTCGATAAACTCACTTCTGGATGGCAAGAGTCAGACCTTATCATTGTAGCCGCTCGTCCGGGTATGGGTAAAACGGCGTTAACGCTTTCGATGGCTAGAAATATTGCAGTTAATAATAACATTCCAGTAGCCTTTTTCTCCTTGGAAATGGCTTCGGTGCAATTGATCACCCGTTTGATATCCAGCGAAACTGGATTGTCTTCAGAAAAGTTGCGTACTGGTCGTCTTGAAAAACACGAGTGGGAGCAACTTAACGTCAAGGTGAAAGCCCTGGAGAAAGCACCTTTGTTTATTGACGATACACCATCACTGTCCATTTTTGATCTTCGAGCCAAAGCTCGCCGTTTGAAATCACAACATGATATCAAATTAGTGGTTATCGATTATTTGCAATTAATGACAGCAGGTGGAAGCCAAAAAGGAGGGAACCGTGAACAAGAAATTTCTATGATCTCCAGAAACCTGAAAGCCTTGGCAAAAGAATTAAGCGTTCCAGTAATAGCCTTATCTCAATTGTCTCGTGCCGTTGAAACACGTGGTGGAAGTAAGCGCCCTTTGCTCTCTGACCTTCGTGAATCTGGTGCTATCGAGCAGGATGCCGATATAGTTTCTTTCATTTACCGACCTGAATATTACAAGATCGATGAATGGGACGATGACGAACGTACTCCAACTGAAGGTCAAGCAGAATTCATCGTGGCCAAACATCGTAATGGTGGCTTGGATAGCATCCGATTGAAATTTATCGGACATCTCGGTAAATTTGATAATATGGACGATTTTGATTCACCGTTTGAATTCCATTCTAAGATGAATGCAGCCGCAAATGATGATACCTTTAAACCAGACAGTTTTCCAACAACTGATGATGCTTTCGGCTCGCCAGAACAGGAAGATGACGATGTACCGTTTTAAGATCTAATCCTAAAATTCCCTTAAATCACTTCACTTAGGAACAATTTTTGAGTATATTTCACTTGTGAAAAAGATACTATTTATACTATTGCTGTGTTTTTCAGCGAAGGCATTTGCCTCGTATATTCTGATTCCTATGGATGACGAAAGTCAGAAAAATCATTTGAAGGCTTACGGAATTACTTATTGGACCCTAGAAAAGCAACAAAAGGTGAAATGGCTGTTAAACTACAAGGGCGGCTCTTTTTTATTACCGCATTTCGAAGAAATTGAACGTGAATGTCAAATTCGTGGAGTCTCTTTTGAGATCATAAGCGATTCTAAAGCCGAAAGTATACTGCAAGAAATAAGCAGTCCGAGTCAAAACATGGAAGCTGTAATTTTAGAAAAAGCACCCAAAATTGCGGTTTATACACCTTATGGAAAACAACCTTGGGACGATGCGGTGACAATGGTATTGACCTATGCCGAAATTCCTTACGAAACTATTTACGACAAGGAAGTGCTTAATGACGGCTTGTTATTATATGATTGGCTGCATTTGCACCATGAAGATTTTACAGGTCAATACGGAAAGTTCTACCGTACCTATCGCTCTGCGGCATGGTACATAAAAGAAAAGCGAGATGCCGAAGCACTAGCCGCTGAATTAGGCTATGCTAAAGTTTCTGAAGCAAAATTGGATGTTGCCTTGAAAATTCGCGAATATGTACTAGGTGGCGGATTTATGTTTGCCATGTGTAGCGCAACAGATAGCTTTGACATTGCCTTATCTGCCGAAGGGGTGGATATTTGTGAGCCTATGTTTGATGGCGATGGGAGTGATGCCAATTACCAAAGCAAGATCGATTTTTCGAAAACATTCGCCTTTACAAATTTCATTTTAGAACGCAGTCCGAATGTTTACGAATTCTCTTCAATAGATATGACCCAGAAGCGAAGAATCCCCAAAACCACCGATTATTTTTCATTAATGGAATTTTCGGCGAAATGGGATCCAGTTCCAACCATGTTAACGCAAAACCATACGGCATTGGTTAAAGGCTTTATGGGACAGACCACCTCGTTTACAAGAGATCAGATAAAATCGAATGTTCTGGTAATGGGTGAGAATAAGACCAATGGCGAAGCAAAATACATTCATGGCATAAAGGGAAAAGGCTTCTTTACCTTTTATGGCGGACATGACCCAGAAGATTATACCCATCGAGTAGGTGATCCTAAAACCGAATTAGATCTACATCCAACCTCGCCGGGCTATCGTCTTATTTTGAATAATGTACTCTTTCCAGCAGCGAGAAAGAAAAAGCAGAAAACCTAAACCATGCAGTTTTATCAAGCCGAAGTACGTTTGAAGCCCTGTTCACGGGGATTTCATTTGATCACTTCCGATATCTTAGAAGCACTTCCTGAAATAAATACCATTAATGCAGGTCAATTGCAGGTTTTTATTCAACATACCTCTGCAAGTTTGACCATTAACGAAAATGCCGATCCGACGGTTCGGGTTGATTTCGAAAATCATATGAATAAAATGGTACCTGAAAATGCAGCTTATTATACACATACCTTTGAAGGATCGGATGATATGCCAGCTCATATAAAAGCCTCAATGATGGGTGCTTCTGTTACCATTCCAATTACTAATGGTAAACTTAATTTAGGGACTTGGCAAGGTATTTATCTCTGTGAGCACAGAGATCATGGTGGTTCCAGGCGACTAGTGTTGACGGCCTACGGGAATTAATTCTCGCTATATCTTATTTTACCCCATCTTGCGATACTACCCGCATTGATCGTGTCTGAAATTTTCACAATTTGCCCAGCTAAAATAACATCTCCATTACGCGAGGTATTGGGATAATCAGGATTGCCTATAACCCCTCGTCTTACACTTCTAGCGGTATTGGACTCAAAGTAACCATCTAATTTATTTGAGGGTTTAAAAATGTTGTTACCATTAGATTCCTTTATTTGAACATAACCAGTCTCTGAAAGTAAATTATTTATTGCTGCTAATACTTCATCTTTGTTTTCGACATCATCTCCTTTGATATTGAGGTAATTTAAATATCCTTCGATAGTATTTTCTTCTTTTGTATAATTCCATATATCATCATTGGCCTTTTGCCTCTCTAATTCTACTTTTTGTCGTTCGGCAATTAGGTTTTCCAAATTTAACTGAGTCGCAGCCAATTCCACATTAGTCGAATCTAAGGCTACATTTATTGAGTCTTTTTCTTTAAGACTTTGTTGTAACTTGATTTCAGATTTCCTTAACTGAAGCATCAGAAAAACACTGAGCGCCAAAAAAATGATCATGATAGCTGAAAGACTAAAAGTTATTCTTTGCGTACGTTTTGATTTTTTCTCTACATCCTTTAATTTGTCTCCTAAAGTGCCCAAAATATTATTTTTTTAGATGGTTATTAATTCTTCCAATTTTTCTTCCAAGGCTTTAATTTCTGCTTCAGATGTGCCTGCCAGATTATCTATATAACGATCTCGAGTGCGTTCGAGTTTATCTACAATGGCAATGCGTTTTTTCTTGTCATTGATCTTACTTGCTGAGATTCCACTAAATGCATTAGGCAAAATAGCACCTACAGCCGGAATGAATTTCGTTAATTTGTCATAAGTGCCTTCAAAACCCTCAGCTACTTCTTTTATTTCATCACTTGAAAAATAATTACCAAAGAACACATAAGCAACAACAATAATCACCACACTTACTCCTGCAAAAGTATAGATGGCCATTTTGGAGTTCCGCACTTGTCTTTTAAACATATTGCGTACCGTTTCAATTTCATCTTCTGAAACCAGTAAGCTTTGTTTCCTGGCCAGATCACTACTGGTTGATTCGGTTGTTGAAGTCGAGGGTTCAACGGTTACAGGTTCTGAGACAGCTTCGGTTTCTTGTGGTTCAACCTCCTTCGGGGTTTCTGAAACCTCAATTGGTTTAGTTTCATTGGCAACCGGCGTTTCAACATGAGGAACAGATGCGCCTTCAAGATTTAGTTTTTCTAAGATTGCCTTCATGCCCTGCTCCTTATTATCTGTCAGATCTATTAAAGGCAAGTCATTCCAACGAAATTTGGATGTGTTACAAGGTGTAATCTTTACAAGAATGCGTTGGATTCCCAATCTTCTTGCTTCCTTCTTTTCTTGCTTTACGGATGCATCATTTAAGGCATGTTCGGAAGTAATAATTAAAAATATTTTCGAATTTTGAATGGCCTCACCGGTAACATCATCATCATCCTGGCCATGAATACTTTCAATCCAAACGTTGGCACCTGCCTTGATCAAAGTTTTCGCAAAATCCTTTGCGAACTGGGCATCTTTATTGGCATAGCTAATAAAAACGGATTCTGTTGACATGACATTATTTGGTTTAAAGTGGTAGAATTTTGTTCATGAGAAGAAGGAGAATAGAAAATTACTATTTTTTTTTGATAAATATCAATAAAATAGGAATTTTTATACTCATGATAAAAAATTCTTATTCATAAATTTAATAAAATCATCATTAGGATCTTCGGTTTTCATCAACATGACATAAGCGGTATACGCATTATTATAAATGCCAATTTTGTCTTTAATACCTGCTTTTTTAGCTGCCTTGGCATACTGTTTTTTAGCCTTTTTCATATCGCCCAGATACAGATACGCTTCGGCTTTTGTAGCTAAATTCCATGCATTTTGAATTTTGAATTTTTTACTGAGTTTCAATGCTTTCTTGGCATTATCACGCATCTCTTTTTGATCGTCATCCAACATTAAATTTAGAAAGGCCAGATTAATGGCACTTAAATACACGTCTTCTTTATCTTTATCCTTCTTAGCAAGTTTATAAGCCTTCTTATAACATTTAAAAGCTTTGCGCCCATCATCCTCAAGACTATCTTCTAAATATTTATACTTATAGAGATGCCCTAGATTACGCAACATATCAGAATCATTTTGAGCTATAGGGTGTGTTTCAAGGATGTTAATTGCGTCATCACTTCTTCCGCTACCTTCTAGGGCATGAATTAATTTTTCAAGGCCGCGTTCATCTAATGCTTCGAGTTTAGGTTCAAGTTTTCTAATAATGGCATCATATTCTCCTAATACCAAATTCACCTCTTCTTCATCGGTGAAGCGATTAAAGAATTCGTTGTCGGTAAGAGTATCTAAAATAAGTTGATAGCTATCATTTTCTCTAGTATTGGTATTTACCATTCCAAAATGATCTCCTGAGACTGTGATCCAATATTTTTGATCAAAAGGATCTAAACAGGAAGCCTTGGAAACAAATTCATCTTTTGTAGCCGCAACAACCTTTAAATCGAAGGGATAAGATTTATTAAATGCTGTATCCCAGTCTGTTCTCAATTGCGTTATAAATGGTTCGCCTTGAATGAGTTCATTGATTTTATTTTTCCATAATTTCTTGATGGCATTATTGGTAATACCATTGCTAGGTGTTGCCATTAGAACAAGATGACTTAAGCGATCTCTGTTTTCTTCGTCTAAATTCAAAATGGCTCTTTGTGCTACAAGTCCGCCAAGGCTATAAGCTACTATGGCGATGCGGTCATAATGTCCAAATTTATGTCTAATGGCCGAGCTCAAATTATCGGCTATGCGTGTTATGTCTTGTACCGTGGCCCAAACGACCTTTCCCATTTGAGGATTGACGTTGGGATTAAATCCGAAGGGATACATGTTCCAGCCGTCCATTTTCTCATCCTCGGCAAGCAATTGCGGAATCTGACCAAAAGTATTATGAGCTTCTCCCGAAAAACCATGAACAAAAATTAAAGCATTATTTGCAGAATCAGTCTGTCGAAACGCTTTGACAACTTCTTTTTTAACCTCAGGTTCAACGGCAAATTTAGGACTTCCATTAGATGTACTTTGATCTTGGATAAGTTTTTCTTTTGGAGCTTTGCTCAATTCAAAGTCCTTGTCGAATTGCAAATTAATAAAAGGATTCTGCTGACACGGACCAGACTTTTTGGAGTTTGGCGGGTAATTTCGTGTTGCTGCACGCTTTGGTACCTCTTTAATTAAATGTTTAACAACATCTGTTATACGTATATATGGATCTTCAAAATACCTGGCGTGCTCGCCTTTTAAAACTTCCAGCAGACAGGTTGTAAATAAACCATAATCATGATCCTTAAATCGAAGCGAAGTTTGTTGATCCTTACAAGCAGAAATGATTGCCATTCCTTCTTCGTCATCAATTTCCTGAACCACGCCCTCGGCCTGAACAGGTTCTCCGTTAACAGCTTCCATTTCTACCTGATGCGCGTCTAATTTCATGGTAGTGTTTAAAAGATCACTTCCTTTGGTCATACCTTGGGCATGACAACAATCGAAAAAGAAAACGAGTCGCTCAGCAATTAAAGCATTCAATTTTTTCTTGAGCTCATCTGCCTTAATATGAGATGATCTGTCTTCTTTTGAAAAACCGTTTAACATCAAATAATAGCCCTTCACTCCTTTGATTATTTCTCCTGAATCTTTATCTCTAATCGGATATGAATCACCGTGACCCGAAAAATAAATCAAAACTTTAGATTCCTCATTTACTTTTTCTTTCAGATCATCAAAAGCTTGAAGAACATGAGCACGACTTGCATCTTTGCCTGTAAGCAAAATGACATTTTCCGGCTTGTACCCAGCAATGTTTTCATCGACTAATAAATCATAAATGGCCTTGGCATCAGCAATCATATAGGAATCGTCCTCACCCCTAAAACTTGTTCCGCCAACGCCAATTATTAAAGCATAAGAATTATCGAGTTCATTCATAATGGAGAGGTGTTAATTGCATGCCGACGTATGGCTGGTTGGATTAATAATAAATTCAAATTAATCATTTTTCGATAAACAAAAAAATAAGAGATTAAATGAGCCCAAGACCTAATCCCAAAGAAATGACAATTAAAAGGACTGCGACTAATTTCTGAATAAAATCCAGCGTTATTTTTTTGAGGAGTTTGTTTCCGATAAAGGCGCCAGCAATAGCCGATAATGTAGCACATATGATTAAGGTTAAATTTTCACTTAAACCCGAATTTAGTATCCGCGTTGAATACACCGATAAACGCGTGAAATCAACAAAAGAAGAGATGACGACTGCCGTTCCAATAAAGGCTTCTTTACTTAAGCCGGAATTTATTAAAAAGGCTGATCGTAAAGCACCTTGATGACCAGAAAGCCCACCAAAAAATCCACTCATGGCTCCACCAATAGGAAGATGCTTCTTCTCAAATTTGAGGCGTTTAATAAACGGCAGTAATTCAATAATCGCAAAGACTATTAAAAGAAGGGCAATTATCAAATTTACAGGGGTTATTTCGAAAGACTTATTACCTATAGTGTAGGACCATAACGGCTTCAAATCAGTTATATTTATAAGAATATAGGCGCCAAAAAAAGCAAAGATTACCGCCGGTAAGCCAAAATAAAGCAGCACTTTTTTATTCGCATTTTTTCCAACGAGTACTAATTTGAACATATTATTAAAAAAATGAACGACGCCCGTTAAGGCAATGGCAACTTCTATAGGGAAAAATAAGGCTAATACAGGAAGCAATATGGTCCCTAATCCAAACCCTGAAAAGAAGGTTAAAATGGAAGCCAAGAATGCTACCAAACAAATTATGAAATATTCCATATTAGTTTATAAAAAAAAGCTAAGGTTGTATTTAATCGTGCCAGAAATTCATGATGAGGTCAAATTTCGGAGAGTCTTTTATAGTTTTAAAGAGATAATCATTTTGAAAAGATTCATTTCTATACCGATTTCCGGCCGCAACTGACATCAATAAATGTTCTATAGCTATGTCATTTTTATCCTGACTGGCGAAAATTTGGGCAATGCCGTAATCAATAGATCCGTATTGATAATCTTTACGCATATCATTGAGTTTTGATACAAGTGTATTGGCTTCCTCTGTTTTTCCGTTTTTAAATAAAGAAATGGACAGTTTAACCATATGATTAATATTTTCGGGATCATTAGCGAGTAATGGTTGTAACAATTCCTCAGCTTTACGATAATCGCCTTTGTAGAAATGCGCATTCGCATAATTTTTATTGTTTTTATCTTCAGAGGAATTAATTAAATTTTGAAAATATGAATTGGCTAAATCGATACTGTCGGTACGAACCAATATTTCCTTTCCTGCATACAGATTAGATTCTTCCCAATCTTCTTTTTCATGCAACAATTTTATTTTAGTCAATAAAGTATTGAGTTTATCATAATTCGCTGTACGCACATAAGCTGATATTAGAGGCTTCTTGAGTATATAATTATCGGAGCGATTAATTAAACTTTCCAAGGTATCAATTGTCATCTGGTTTCTACCCAATTCAAGATCAGCATAGGCTTTTGTAAAATATGAAAAAACGCATACCAAACAGTTGTCAATATTAACAGCTTCCCAAGAAGCCATTTTGAATATATCGTCAATGAGATCAGGTCTATTTATGCGTTGTAATGCAATGGTCATCATAGATTGGTTGGTCCTTAAATGAAATGGTGTAATTTTATATTCATTTAAGGCAGTTTGATAAATTTTACGGTTATCACCTTTAATTAAAGCATCATAGTGATTCAACAGGTTGCGTTGACGCTTACTGACACCAGATTTAGGGAGAATGGCAAGGCGCAATGAATCGGCAATTTTAAATTTACGTTGGTTATAATAATGCAAGAACTTATTTACCTTAGGCTCGAAATAATTACTATCGACTTCAATGGATTTATTTAATAAATCAAGATAGACATCCTTGTTTTCAAAATTTTCTTCTGCCTCTCTAAATAATTGATAGGCCTCGAATTTCGGAGGATTATGTTGAAGTCTAATACCCTTTTTATCTTTTTCGGTCACAAAATATCCCAGGATTTTTTGCTGTAATTCGTCAATGCAGACTAAGGGTCTATCGCTATTACATTCAACAGGTTTAAAAGAAATTAAAGTCTCATTCTTACTACCATCAATAATTGAACTGTTAAATATTAGTGAATTATCTTTTAAAAAAAATGTACCTGTAATGGTCTTTGATGGTTTAAGATATGTATTTAAAATATCTTCATCTGAAAACAATTTATTTTTAGTTTGCATGGCCGAGCTATAATCATTGACAATTGACTGTGTAATGACTTGCCCAACATTATTTTCGGTGATACCGTGTTGAATGAGATCTAAAGACAATTTACTGACAATATCAAATTTATCATCACCGGTATTATTTTCAAAACTAAGCACGGCAATTTTATCGGTCATATCAAGGCTTTTTAGTTCGACCGAATTTGTAAAATTGTTATTTATCAATATTAACACAGATAATGAACAGAAAAATGCAATAATGCCAAACCCGGAAAAGAAAAAATGTTCAAAGGCTTTTCTGTTTTTAACTTCAGTAGCATCGTCAACGTCGGTTGAAACTGTATATTTCAAACGTGATTTCCAGATATAAAAAATATAAACCGGGAAACCAATAAGTAATAATATGATAAGGACGGTAATGCTTTTTTCTGGAAGGTTAAGAGGTTTCCAAATTACAGAAAGGACTTGTAAAATGACCCAACTAGAAACGATATAAATCGAGAGCATTTTAAATACTTCTCTCTTATGACATTCTTTAAAAAACTGATTAATTGTCATTTACTATGGCTGGTTGAACTTGAAAATGTGTGAGATATTGCATTAATTTCGGTTTAAATTACGTATTTTTACTAATATAGAGTAGATATTAACTAAAATTATTCATTATGAAAAGTAAAGTAGATCCAATGCATTTAAGTCCTGGCGAGAGTGTAGATCCCAGAGTAAGCGAAAAAGATGGTTTAGGAGAAGATCCTAATACAAATCGAGCAGTAAGTGAAAAAGATGGTTTAGGCGAAGATCCTAATTCAAATCGAGCTGTGAGTGAAAAAGATGGTTTAGGCGAAGATCCTACCAGTTGAAAAATAGTATGATCATGCTTCAAATCAAAAAAGTCTACTTATAATAATCATCAGAAGACACTACATATTAGTGTATTAATTCTGAGCCTTGGGTCTAAATTAACGACATAAAAAAAATCCGATTCATTTGTGAATCGGATTTTTTTATAAGCGAACTTAGTTATACAAATGGCACAAAGCCTTATTTCTTAACCTTATCTACGATGGCTTTAAAAGCTTCAGGGTTGTTCATCGCTAAATCGGCTAATACCTTACGGTTTAATTCGATATTATTCGACTTCACTAATCCCATAAACTTTGAATAGGACATTCCATGTTCTCTTGCACCTGCGTTGATACGCGTGATCCATAAGGCACGGAAAGTTCTCTTTTTATTTCTTCGGTCTCTATACGAATATTGCATCGCTTTATCAACCGCATTTTTGGCTACTGTCCAAACGTTCTTACGACGTCCGAAATAACCTTTGGCTTGCTTAAGAACCTTTTTTCTTCTGGCTCTTTTTGCTACTGAATTTACTGATCTTGGCATAATTTTAATTTTTTGTAGAAGGCGGTCATCACTGACACTTTAAAGCCTTACTCCATGGTTTATAAATAATTTAACCGGCAATTTCGATTATTTTAATCGTAATTGCTGTTTGATGTTGTCAACATCATGCTCATGTACCAAAGTACTGTGCGTTAATGCTAACTTGCGCTTTTTCGACTTCTTTGTTAAGATGTGACTTTTAAAAGCGTGCTTTCTTTTAATTTTACCAGTACCTGTCAACTTAAAACGTTTCTTGGCACTAGATTTGGTTTTCATTTTCGGCATTGTTATCCTTTTTTATGTATTCGCTTATTATTTTTATGCACCTTGGTTTTAACCTCGGCGTATTTATTTTTTCTTTATTGGTGCGATGAACATGGTCATTCGCTTTCCTTCCAATCTTGGCATTTGTTCTACCTTACCAACTTCTTCAAGATCTTGAGCAAGTCTTAATAATAAGATTTCGCCTTGATCTTTATAAATGATAGAACGCCCTTTAAAAAACACGAACGCTTTTAATTTGGCGCCTTCCCGTAGGAATTTCTCTGCGTGTTTCTTTTTGAATTCGTAATCATGGTCATCTGTTTGTGGACCAAATCGAATTTCCTTAATGACAACTTTCATTGTCTTCGACTTTAAAGCTTTCTCACGCTTTTTTTGTTCGTAAAGAAACTTCTTATAATCCATAACTTTACAGACTGGCGGTTCAGCCTTTGGTGAAATTTCAACCAAATCAACACCTTGATCATCTGCAATCTCGAGTGCGGCCTTTAATGAATAAATGCCAACCTCAATGTTTTCTCCAACCAAACGGACTTCGGGTGCAGTTATTTTACTGTTGATTTTGTGTTTGTCCTCTTTTATTTCCCTTAATGGACGTCGGTTTCTTTTTCTTCTTATTGCTATGGCTCTAAAATTTAGTTTATAATTAATTAAATTGTTTTAATGTTTTATTTATTTCATCAGTGACAATTTCCGAGAAATCACTTACACTAATCATGCCGAGATCTTCTCCACCATGTTTTCTTACACTGATTTTATTCTCTTTTTCTTCATTCTCGCCAACAATGATCATAAATGGGATCTTATTCATTTCGGCTTCCCGAATTTTTTTACCCATGGTCTCATTCCTATTATCCACGAGGGCGCGAATTTCGTCATTTTCTAACAAATTTAAAACTTTTTGCCCGTATTTTTCAAATTTCTCACTTATAGTAAGGATAATCACCTGTTCTGGCATGAGCCATAATGGGAAATTTCCAGCAGTATGTTCTAGTAATATTGCAACAAATCGTTCCATACTTCCAAATGGCGCTCTATGAATCATTACAGGTCTATGTAGTTCATTATCAGCCCCCTTATAGGTAAGCTCAAAACGTTCAGGTAGATTATAATCAACCTGTATGGTCCCTAGTTGCCACTGTCTGCCTAAGGCATCATTCACCATGAAATCTAATTTTGGTCCGTAGAATGCTGCTTCTCCATATTCTATAACATAATCAAGTCCTTTATCTTCCGCTGCATTGATGATGGCCTGTTCAGCCTTGTCCCAATTTTCTGGAGACCCGATATATTTTTCTGGAGTTTCCATATCTCGTAACGAGACTTGTGTGGTAAAGTTTTCAAATCCGAGTGATCCAAAAACATAAAGCACAAGGTCTATCACATTTTTAAATTCAAGATCTAACTGATCTGGCGTACAGAATATATGTGCGTCGTCTTGTGTGAATCCACGAACACGTGTGAGTCCGTGTAATTCACCACTTTGTTCATAGCGATAAACTGTGCCAAACTCAGCATAGCGTTTGGGTAATTCTTTATAGCTCCAAGGCCGTGTATTATATATTTCGCAATGATGCGGACAATTCATTGGTTTTAGCAGGAACTCTTCATCCTCTTTTGGAGTTCGTATCGGCTGAAAACTGTCTTCACCATATTTGGCGTAATGACCAGAAGTTACATAGAGTTCCTTTTGCCCGATATGAGGAGTAATGACCATTTCATATCCAGCTTTTTGCTGAGCACTCTTGAGGAAATTTTCTAATCGATTTCTCAAGGCTGTGCCTTTTGGTAACCAAAGCGGAAGGCCTTGTCCGACCTTTTGAGAAAATGCAAACAATTCAAGTTGCTTGCCAAGCTTTCGATGATCTCTTTTTTTGGCTTCTTCAAGTAATTCAAGATATTCTGTTAGTTCCTTTTGCTTCGGAAATGAGGTCCCATAAACACGAGTTAACTGGGTATTGTTTTCATCACCACGCCAGTAGGCTCCAGCAACGCTTAAAACTTTCACCGCTTTGATCAATCCAGTATTTGGAATATGACCCCCACGACATAGATCGGTAAATGTAGAATGATCACAAAAGGTGATATCACCATCAACAAGATTTTCTATCAATTCTACCTTATATTCATTGTCTTCTTTTTTATAGAAAGACAGGGCATCAGCTTTTGAAACCGACTTCATTTTAAAGTCATGTTTACCACGAGCAATCTCAAGCATTTTATCTTCAATCATTTTGAAGTCTTTTTCTGAAATACTATGCTCACCGAGATCAACATCATAATAAAAACCATTATCTATGGCAGGACCAATAGACAATTTTACACCCGGATAAAGTTCTTCAAGAGCTTGTGCAAGAACGTGTGAACTCGAATGCCAAAATGCTTTTTTACCCTCCTGATCTCTCCATGTATATAATATGAGTTTGCCATCTTCCGTCAATGTAGTTGAGGTTTCAATAGTCGTATCATTGAATTTTGCGGAGATGACATTTCTTGCGAATCCTTCACTTATATCTTTGGCTACATCAAGCGCTGTGACCTCATGTTCATATGAGCGTGTACTATTATCTGGTAATGTAATGGTTATCATTTAGGTCCTAATTAGTGCGCAAAGATAATAGTATAATATGTTACAAACAACTACAGATTTTGATTAAGAAATATAACAACTCTATTATTGGTGTATTATAATAATGTGTATGATAAGAAACCTATATATGTAATGAAAACAAGGCTGTGAAAAAAGGAAAAAATTTATTATATTAAAATAGTTGAAAAAAAGTTTTGCAGATTCAAAATGGGTTATATATTTGCAGCCGCTTTCAGAGAAACTGTTATTAATAGCGGTTGAAAAATGAAGCGAATGATGCTCATTAAAAAACTAAATTAAAAAACCTAAAATATTTTTTGTTAGAAGTGTTGTAGGGTTAGAAAAATGGTTTTATATTTGCACCCGCTTAAATGGGGAACTATTTAGGTTAGAATAAAAGAAACGTTCATTAAACATATTGATTGACAGCGTACGATATATATTGGAAACGA
>JABDMU010000060.1 GCA_013001285.1 Flavobacteriaceae bacterium
CAGAATTGAGAAATACTGGTCAACCTACAGTAGACAAAATGCTGACCTATAAGATCCCTTCATTTAACTCAACAAATCAAACCATTTCCGATGCAACAGCGCATTTTGATCCAGCCGATTTAAGAGGTCTGGGTCCAAGTAGAACGTTGGTATTAGTGAATGGGAAAAGAAAAAATCAAAGTGCATTGGTCTATATTAATGATACACCAGGTAAAGGTGAAGTTGGAGTAGATTTAAAAAGTATTCCAGCTGCAGCCATTGAGCGTATTGAAGTATTGCGTGATGGAGCCTCGGCACAATATGGGTCGGATGCCATTGCAGGTGTAATCAATATGGTTTTAAAACGCGACGTTGAATTTACAACCGTCAATGTGACTTCAGGCGTAACTACTGAAGGCGACGGATTTAATTTTGGTGCCGATTTAAATACAGCCATAAAGATAGGTGAGAATGGTGGATTTCTAAATTTCACTGCTGGATATTATGAACAAGAAGAGACGAATCGTGCTGGAACTCCAGGCGAAGATGTGCTTTTTGGAATCGCTTCTGATGACCCTGATTGGGGTGCCTGGCTCGCTCAAAACCCAGACTTGGGTATGACTGTTGGTCAGCCTGAAATTAAGAAAACCGATGTATTTTATAACGTAGGAATACCTTTTAAAAGCGGTAATGGAGAAGTCTATACTTTTGGAGGTCTTACGTATAGAAAAGGGAAAAGCTTCGCTTTATACAGAGCGCCATATTGGGTGCCAGACCCATTTAATTTATTACACGAAGCAGGAACTACCTATCAAGGATTTCAGCCAACATTTGAAACTGACATTAGAGATAATAATGCTACACTTGGTGTAAAATTTGAAGCACTTGATTTTAATGTCGATGTTAGTGGATCATTCGGACGAAATGCTGTGGATTATATGGTCAATAACAGTTTGAATCCCGTTTTAGGCGCTTCAAGTCCAACCTCATTTGACGTAGGTGCCTATACGTTTAGTAATCTATTGGCAAACTTAGATATATCCAGAAATTTTGGTGATGTGAATATTGCCTTTGGTGCCGAAATTAAAGAAGAGCGATTTACCTCCAAGGCTGGCCAACCAGCTTCCTATGTTGGAAACGGCGTACAATCATTCCCAGGCTTACAACCAAGTAACGAAGTGTCTGCCAAACGTGATAATTATGGAATATATGCGGACCTTGAATGGGAACCAACTGAAGAATTTTTAATAGGAGGTGCTGTCCGCTATGAGGATTTTAGTGATTTTGGCGACAATACCTCTTGGAAAGTTAATGCACGTTACTCTCTTGGTGATGAAGGTGCCATTAGAGGTTCTTACAGTACTGGTTTTAGAGCGCCATCATTGCATCAAATTTATTTAAGTAATATTCAAACATTGATTTCTGGAGGTACAGTTTCCAATCAAGGTACTTTTAATAACGTCGATCCTGTAATTAGAGATGGACTTGGGGTTCCACAATTATCTGCTGAAACTTCTAAAAATATTACCGCGGGAATTACCTATAAACCTGTGAGTAATCTTTCATTGTCTGTAGATTTTTATAATGTGAAAGTTGATGATCGTGTACTCTTTACTGGTGAAATTGGATTTGACGGTGACTCAGGATCGACCAATTC
This sequence comes from Flavobacteriaceae bacterium, assembly GCA_013001285.1. Classification (GTDB taxonomy): domain Bacteria; phylum Bacteroidota; class Bacteroidia; order Flavobacteriales; family Flavobacteriaceae; genus JABDMU01. The sequence continues at coordinate 1,637 of JABDMU010000060.1, forward strand.
GGTTGAACAAATTTTATTAGACAATCAAATCACAAGTTTAAAGTTCTTTGTCAATGCGGTAAACACCAATACTACTGGTGTCGATGTTGTTGCGAGCTATAGAAATATTGAGTTGGGTTCAGGAAATTTGACAGCAACCTTAGCTGCAAATTTTAATGAAACTAAAATTGATGGACAAATTGATACTCCTGATCTTCTAGCTCAAAATGGATATGAGATTTTTAATAGAAAAGAACAATCTAGAATTACATCGGCAAGACCAAAAACAAAGGTTTTGTTAGGATTTGATTACAATGTTGATAAATGGAATTTCATTTTAAATAACACTTATTTTGGTGAAGTTAGTTGGAAACATTCTAATAACGGATTGAATGGCGCCGATTTAGGTAATGGACCATTGCCAACTGAAGACTCTGCATTTGATCAAACCTTTGCAGGAAAAATCGTTACAGATCTTATTATATCCTATGATTTTAGTGATAAAATTACAGCGGGCGTATCGGTTAACAATTTGTTAAATGTTTATCCTGATGAGATTGATACAAAAGGGGATTTTGTAACTGATCTTGGTGGTCGTTTCAAATATCCTTGGGAAGTCAATCAATTTGGATTTAACGGAACCATAATAAATGGAAGTATCTCTTTTAAGTTCTAATTAAAAGTAGTTTAGTAAAAAAGCCTCAACAACTGTTGAGGTTTTTTTATGCACAAGCTCTATTTAAAATTTTTTCAGAAGATCTTAAAAAATGCCAATAAATGCGATCAAACATAAATCTATTTGTTCTTATAACATAAACTAGTCCATTAAAATTGATTAAAATTAAGAGAATGACCCAATAATTTTTTAAACTCTAATTAATTGAAAAACAATCATCAAGACTCTTAAATCCTTAAATTATCTCTATGAAAAGCGAATAATTATTGAGGATTAATTGGTAAAACCGTAAAAAAAATGGAGATTTGAACATATTAACCAATCCATATTTATATATGAAAAGAACATTACGTTTCAACATGCTTTCATTTATTTTAATGTTTATCCCTCTAGCAATTTTTGCACAAGGAACGATAACAGGTACAATAACTGAAGCCAGTACAAGCAATCCCTTACCGGGAGCAAATATTGTAATTCAAGGAACTTCAACAGGAACTACGTCAGATTTTGATGGAAATTTCACCCTAAACGTTGATAGTTTTCCAGTTACAATTGTTATTTCTTCGGTTGGATTTGAATCACAAGAATTAACTTTTGATTCATCCCAAACGATTAATGTAGCACTTCAAGACGGATTAGAACTTGATGAAGTGGTAATCACAGGAAACCGTTCTAAGCCAAGAACAATTTTAGATTCTCCAGTACCAATTGATAATATTGGTGTTGAAGAACTCACAAGCGGTGGACAACCAACTATTGAATCGATGTTAACTTTTAAAGTCCCATCGTTCAATGCTCAGAACCAAGCAATTTCTGACGCAACAGCCCACTATGATCCAGCAGATTTACGTGGATTAGGCCCGAGTAGAACACTTGTTTTGGTGAACGGAAAACGAAAAAACCAAAGTGCTCAAGTATTTTTAAATCGTACACCAGGGAAAGGTGAAGTGGGAATTGACTTGAAAAGTATTCCAGTTGCAGCCATCGAGCGCGTTGAGATCCTGAGAGATGGTGCCTCAGCACAATATGGTTCTGATGCCATTGCTGGTGTGATCAACATGGTACTTAAGAAGGATGTTCAATACTCTACATTCACAACCAAAACAGGTATTACTTCTGAAGGTGATGGATTTAACTTCGCTACTGACTTTAATACAAGTCTTGGGTTTGGTGAAGGTGGATTTGTAAATCTAACTTTAGGGTATTATAATCAAGAATTAACCAATCGTGCTGGAACACCTGGAATTGCCGATTTGCCTAGTGATGCTCGTCCTAATGAAATTGCCTGGGCCGAGAACAATCCGGATTTAGGGATGAAGGTAGGTCAACCTGATTTAGAAAAAGGTGATGTGTTTGTAAATTTATCACATCCTATTGGAGACAATTCTGAATTTTACACCTTTCACGGATACACCTTAAGGACAGGAAGAAGTTTTGCTTATTATAGAGCTCCTTACTGGAGAAGAGATGTGGCTGATGCCGGGTTTATAACAGCTCCTGAGGATTTCCAAGGATATCAACCAACTTTTGAAACTCGAATCAAAGATAATTTAAATGTTGCCGGGATCAATATGGACCTTGGCGATGGGTTTAACGCTGATCTAAGTTTGACATTTGGAAAGAACAGTGTAAGTTATACGGTTAATAATTCAGTTAACCGCGACTATTTAGCAGATAATGGTACTTCGCCTAGAACGTTTAACCCAGGTGGTTATAGTTTAAGTAATGTGATTGGAAACTTAGATTTTACAAAAGCATTTTCGGAAATGGTGAGTACCTCCTTTGGATTTGAATACAAAAGAGAAAATTTTATATCCAATGAAGGTGATCCACTTTCGTATTACGGTGGTGGTTCAGATTCTTTTGCTGGAATTAAGCCAGAAGAATCTGGAGAATGGGATCGTAATAACTTCGCTGCTTATGCTGGTTTAGATTTTGATATTAATGAAGATCTATTGTTAGGTGTAGCTGGACGTTACGAAGATTTCTCTGATTTCGGAGATAATTTCTCATGGAAAGTTAGTGGACGTTATAAGTTAGGCGACAATGGTGCTCTAAGAGCATCTTATGGTACTGGATTTAGAGCACCAACCTTACACCAACGTCATTTAACTAATAGTCAGTACATTATTGTAGCAAGTTCACCTGAACCATTATTACAAGGAACACTTGCAAACAATAATCCTGCTGTTGAAGCGCTCGGTGTACCAAATCTGTTCGCTGAAACTTCTAAAAACCTTGCTGTAGGGATAACATATAGAGTAGATCGAAATTTCTCTGCATCTTTAGATTTCTATCAGATCAAAGTTGATGATCGTGTCTTATTCTCTTCTCAAATTGGATCAGATGATGACGATACGACAACCAACCCTGTAGAACAAATATTAGAAGATAATGGGGTAGTGGCCGTACAATTCTTTATCAATGCTGGTGATACTAAAACTACTGGTGCCGATTTGGTATTAAATTATAGAAACATCGACATGGGATCAGGAATATTGCATGCAAGTTTAGCAGCTAACTTCAATAAGACTGAAATTGATGCCATTAAGACTCCTGATGCACTAGCAGATAATGGGTATGATATTTTTGAGCGAATTGAAAAAGGTTTAATAACAAGTGCACGTCCAAGATCAAAATTTATAATTGGATTGGATTATTTAGCTGATACCTTTGAAATTGGTTTATACAACACTCTTTTTGGAAAAGTAACCATTACGTCGCCTTTAGGAGAGGAGTTTGATCAAGAATTATCATCTAAATTAGCTACAGATTTAAGTTTAAAATATAAATTTACAGATAAATTAAGTGTTACTGGAATTGTCAATAACCTATTTGATGTATACCCAGATGTAACTAAAGCCTCTACAGGAACTGCTCAAGCAGGTAGTCGTTTTGTTTACTCTTCTGAAGTACAACAATTAGGACAATTGGGAACTAACTTCAGTATAGGTCTTAATTACAGATTCTAATAAAATTTCAATTTGATTATTTAAAGCCTCAACAACTGTTGAGGCTTTTTTATTTTATATTAACGCTCTGCAAATCTAATCTTGGCTCTATTCAACAAAAAGAACATTACGGGTACAATAACCAGTGTTAAGAATGTAGCGAAGGTCAATCCGTAAATTATAGTTAATGACATGGGTTTCCAAAAAATGGTATTATCGCCGCCTAAATAAATTTTAGGATCAAATTCGGTGAATAACGAAAAGAAATCGATATTTAATCCAACAGCCAAAGGGAATAATCCTAGAATGGTAGTTATTGCTGTTAACATCACCGGACGTAAACGTGCTCTTCCTCCTTCAACAATGGCTTCCCGATACTGTGCTCTCGTCAGTAACTTTTCTTCAGAAAGCCCGAGATCTAACTTCTTTCTATCGATGAGTAGTTGGGTATAATCTATTAGAACAATGGCATTATTTACCACGATTCCAGCAAGAGCAATTATTCCCATCATGGTCATAATGATCACAAAATCATTTCCAAAGGTCACCATACCAAAGAGTACACCAATAAAACTTAAAATTATGGCAACAAAAATTATAATGGGTTTGCTTATTGAATTGAATTGTGCCACGATAACCAATAATATCAGAGCTAATGCAATGCCTAAAGCCTTGGTTAAAAAAGCCATGTTTTTAGCTTGCTCTTCTTGTTCTCCCGTAAACTGATATGAAACGCCTTGTGGCATTTTATAACCAGCCATTAAATTGTCAACTTTACCAACAATTTCGGTTGCATTATAACCTTCTAAAGCGTTTGAGTATATAGTGATAACACGCTTTAAATCCTTTCTTTTAATTGAGCTAAAAGTGGCTATATTTCGTTTTTCTACTACAGAGGAAATAGGTACTTTTTTCAATTTTCCATTGTTATCTCTAAAGGTTACTGATTGGTTGAATAGGGCATTTTCGTTGTATCTATTCTCATTGTTAAATCGAACGTATATATCAAAATCATCCTCTCCCTCTTTATAGGTAGACGCATCAAAACCATAGATGGATTGCCTTAAAGTTTGGCCTATCATTGATGTACTCACACCTAATTCACCTGCCTTTTTCCGATCCACAAAAACCTCCATTTCTGGTTTATTTTGATTGACATCAAGTTTTAATTCTTCAATCCCAGGGATGTTGTTTTCATTGATGTAATTCTGAATGCTTTCGGCTTCAGCCAATAATTCATTATAGTCATCACCTTTGATCTCCATGTTAATGGCATAACCTGCTGGTGGACCATTTTGATCTTTATCTACAATAACCGAAACACCAGGATACCCTTGAACGGCTTTTCGAAGCCCGGTCAACACATTATTACTACTAATTTTTTCGCCGTGCTCATCTACGCGGTATTTGAACTCTCTAAATAAAACCGTCACCTTGCCTTTATGTGGCATTTCATTTTGAGCGCCACCATCGGTTTGTGGATTTCCAGCGCCTTCACCAACTTGAGATATGATAGATTCGGCCATAAAATTATAGGTTTTGCCGTCTTTTAAATAGGTATATTGATCTAAATTCTCAATAACCTTTTTCTCAATTTGCTCAGTGATCTCATTGGTTTTTGCAATATCGGTTCCTTCAGGATATTCAATATAAACAATGGCTTGATTGGCCTCATTTTCTGGAAAGAATAACACATTAGGTTGTGCAACTGCAAAAACAACAAATGATAAGATTAATAATAAGAAGGTTCCAAAAAAGAATTTGTAGGCATTGCTTCCGCGAAGCGCAAAATCAAGAAACTGCTTATATTTATTTTCTAAAATAGGCAACCATTTGTATTGAAATTTTTCTGAAAGCGGTAAGAGCACATATTTGTGCACCCATAAAAGTCCGGCGAGTAACACGAATAAATTTCCAAATCCAAATAATGCTTTGGGCCCGCCCGTAAATCCTATAACGGAAAATAGAATTCCCACGGCAATTACGGCTATTCCCTGTTTTAATAATTGAGTTTTATCTCGTTTTAGCCACCCCAGGAAACTCATTCCTAATCCAGCTAAAAGAGCTATTGGGCCAATAACCATGAAAATAAAATTGGTTTTAAGAAGTGCCGATAGAATTAAAAGGGATCCAAAGACAAGTAGAATAATGGTCATTCTAACCAAGGTTTTTCTCCCCATTTTGGCTTCTTCGGTTTTCATAAAAACGGAGGTCAACATAGCGTTAACGATAAGGGCGACAAACAAAGATGAACCTAGAACAGTTGCCAAGGTCAATGGAAAATAGATCATGAATTTACCCATTATACCAGGCCAAAATCCTAAAGGAAGGAAAGCAGCAAGGGTAGTTGCAGTAGAAGCTATAATTGGCCAAGCGATTTCACCAACCCCTTGTTTAGCTGCTTCAATACGCGGAACGCCTTCATCCATTAATCGGTAAACGTTTTCAACAACAACAATACCGTTATCAACCAACATACCAAGCCCCATAACGGTAGCAAAAAGCACCATAGTATTCAAAGTGATGTTTATTCCCATAAATCCACCAATAATCGGTAATACTAAGAATGACATCATGATTGAAAGTGGAATAGCAATCCCAACAAAAATGGCATTTCTAAAACCTAGAAAAAACATGAGTACGCCAACAACTAAAAGCACACCAAAAATAATGCTATTCTCTAATTCTGAAACTTGCGCTTTTGTTCTTGTACTTTGATCATTCGTAATAGAAATATTTAAGTTGTCAGGTAGGTAGGTTCCAACAGCTTCATCGAGAATAAGGTCAATTTTTTCGATAGCGGCAATCATATTTTCACCACTTTTCTTCATGATGCTAAGCATTACTACAGGCTTTGAATATTCCCTAGCATAGGTCGTTCTATCTTTTTCTCTAAAATTTACTTTAGCGATATCCCTTAATAGAATGCGTCCGCCATCATTTTTCACAACCACATTTTGAAGCTCCTGTGGGTTATCGATTTCGCCGAGAACTCTGATATTACGTTGCATGCCATTTTGAACTACATTTCCACCTGAGATGGTCACATTTTCAGATTGTATAGCACCAATAATATCACCGAAACTCAAGTTTGAAGCTTGCATCTTATAAACATCTACAGCAACCTCGACTTCTTTATCTTCAGCACCGAGAATCTGAGCTTCTTTTATTTCAGAAAGTTCTTCAATTTCATCTTGAAGTAATTCAGCAAACTCTTTCAATTGCTCTGAGGTAAAGTCACCAGTAATATTGATATTCGCTATAGGAGTGACCTCTGAAATATTCAGATCGAAAGCATTGGGTTCAACCTTTACGCCTCCATCAATGGTTGGCCAGTCTTGTTGCGCCTTGACATTATCTATTTTATCCTTGATCTTCACCTTAGCTTCATCAGGTGTAATATCTTCTTGAAACTCCACTTGAATAGATGAGTAATCCTGTAGCGAAGTTGATGTGATCTTAGTGACACCAGTGATATCATCAAATGCTTCCTCAAGAGGTTTGGTAATTAATTTCTCAACATCTTCAGCCGAATTTCCTGGATAAATTGAACTCACATAAACTTTAGATTCAATGATCTCAGGGAAGGATTCTCGTGGCAAACTGGAATAACTCATTAAACCACCAATAAGAATAATGGCAATAATAACAAATGCAGTTTTTCTGTTATCAATGGACCAAGAAGAAAGGCCGAAATATTTTATTTTTTTATTTTCCATAATAATGGTTGGCGTTTAATTTTATTGCACTTTAACATCGAGTCCATCTCGCATGGTGATGGCTCCATCTTTAACAATGATTTGCCCTGATTCGAGACCATTTAAAACCTCTATATAACCATTATATGAAAGTCCAGTTTCAATTTTGGTTTTTATCACCTTGGCTTCAGAATCCTCCAAGTCGTTTATGAGATAAACAAATTTATCACCTCGTGCATTTTCCTGAATGACGTTATCGGGGATGACTATGGCATTTTCTTTTGAATAGTCATTAATGAGTAGATTAGCCACAAGATTTGGCTTGATCAATTGCTCTTTATTAGGTATCCCTATTTCTACTTCAAAAGTTCTATTATTTGGATTGATAAAATTTCCTACTTGCCTCACCTCGCCAGTAATATTTTGCCCAAGGGATGGAAATTTAACATGAACAGCTGTTCCTTTTGTAATGGTGCTTAGGTAATTCTCCGGAATTGATGCTTTTACGAACATGTTCTTTAAACTTACAATACGCATGAGTTGAGTTCCTCCAGGCGATACCACTTGACCTTGATCAGTAATGATCTCATCAATTGTACCGCTAAATGGTGCTCTAACTGTGGTTTTACTCAATTGAGCTTGCATTTGCTTTACAGAACTTTCTAAGCTTTCCATATTGGCTTTAGCCTGTAAATATTGGATCTCACTACCAATTTTTTGTTCCCATAACCTCTTTTGTCTTTCAAATGTTGTTTGGGCCAATTGGAATTGGGTTTGAAGTTGTGCCAACTGACTCGATAAGCCGCCATCATCAATTCTGGCTAACAGTTGACCCTTCGATACATATTGGCCTTCTTTCACATATACAGTGGTAAGTGTTCCTGAATATTCTGGATATATAATCAAGTTCTCATTGGTATCTACACTTCCCTGTATATCAATAAAATGATTAAAAAGAGTGTCTTTTATTTTAAAGGACGTCACTAAAGGCAGTCGTTTAAGTGTATCTTTTTCAGAAATGGCTTTTTCTAAAGTTCCTAGGACATCGCTTATACTGTCGTAAGATTGTATAATTTCATCACGTTTCATTTTCATTTTTACGAGATCACCTTCTTCAATAATTGATTCGACAGAATCAGTATTTTTTTCACCACCACATGAAACTATGAGTAATGATGTCAAGATTAATGTGAAAATATATTTCATTTCTTATGATTTTTGAGTTTGATTAGTTTTTTGGTATTTCATTTAGAGCGGTCTCTAATTCAGCCTTCTTATTTATAACATCTAGCATGGCTTGTAAGTATTCTTGTTGGGCAGAATAAAGTTGAGTTTGTGCTTGTCTTAGGTCGAAACTCGAACTGATTCCTTCAAAGAATTTTACCTGATTTTTATTTTCTATACGCTGCGCTAGACCTAAATTTTCTTTTTTATTTTCATAATCTTCAATGGCAAATTGATAATCGCTTTTTGCAGATGCGATTTGAAGTTTTATCATTTGTTCCGTTTCGGTAAGATCATCTTTTGATTTTTCAAGATTTATTTGGGCACGTTGTGTGGCCGCAGAGCGTCCTAATGAACTAAAAATTGGAATATTCATACTTACTCCAACCAATGAAGATCCAAACCATTGCTGATCTTTATTAGTAAAGGTAAAGGCATCACTATTGCCTGCATAACTGCCGTTTAAAAAAGCATTTAACTGGGGCAAAGCTTTACTTTTTTCAAGCTTTAAGAGTAATTCCTTTGAGCGCTTATCATTTGATGCTATTTTATAGTCGACAGTGTTTTCAATATTTTCATCTGCATCTAATAAACTTATTACAAGATTTTGACTTGTTAATTGAGCAAGTTGATCCTCAAGGAAGATGGGCGTGTCAATGTCAAGGCCTAATGTGATATTTAACATTTGATAGGCCAAACGTTGCAGGCGTTGTGTGTTGCCCAAACTGCTTTTAAGGCTTGAAAGCGTAATTTGTAATTGTTCAACACTTTCTTCTTCTGTCAGGCCATTTTCATATATTTTGGTGGTTTCATCTACATTTTTCTGAAGGACAGCAACGTTTTTTTCTAGAATGGCGACACTTTCATCAGCCAATAAGACATTCCCGTAGGCATTGATCACTGCTTTTCTTACTTCCAGATCGGTTTTTTCTTTGGCGTTTTTTGAGATCTCTAAAAACACTTTGGCCGATTGCAAGCCTACCAAATAAGAACCATCAAATATTTTTTGATTTAGAACAGCTGTTGCATTCAAGGTTTGTTTGGTTCCAAAGGCTATCTCTGCAAACTCTCCAGGATTACCACCAAAAAATTCTGCGGGTATCAAAGAGACTTGTTGTTTTAACCAATAATTATAATCAACAGAAGCACTAATCTGCGGCAATCCAGTAGCAATGGTTTCCCATTTCTGTTTTTTGGCAGCTTCAATATCTCTAGCAGCATTTTTTGCAGTTCTATTATTCTCTAAGGCATGGTCAATGGCTTCCTGTAATGAAAAGCTTTGATCTTGTGAGAACAGACTTGATGAAAACACTAAACATATAAAAAGAATAACTAAATTTTTCATTGCTTTTGGCCGGTATGATTAATACGTTGATTTTAAAATTTGGTTCAATTGCTCAAGACCCTTTGGTGTACAAATGCCTCTTAAATGATATTCGAGAAAGTGCTCCATTAGCATATTCATTGAAAAGATCTTCAATGGGAAAAGATCTTTATCTTTTATGGCAAGCATAGAACTGAAATATATTCTGGAAATAAATTCTGGATGTATTGAATTGCGATAAATGCCAAGTTTAATGCCACGATTTAAATTTCTTATCACACAATCCTGCATCATATTAAATTGCTTTTTCTTAAGATTATCGTAGATCTTAGGGTAGTATTTTTGAAGCTGGTATTGTGGTGAAGATTTTTCGTCCTTCAAATGATCCATAATATGCTGTTTGATATCGTAGATTTCCTCGATAGGATTCTTTTCTAATTCGCAAATGCAATCGATTCCATGTGAGATGATATCGAACATATGTAGAGTCGTGGCTTCTACCAATTTGGTCTTATTATCGAAATGCTGATAGATGGTTTTCTTGGAACAACCTAAACTGTTGGCAATGTCATCCATAGTAACACTCTTAAAACCAAGGCTTAAGAATAGATCGGCAGATTTTACTAATATTTTTTCTCTCATAATTTGAACAAAAGTAAGATAGGAAACTTTAAAAACCAAAAAAGTTTCCTAAGTTTTAGTAATTATTTAACATACCTTCTTTATTAAGCACTTTTTTATGTTGGGAATTACCTTATTTTTGTGTGATGCATGCAAATCAAGAAAAATACCAGGAAGCCTTTATTGCTTACTTAAATAAGTATACGGTTTTTAAAGAACCAAAAAATCTGTATGAGCCTATAAAGTATATCCTTAGTTTAGGAGGTAAGCGATTGAGACCAGTTCTTACCTTAATGACTTGTGAAATTTTTGGCGAAGATCATAGATCTGCTTTAAATGCAGCCTTATCGGTTGAGGTGTTTCATAATTTTTCATTGATCCATGATGATATTATGGATGATGCACCTCTGCGTCGAGGTCAACAAACTGTTCATGAAAAATGGGATTTGAATACTGGTATCTTGTCTGGTGATGCCATGCTTATCATGGCTTATCAAATGTTTGAATCATATGAACCTTCCATTTTTCAATCTTTAGCCAAACTTTTCAGTAAAACAGCTATCGAAGTATGTGAAGGTCAGCAATACGATATTGATTTTGAAACCCGATCGGATGTAAGTATTCCAGAATACCTAAAAATGATCGAATATAAAACGGCCGTTTTGGTTGGCGCTGCCATGAAAATGGGAGCTATAGTAGCAAAAGCATCAAAACAAGATCAAGAGATAATTTATGAATTTGGAAAAAATCTGGGTATTGCATTTCAATTACAAGATGATTATTTAGATGCTTTTGGAGATCAAGAGAAGTTTGGTAAACAAGTAGGCGGTGATATTATTGAAAATAAAAAGACCTATTTATTTTTAAAAGCCTTGGAGTTTTCCAATCCCACTCAGAAAGAGAAGCTTGTAGAACACTATGCTTCTCAATCCAGGACTTCGAATTCGAAAATTGAAGACGTCAAGAAAATTTTTATCGAAAGTGGATCGGCTGATGCTACCAAAAAAATTATATCTGAATACACCTTAAAAGCATTTTCAATTCTTGATCAATTAGATATTAATACTGATAAAAAATCGCTTTTAAAACAATTTGGAGATCAATTAATGACCCGATCTGTTTAAATGAAAATACCTGCGACATTTGAAGACCTTGTAAAGGAAGCTCAAAGCGGCGATCTCTATAGCAAGTTGATCAAGCAATTGAATAAAGACTTTTTATATGCCAATATCGATCTTGACTTTGATGAAGAAATCTTGCCGTCTTCGCTTAAATATATTTTGCATGAAACTCTTTTTAATTTAATTCAGGACAAATTTTCAGATTATTTGAATTTACTCTATATCATCGATGTTTCTGAGTCTAAAATAAGAGCACTTGATGGTAGTGACGTTTTAAAATTATCAGATCAAGTCACCCTTCTCATTCTTCAACGAGAATGGCAAAAAGTGTGGTATAAAAACAAATATAAAACTTAGATTAAAAATCCTTGCGTTTTGATTTGTACATAATTCTTGAGACTGGTAAAATAACCCAAAGAATAAGTGCTGCGAATGAAATGATCAATCCAAGATCGGTTCCAAAGAATTTTTTAAATACGGCACCTGTATAGCCTAATAAGGCCGAAATATCTAACTTTAAAAGAATAAGAGTTCTTGACAGATCAATTGGGTTCAACAGGGTTCCCATGAGAGACATTTTATCTAAAGGATAATCTTCAAAAAGAATAATAGACATTAAAAATAAACCGTCATAGATCACAGCTAAGAACAGCCATAACAAAATGGCATATCCGAATCCCTTGATCTTATTTTCGTTTGATAGGGCAATATTGAAAGCCAATGCAGTAAAAATAAAGGTCAGAAAAGACCCAGTAATTAAAAGTAGAGAAAAATCCCAAATGGCATTTGACTTAAATAATCCGTAAAATACAAATGGTAGGCCGAGGCCAAGCACTAAACTTAAGGATAGTGATAATGCTACGCCTAAATATTGTCCGAGAAAGATGGTTGTTCTTTTTAGTGGTTGGGCTAATAAAAGTTCGGTGAATTCCTTCGAATTATAATAATACATAACGCCGAAAATGGTACCGATTAAAGGCACCAAAACTATGATCACATTCATCAAGGTAATCACTGCTTTAGATAGATCATTGTTTAGAAATAACAAGACTATTCCTAATAGCAGATAGAATGCAAAATAGACATAACTCCAGCGGCTACGCATAAGATCGAAAAAACTATATTTTAATATTTTAAGCATTGTCAATAGTTAGGATTGATGCAATTGCATGTTCAAAATCGGGTTGCCCTGTGTTTTTCTTTAGTTCATCGATGCTGCCTTTGAAATAAATTTTTCCTTCTAATAAAAAAACGATCTCATCAGAAACCTCTTCTACAAAACTCATGATGTGCGAGGTGATCAAAATGGTTTTTCCTCTTGACTTTTCTTCATTTATTAACGCTTTCAATCTAATTAGAGAAATTGGATCTAACCCTGTAGTTGGTTCATCAAGAATGATCAACGGGCTGTCAAACATAAAGGTCAAAACAAGATTTACTTTTTGTTTTGTACCTCCGGAAAGTGTTCCAAGTTTTTTATCCAGAAATGGGGTCAAATTAAATAGTTCTATCAAACGTTGATCGTCTGAAGGGCGATCACGCAGATCTTTGATCATTTTTATTAACTCTTTAACTTTTAAATTAGAAGGGAAATTGGCAATTTGAGGGAGATAATCAATACTGTTTCTATAATTGGAACTTTGTTTGATATTTTCTCCAAGCACCGAAATATCTCCTTTATTCGGGATAACCATACCAAGTATGGCCTTGATCAAGGTGGTCTTTCCAGAGCCATTAGGTCCGAGAACTGCAAAAATACCACCTGAATCTATATTGAGATCGATGCCACTTAAGACAATATTTTTAGCAAATTTTTTATGTAAATTTTGAATTGTTACCATTCTGCCTTTTTAATTAGCGGATGCTGATCGATCAAATTATCCGGCGTAAAAACAGGGGAAACCTTTTCAGAAAAATCAATGAGATCTATAAATAAACTTCGCAAAAGAATAATGGTTTCAGGTGTTCGATTCACAATATAAGAAAACAGTTTTACCGGTCGATAAGGGACATCACCAATTCCGTTATTATCGAGATCATATCCAGAGTAACTACTCCAAAAATTACCATCAAAAACATTATCATTTTCTCTGCTATTATAAGAAATATCGAAAGAATTATATAGGAAATTATTTGCTGTAAAACTGTTTGTATAACAAGCGCCACGTACCTTTACGGCCCATCCATTGTTAATAAAATTGTTGTGTTTATAAATAATTCTGTTTGACCCTTCAATATTAATTCCAATCGTATTTTCCTCAAATGTATTCCCGATGATTTCGGCATCATTTATTTCCTTCAATAGTAATCCATAAGAAGCACTTCCCCAATTTTCTTTAAAGGTATTGCTTAACATTTTTATGTTTTTAGAGAACATGACCGCAACGCCTGCGCCATTGCTTTCGAAGGTATTATCTTGGTACTCGTCATTATTTGAAAACATAAAATGTAGTCCATATCGCAGGTTATTCGAGCTCACATTATTTCTAATAAAACTGTCGTCAGAAAACTCGAGATAAATGCCATCTCGAACATGTTGCACATAATTATGTTCGATTTCAATATGACTACTATACCAAAGATGGATGCCGTTTCCAGAATTATGTTCTTCAACTGCATCTCCAATGATCTTATTATGAATGACCTTGCCGTAATGCGACTTTTCTATATAAATACCGAAGAATAAATTTTCCAACACCAGATTCTGAATTGAGAAATTTTTTGCTTTTTTGACACGAACTGCCGCAAAGTCTTCAGTATAACTAATACCTACATTGATTATAGATAAACCATCAAGGGTGACATTATCGGCTATGATGGTTATGATCTCTCCTTTAAGGTTGCCATCTATTACGGGATGGCCTTCTCCAAGTATAGAGAGTGGCTTATCAATTAATATGTCATATTCCTTATAAGTGCCTTTTTTTATGAGAATGGTATCATGGTCTTTGGCTAAAGCAATAGCTTCATTAATTGAACTAAGGTTGCAAGTTTTACATACTTCAATAGTATCAGCAAAAGTAAATGTTGATATAAGAAAAAGTGAAATGAGAAAAATGAACGCTCTTGTCATATTAACGAATAATCAGAAATTTCGAGTTTTCTTTAGCTTCAACCCAATGTTCTTCATTTTTTGGGAAATCAAACATCTGAAATGGAATTAGGTGATACTCGATTTGGTTAATATTGAAAATAATTTCTCCTTCGAGCACCAAAATAACAGCATTTGTTGGCGACGTATGTGCCGGGAAGATAGCTTTTTTTTCTAAAGTAATTTGAAGCACTTCTGTAGCGTTTAATTCAAGGAGCTTTGTAGCTTTCAACCCTTGGTAATTTGCTAATTTTATAGAATCATCAATATTGTACATATCCTGTTTTATTTAAATGGATTTTTAATTCTTCAAATGAATAAATGTCGCCACCTTTTTCAGCTTGAACTTCCTGAGCGTATTTAAGTTCACTAAATGCCGACAGGTTAGCCCCCATTGGGCTAGGAATATTTTTGGATATGAGATAGATCGCTTTGGTTGCGTCTATAAGTTCTTCGGGTTGATTATAATGATTGGTTAGCAATAGCCCAATATCATTGGGATCAAATTCATTAAGCATTTGCACGAGGCATTCTGCAGCATCGTACTTGTAAACTTTACCTTTTATCGTAACGAGTTCTGCGCCATGAATTTTATCAACAATGGTCATTTTGCAAAAGTAACATCCATCATTACCGTAATCAATTGGTTCTGGTTTGGCACTACAGCCCAGCAAAAAGAGCGCTATAATGAACAGCGACATGTGTTTTAGTGTTTTCATATGTTTAGTGTTTAAGGGATCCTGGTTCTAGATCATATGCTGAGTTTTTTTGTGAGCTTTTTTCCCAACTCTATAGGCTACAAAGGATGCGGCTATACCTAATCCCAAGAAATAGGCACCAAGTCGTGGATAAGAATGTGCTGTAAAATTTAATATGTCTTTTGAGCCAAATAAAGGCGGTTGAAAACCCATCACTGAACCGTCTTCATTCGTAAATTTCATGATGGCTTTTGGATCTAAGTTATATCCGTAATCATGTTCCCATAAATAAAAGTCATACAAACCAGCGGCACTGAGCAGTATCATAAGTATGAACCAATATAAGAACCAGCGATAGTTAGCTTTCAAAGCAATAATCAATCCTAGAATTGTTGTAATAATGATACCTGCTGGAAAAATTTTGAATTCAGGGATGGCATCAGGAATATACTTCATTCCCACATAGTGATTCATCAGATTGATGTTTTTAATATCGTGCGGATTGGCATCGGAGAAATCATTGATATGAATATTCATTCCTAAAGGAATTGGATATTGTGGTGCCTCCAAAGTGATATTCCACAACGGAAAAACGAATAAAAATAGCGGCAATAGTGCTGCAATAATCATTATGATTTTTGATCTTTTCATCAGTATGATTTTATGGGTTAATAGTGTTTAAAAAGAAAGGCGAGAGCGATGAGATACTCTCGCCTTTTTAGGAAAATAAACACTAAAACAAAAATTTTCCTAACTTTTTATTATTCAATATCCTCACCTAGAGACCATTTCAATTCAACATTAGAATTGGCCGCAGAAACACGTATATAACCTTGCATTTCTTGATGCAATGCAGAGCAGAAATCTGTACAATAGAATGGCCATACACCTTCTCTTTTTGGTTCCCAAGTTAAGGTTTTGGTTTGCCCAGGCATGATCAATAATTCAGAATTGTTCGCACCGATCACCGCAAAACCATGAGGTACATCAAAATCTTGCTCGTGGTTGGTGATATGGAAAAATACTTTGTCACCAACCTTGATGCCTTCAATATTATCCGGCGTAAAATGACTCCTAATCATTGCCATATAAACATGCACTTCTTTGCCATTGCGTTCCACTCGAGTTTCAGCTGGAGTAAGGGTGGCATATTTATGTTTGTTCTCTTCCAACTTATATATTTTCTTAGATTTTGGAGTCAACAGTTCAGCAGGGCATCCTGCAGCATAATGAGGCTCACCATGTGTTGGAAAATCAGATAACAACTCCATTTTTTCTCCAGAAATATCGTAGAGCTGTGCAGAGTGTTCTAATTCAGGACCAGTTGGTAAATAACGGTCTTTGGTAATCTTATTCATGGCAACCACATACTTACCAAAAGGCTTTCTTGAGTTACCGCCAGGGATCATCAGGTGGCCAACAGAGTAATAGGTTGGTTTTCTATCGATGACTTCCCATGTGCCTAATTTCCACTTAACGACTTCTGATGAAATAAAGAATGTAGTATAGGCATTACCATCAGCATCAAATTCGGTATGTAGAGGGCCTAATCCGCCACTCTTCACGCTACCAGCATTTATAGCTTCAAAGTCAAGTACAGGAATACCATAAGCATCATCAGAAAATTTCTCGTTCTCGATAGCATCCATCATTTTCGTGAAAGAATGCACGGTAACATCAGCCGATAATTTACCACTACCAACGATATATTCCCCCGTTGGATCTACGTCACACCCATGAGGTGATTTTGGTGTAGGTAAAAAGAACACTGCACCAGGAACGTCAGTTGGGTCAATAGTTAATACTTCATTGATGGTTTTAGAAGTGGCCGTATGCGTTTCTTCATCATAAACATTGTGCATGTATGTTGTTGGCATTTTTGTTCCCCCACCATTGGCAACATATTCCTCAATTTTTTTCCAATTAAGTGCTGCGATAAAATCCTTGTCATTTTGAGAAGCATTAACTTCCATTAGGGTATTTGCTTCTTCTGTGTTATAGGTGGTAAAGAAGAACCAACCATGAGAATCTCCTCTCCCAGGGTGGGCCTTATCATAATCAAAACCAGGCATAAGTACTTGAAAGGCAAGATTCATTCTTCCAGTATCTTGACTTACTTTATAAAATGTAAGTGCGCCTTTGAAGTTCCCTTTTTTCTCCTTAATAGACATGTCTCTTTGTGGGACAGGAACAGCGAAACGGGTACCTGCAACAACATATTCGGTGTTTTCTGTTACATAAGATGAACTATGGTTTCCAGCACAATTAGGCACCTCAATGATTTCAGCAGTTTCGAACGTAGTGAGATCAATTCTTGCAATACGTGGTGTATTGTTACCATTAACAAATATCCAACGCCCATCTAATTCACCATTGGTTTGTGAAATATCGGGGTGATGAAGATCATCCCATGGAACGAATCCAAAAGAGGTGTTCAATAATGGCTTTGTCTCTTCAGAATAACCATAACCAGAGGTTGGAAATTGTGAAAAAACGGGTATTTCTTTAAACATTCTACCTGATGGTAATCCGTAAACGGTTAAGTTACCACTGTAACCGCCTGATAAGAAGGCATAGAATTCGTCTTGTTCGCCAGGAGCCACATAGACCTTTTCAGCAGCACTTGATGAAAGTGCGCCATTAGACTTGGACCCTGTATTATTGCAGCCTACTAATAGTGTTGCCATAACAACTAAAGTGGCTAATCGATTAAATAAATGTTTCATATTTTTTTATTGTTTTTAGAGTTTATTCTTCTGGGATAATTACTTTGTCAACAACATGTACAATGCCGTTTCCTGCAGGAACACTGCCAAGGATTTTAGCACCTCCTACATAAACGTCGTCTCCTTTTACTTCAATCTGAACATAACCATTGCTCGCTTGTCCTAGTTTTTTAAATTTTTTCAAAAATTCCTTAGAGTAATTTCCTGGAGTTACATGATGTTTGAGAATATGAGCCAATTGCTCTTTATTTTCAGGTTTCAATAGATTTTCAACAGTGCCTTCGGGTAAAGCTGCGAAAGCATCATTAGTGGGAGCAAATACCATTAATGGTCCTGCATTAACCAATGAATTTTCTAATTCTGCAGCTTGGACTGCTGCCACCAAAGTAGAATGATCTTTAGAACCTATGGCTATTTGAAGCACATTAGGTTTACCCTCGTCATCTTCAATAAAAGCCTGACCAGACTTCTTGTCATCTGCTTGTTCTGTGGTGTCTGAAGCGTCTGTGTTACTTGTTTTAGTTTCGTTATTACAAGCTGTAATGAACAATACTAAAACGCTCGTTAAAATTAAATGGGATAGTGTTTTCATATATATTGTATTAATTTAAAGTTCTAAAGTATTCGAGTACTGCTCGAGCTTCTTCCTCAGTCAAATTCTGATTTGCCATTGGAGAACCATTGAATTCTATAAGAAGTTCTTTGGCTAAAGGGTCATTTTTAACCATTCCTTCAGGATCCAACATCATATTCATTACCCATTCAGGAGTTCGTCTTTCTAAAATGTTATTAGGCGGAGGACCAATGAATTTTTTTCCAATTCTATGGCATGCCGTACACATTTTATCATAAACCTCTTTTCCATGAGTTGCCATGGTTTGATCTATTTCTGCAGGAAGGTCTAATGAACTTATTGGGCCAACACCTTTATTAGTGAGATCAATCGTTTCCGAAGCTTTGGTAGTTGCCTTTTTGGCTTCAGTAGGCTTTTCAGTGGTTTGTTTTTGAAGTTTCACCTTTTTTTCAGGTTCTTTTTTTTCTTCCCCGCCTCCGCAGCTAAATGCGACCAAGACGAAGATTAATGTCAAAAGTTTTAGTGTTGATTTCATATGTTTTAGTTTATGGCTCAAAATTATATTGAAGAGGGAAAATATTTTATGATAAAAATCATATTTCAGACAAAAATGTCTTTTTTAATTTGTAGAATTATTACATGACTCATTTATGTTATCAAATTCTGCAAAATATGCCTTCAAGTCAGTGCTTTTCCTAGCTTTAAATTCAAATGCCCAAAAGCGCATTATGGCAAAAGATCTTGCCGAATCAATTCAGGCTCCTAAAGCCTATGTCTCAAAAATTCTTCAAGAACTTTCAAGGCAAAATATCATATCTTCAGTGAGAGGGCCAAAGGGAGGTTTTTATTTGAGTACGAGTAATTTAGACGGATACCTCATTGGAATCGTTCTTGCCATGGATGGCGAAAAGAAATTGCATTCATGTGTTTTAGGATTGGAAAAATGCAATGAAGAACAGCCATGTCCATTACATGATGTGATACATCCAACAAGATCACGTTTCCTTGCCTATTTAAATTCGGAGACCATACTTGAATTTACTAAGAAATATCCTAAAGACGATCAATTCTTTGAGTAGACATTGAGCTAAAAATAAAAGCGAACAAAGGGCATCCAAGGTTCAGCGTAAATACTCTTTTCATCATCATACAGGACGTCATAGCGCACACCAAAGGTTACATGCCATGTTCTATAGCCCGCGCCAATGAATAGTGCAGGGTACCAATAATTATCGTCAGAATTAGAAACGAAGGTGTTATTAAAGTTTCTGTTCACATGAAGTTCTTCAAATTCGGTTGATAATTGTATTTCTGGTAACGGATTAAAGAGTGCAATTAAGCTACCGCCAAAAACTGTAGAGTTATATAAGTTTTTTCTGCTGCTATAAATTCCTGTCAATCCAATTCCTGCAGAGACGTGTTCACTAAAATCATAAACCGCACTGGGTGAAATTGCAGCACTAAAAAATCCATCACCAAAGCCCAATCCAATGCCACCTCCAAAACGCACATTTTTCCAAAATACGGTTGGCTCATCTGCTCTTTCTGATTGACCATAACCAGAGGCTGATGCGCCGATAAAAATGAGCAATAACACCATTATTTTATTCCATTTTAAAATCAACATTTTTACTCTTAATTATGATATATTTTCCTCAGCATTATAAATATACTAAAAGCTAACCTAATTTTGTTAAAAGTTGTACTTTTGTACAAATTAATTCTGAACGTCTTAGTTTCAAATTCAAAATGGATAAATATTCCTTTTTAAACGCAGCACATACAGCTTACTTTGCTGAATTATATGAACAATATTTAAAAGATCCCGATGCTATTGAGCCGAGTTGGAGAGCCTTTTTTCAAGGCTATGATTTTGGTTCTGAAACCTATGGATTAGATGGCGAGATCGTAGAAGGTGTTTCAACCCAAATACCTGAACATGTTCAAAAAGAATTTCAAGTCGTAAAACTTATTGACGGTTATCGTACACGAGGTCATCTTTTCACTAAAACAAATCCAGTAAGGGATCGTAGGAAGTATACACCAACTTTAGACATTTCAAATTTTGGATTGACCGAAAATGATCTGGACACCAAGTTTAGTGCTGGCGAAATTTTAGGCCTGGGCGCACAAACCTTACGGCAAATTATAAATCATTTAGAAGCTATCTATTGTAATGCTATTGGTGTAGAATATATGTATATCAGGCAACCTAACGAGATACAGTGGATTCAAGATAAGCTCAATAGTAATGATAATGCTACAAAGTTTAGCCCTGAAGAAAAAAAGCATATCCTTTTTAAACTAAATCAGGCTGTTTCCTTTGAAAACTTTTTGCATACAAAATATGTGGGTCAAAAACGATTCTCTTTGGAAGGTGGTGAATCACTCATTCCAGCCTTAGATGCCGTTATTGAAAATGCCGCTGAGTTTGGTGTAAAAGAATTTGTAATGGGTATGGCTCATCGCGGCAGATTAAGTACCCTGACCAATATCTTTGGAAAATCGGCAAAGGATATTTTTAGTGAATTTGATGGTAAAGATTATGAACAAGAAATTTTTGATGGTGATGTAAAATACCATTTGGGATGGACAAGCGAAAGAAAAACAGACTCTGGGAAAAAAATTAAATTGAATATTGCTCCTAATCCTTCACATTTAGAAACAGTTGGTGCTGTTGTTGAAGGAATTGTCCGAGCAAAACAAGATAAGAACAAAATTGATGACGCATCTCAAGTGCTTCCAATAGTCGTCCATGGTGATGCTGCAATTGCTGGTCAAGGACTTGTTTATGAAGTCGTTCAAATGGCGAATTTGGATGGATACAAAACCAACGGAACCATTCACATTGTTGTTAATAATCAAATTGGATTTACAACCAATTATCTGGATGCGCGATCAAGTACTTATTGTACTGACGTTGGAAAAGTCACCCTTTCTCCAGTACTTCATGTGAATTCTGATGACGCCGAAGCGGTTGTACATGCCACCTTATTTGCTTTGCATTTTAGAATGAAATTTAAACGTGATGTTTTTATCGACCTCCTAGGCTATCGAAAATATGGGCATAACGAAGGCGATGAACCTCGTTTTACACAACCCAAATTATATAAGGCTATTGCTAAGCATAATAATCCACGAGACATATATGCTGAAAAGCTAATTGCAGAAGGTGTCATCGATTCGGGGTACGTAAAAAAACTTGAAAATGACTATAAGTCGTCTCTTGAAGAAGAGCTAGAAGATTCTAGAAAAGAAGATAAAACCGTCATTACTGAATTTATGCAGGAGGAGTGGAAAACATATGCACAGGTTGATGAATCAGAAATGATGAATGCCATAGATACCAAGTATTCAAAAGATAAATTAAATAAGATTACAAATGTCATTTCAACCTTACCTTCTGATAAAAAATTCATAAGAAAAATTGAACGCTTGATCCAATCAAGAAGAACCATGTTTGATGAAAATAATCTAGATTGGGCCATGGCCGAACATTTGGCCTATGGGAGTTTATTGGAAGAAGGCTTTGATGTTCGTATTTCTGGGCAAGACGTCGAACGTGGTACGTTTTCTCATCGGCATGCAGTTGTAAAAGTTGAAGACAGTGAAGAAGAGGTTATTTTATTGAATAATATTTCTGAGAATCAAGGTAATTTTCAAATTTATAATTCCCTTTTATCTGAATATGGAGTGGTTGGATTTGATTATGGCTATGCTATGGCAAGTCCGAACTCCCTAGTAATATGGGAAGCGCAATTTGGCGATTTTAGTAATGGCGCACAAATCATGTTAGATCAGTACATTTCCTCTGGAGAGGATAAATGGAAAACTCAAAACGGACTTGTAATGTTCTTACCGCATGGTTATGAAGGTCAAGGAGCCGAACATTCCTCAGCTCGAATGGAACGTTATTTACAATTATGTGCCAAAGACAATATGTATGTTGCAGATTGTACGACGCCAGCAAATATGTACCATTTATTGCGACGACAAATGAAGGCAAATTTTAGAAAACCGCTAATTATTTTTACACCAAAGAGCTTATTGCGTCATCCTAAAGTGGTTTCAACTGTAGATGAATTTGCAAATGGAAGCTTTCAGATGCTTATTGATGATGATTCAGTAAAACCAAGTCAGGTAAAATCGCTCGTTTTTGTTACCGGGAAGTTTTATTATGATCTTATTGAAGAAAAAGAAAAACTAAATCGTAATGATATTGCCTTTGTTAGGATCGAACAATTGTTTCCATTACCTGTAAAGGAGATTAGAGCGACGATTAAAAAATATTCAAATGCCGAAGAGATTGTTTGGGCACAGGAAGAACCTAGAAATATGGGAGCTTATAGCCATATGTTGATGCATCTTGATGAGGCCAAAACTTTTAGAGCAGCTTCGCGAAGACCTTATGGAGCACCTGCCGCAGGAAGTTCGACGCGATCTAAACGACGCCATCAGCAAGTGATTGATTTCGTTTTTGACAAAGAAAAAACTAATCAGAGATAGATGAAAAACTTAAGTATAATTTTTCTTTTGATATCATCTTTAATGAGTTTTGGACAAGCAGAAGATGCTGCTTATGATGAAGCGATGGATAATTTTTTAATTCACTTTAACGAACAGCAATTTGATAGTATTCATGATATGTTTGCCGAGAGCATGAAGAAAGCAATACCTCTTGCTATGTTAAAAATGCAAATGGAAGGTTTTTACCAAATGGCTGGAGTCATAAAAGATTTTTCGCTTTTAAAAGATGTTGAAGGCGGAAAAGTTTTTAAAGTTGATCATGAAAAAAACTCATGGGAATATCGAATCGTATTGAATGCCGATAATGAAATAATCGGTCTTCGCCCTCAGCCATACATTTCACCAGACGTTAAGATAATAGAACGAAATACAACCAAAATGATCCTACCATTTAAGGAAGAATGGTATGTGTATTGGGGTGGAACAGAAGTAGCAAAAAATTATCACGTAGCATATGAAAATCAAAAATATGCTTACGATATTATGATGATAAAAGAAGGAAGTTCCCTTAATGGAGATCCAAAAAATAATGAAAGTTATTATGTGTTTGGAAAGGAAGTTATTGCGCCCTGCGATGCTAAAGTAGTTCAGGTCATCAAAGGTGTCCACGATAATATTCCTGGAGAATTAAATCCTGCTCAGTTAACAGGAAATACAGTTGTTCTTGAAACTGATATAAAGGAATACATTTTGTTTGCGCATTTAAAACAAGGTACTATTACCGTTGAAGAAGGGCAAATGGTTAAACAAGGAGAATTACTTGGGAAATGTGGAAATTCAGGAAATAGCACAGAGCCACATTTACATTTAAGTTTACAAAACCAGAAGGACATGTTTAGCTCCACTGGAGGGAAACTATTTTTTGATAAAATATATGTGAACGGCCTTATTAAAGAAGATTATTTGCCGGAACAAGGAGATAAAATAAAAAATACAGAGAACTAAAATACAATTATAGAAAATATAGAAAGCATGGTTTTAGAAATGAAAGTGCCATCACCTGGCGAATCTATCACTGAAGTTGAAATAGCCGAATGGTTAGTTGAAGATGGTGATTATGTTGAAAAAGATCAGGCAATAGCAGAAGTCGATAGTGATAAAGCAACCTTAGAATTGCCCGCAGAAGCAAGTGGTATTATTACGCTGAAGGCAGACGAAGGTGATGCTGTCGCGGTAGGTGAGGTCGTTTGCTTGATCGATACAAGTGCTGAAAAGCCAGAAGGTGTTTCGGTTGAGGCTAAAGAAACTAAAACTGAAGCTAAAGCAGAAGTGACTCAATCAACATCCGAAAGCAGCAAAACAGAAAGCACTCAAACCTATGCCAGCGGAACTGCCAGTCCTGCGGCTCGTAAAATTCTTGCTGAAAAAGGCATGGAACCCAATTCAGTTAATGGAACAGGTGTAGACGGCAGAATTACAAAAGAAGACGCTATAGATGCTGTTCCTTCCATGGGTAAGGCCATAAACACAGAAGGTAGAGGCGTTACAAGATCAAAGTTATCTATGTTGCGTCGTAAGGTAGCAGAACGATTGGTTTCAGCTAAAAACGAAACGGCGATGTTAACGACCTTCAATGAAGTTGATATGTCTCCAATATTTGAACTTAGAAAACAATACAAAGAAACCTTTAAAGAAAAACATGGTGTAAGTTTAGGCTTTATGAGTTTTTTCACCTTAGCCATTGTACGCGCACTTAAAATGTATCCAGCAGTTAACTCAATGATCGATGGTAAGGAAATGGTAAGCTATGATTTTTGTGATATAAGTATTGCGGTATCTGGCCCAAAGGGATTAATGGTTCCTGTGATTCGAAATGCTGAAAACCTTAGTTTTAAAGGCGTAGAATCTGAGGTCAAACGATTAGCGATCCGCGCAAGAGATGGACAAATTACAGTAGATGAAATGACCGGCGGGACTTTTACTATTTCAAATGGAGGTGTCTTCGGAAGTATGCTTTCAACACCAATAATTAATCCACCTCAAAGTGCAATTCTCGGAATGCACAACATAGTTGAACGCCCTGTTGCAGTGAACGGAAAGGTTGAAATTAGACCAATAATGTATGTAGCTTTATCATATGACCACCGAATTATCGATGGCAAAGAGTCGGTAGGATTTTTAGTTGCTGTAAAAGAAGCGCTTGAAAATCCAGAAGAACTGTTAATGAATAATGAAGTAAAGAAAGCATTAGAGCTATAATAGAAACCATAGATATTTTAAAAAGCGCAATTTGAATTGCGCTTTTTTTTGTAAACTAACTAAAGGAATTTTACCATATAATCAGAAGGATTAAATAAATAAGTATGATCTGGTTGGCCCTAAATTTTGAAAGCTCCAAATCATTACAACCTGGAGCTTTCTTAATTCTCCCTAAGAACTAATTAATAGCAGTATAAATATCCGAAATAATTCAATACGAATCAATACGTAATGTCACGTATTTTTAAAGAAAATGGTTTTGATTCTCTTTTGCCCAAATAAGAAGGCTATTTTGTTGATGATCAAGGCTTAACTTCTTGATTATGTTGCTTCTATGTTTTTCTACGGTACGATAAGAAATAAACAATGCTTCTCCAATTTCCTTAGTAGTTAAGTTTTTAGCCACTAATGTTAAGATCTTTTTTTCGGTTACAGACAAATTATTTAAGTCAATAATATTTTCTTTGGAAATGAAATCAACAAGATTCGGACTGAAATATGATTTTCCATTATTTATTGCCGAAAGACAACTTTCAATTTCAGCTAAGGCAAATTCTTTTAAGATATATCCATGAACATTAAGTTCTTTTGCGCGATTATACAAATTACCATCTTTCTCAAAAGTGATCAGAACAACTTTGGTTTTGACATTACTTTCTTTTAAGTTTTTAGCAACTTCAATGCCAGTCATAAAAGGCATCCTAATATCTAAAATGGCAATATCTGGATCATGTTTTAATATGAGTTTTAAGGCTTCTTTACCATCGCTGGCTCCAGCAACCACAATATGACCTTTTTCAGTAAGGAAATCTTGGAGACCTTTTAGAATAAGAGGATGATCATCAGCAATTATGATGGACATGGCCATAAAGAGGGATTATTTGATTGCAATTGGTAACTTAAGATATAAATATTTTTTTTCGTAATCAATTATTGCCTTTCCTTTTTTTAATATATCAGTTCCAATTATCCCGTTTACAGGTTCAACGTTTAAACTTTTTAAGCCTTCATTCACGTGAGTCAAATTAAAAAGAACTATAACGGTGCTCTTATTTGTCCATTGACCGATTTTAATTTGATTCTTCTTAGAAACCTTAGAATCCATATTAGAAGCACCAGCACCAGTTACTTTAACATCAGATGGTTCTGGTTCCAAATGAAACATAGTAAAATTAGAAGCATCGACCAGAGTGTTGGAAGCTCCGGTATCGAGAATAAATCGGCCGCGAACACCATTTATTTTGGCTTTCATCTCAAAATGATTGGTCTTGGTAAGTTTCAATTTTATTTTTGTGTAGCCATTATTGACTAAAAATTCTTTAAGTACCATTAAATTTGTTTAATCATTAAAATTACTCTTTTTCAAAAGAAAGTTAAGTATCAAATCTTACTTTTGCGCTATGATAATAACGGATACCCATACTCATTTATACAGTGAAGCATTTGATGATGACAGAGATGCCATGATGGATCGTGCGTTTTCGGCAGGTGTTAAGCGATTTTTTATTCCAGCCATTGACTCATCATATTCAAAGGCCATGTTTGATTTAGAAGAGCGCTATCCAGATAATGTACATTTAATGATGGGGCTCCATCCAACACATGTCAAGGAAGATTACAAAGAAGAATTAAAGCATGTTGAAACCTGGTTAAAGAAAAGATCATTTGTAGGCATCGGAGAAATAGGTATCGATCTGTATTGGGATAAAAGCACCTTATCTGCCCAACAGGCTGCGTTTAGGTATCAGATTGGTCTGGCCAAAGAGTATAAATTGCCTATTGTGATTCACTGCCGGGAGGCATTTCAGGAAATATTTGACCTGTTAGAGGATGAAAAAAGCGATGACCTCTTTGGGATTTTTCATTGTTTTACAGGAACAATTGAAGATGCTCATAGGGCGATTTCTTATAATATGAAATTAGGAATTGGAGGTGTAGTTACTTTCAAAAATGGGAAGATTGATAAATTTTTAGATCAGATAGACCTCGAACATATTGTGTTAGAAACCGATGCGCCATATTTGGCACCCGCGCCTTATCGTGGCAAACGCAATGAAAGTGGATATATAAAATATGTGATTCAAAAGGTTGCAGAAATTTATAAATTGCCTGTGGAAAAAATCGCAGAAGTCACAACTAAGAACTCTAAAGACGTTTTTAAAATATAATACATGCATACACCCTACATACTTATTATATATACAGGAGGAACTATTGGGATGATCAAAAACCCCAAATCAGGTGTATTAAAAGCTTTCAATTTTAAAAATTTACTCAATAAAATTCCTGAGCTTCAACTTCTCGAATGTAAAATAACAACAACCTCACTAAAGAAGCCCATTGATTCATCTAATACAAATCCTAAAACGTGGATAGAAATTGCTGAGGTCATCGAGAAAGGATATGATAAGTATGATGGTTTTGTTGTCTTGCACGGAAGCGACACGATGAGCTATACAGCTTCGGCTCTAAGTTTTATGTTGGAGAATTTGGCAAAGCCCGTCGTGTTAACCGGTTCGCAGTTGCCAATTGGAGATTTGCGTACTGATGCAAAAGAAAATTTAATCACGTCAATACAAGTGGCCTCTCTTCAAAAAAACAACAAACCATATATAAAAGAAGTTTGCCTTTATTTTGAATACAAACTTTACAGAGGCAATCGCACAACAAAGATCAATGCTGAGCATTTTGAAGCCTTTGCTTCCTTAAACTATCCTGAGCTGGCAGAATCGGGTGTTCACTTAAAGGTGAACGATGATCAGTTATATCGACCTAATACGCGTCGAAAATTAAAAGTTCATAAAAAAATGAATAGCAATATTGCTCTGGTTAAATTATTTCCGGGTATTACTAAGGAAGTTTTAACGGCAACATTCTCTGCTTCAAATTTAAAGGGCGTTATTCTAGAAACCTATGGTGCTGGAAATTGCTCAACCGAAAAGTGGTTTATCAACTTATTAAAAGAGACTCTTGGTAAAGGCATACCAATTGTAAATGTGACTCAATGCTCTGGAGGAAGTGTTAGTATGGGATTGTATGAAACAAGCACTCAGTTAAAAAAGATTGGAATTATTTCAGGAAGAGACATCACAACAGAAGCCGCAGTTGCTAAATTGATGTATTTGTTGCAATCTCAATTAAGTCAGATCGAATTTAAGAATGCCTTTGAAACTTCACTTCGAGGTGAGCTCTCTTAAAATTTACAATGTAATTTTTATCATTTAAACTATTTTTTGTTATTATAGCTTCTTATTTTAGAGAGGTGGCCGAGTGGTCGAAGGCGCACGCCTGGAAAGTGTGTATACGCCAAAAGCGTATCGAGGGTTCGAATCCCTTCCTCTCTGCTATATTTTTATTTTTTAATTGCATTTTTTTTATATCTTTAACGCTTAAACTAATAAAATTAAGATCACGAACAATGAAAAGATTATTTTCAATTTTAGCCATAGCTTCCTTTATGGCATTCGGAACAGCAAATGCATATAATAATGCGAACACTAATTTATTTACCAATACAATAGTTAGTGCAACTCAAGATGAGGCTGCAAGTGACGCAGCTGAAGAAGACTTGAATTTTCATCAAGAATTAAAAAAACGATTTATTGAGGGTGGACCTGGATTCATGGGCATAGTATTATTATGTTTGATTCTTGGACTAGCTATCGCAATTGAAAGAATTATCTTTTTAAATCTTTCTACCACAAATTCTAAAAAGTTAACTCAAGATGTTGAGGATGCGCTTTCATCTGGTGGTATTGAAGCTGCTAAGGAAGTTTGTAGAAATACAAAAGGTCCAGTTGCTTCTATATTCTATCAAGGATTAGATCGTGCCAACGAAGACATTGAAGCTGCGGAAAAGGCAGTTGTTGCTTATGGTGGTGTTCAAATGGGACAGTTAGAGAAAAACGTTTCATGGATATCTTTATTTATCGCCCTGGCTCCAATGCTAGGATTCATGGGAACGGTAATAGGTATGATTCAAGCATTCGATAAGATTGAAGCTGCCGGAGATATGCAACCATCACTTGTTGCAGGTGGTATTAAGGTAGCACTTTTAACAACGGTATTCGGACTTATTGTTGCGATCATCCTACAAATATTCTACAATTATATTATTGCAAAAATTGATAGTATCGTAAATGATATGGAAGATTCATCGATTTCGTTGATGGACCTTTTAGTAAAGCATAAGAAATAATTTAAAGCTAAAAAATATGGGTTTACATAAAATAATTAAAATTATAGCTCTGATTTTAGCCTTGGCTGGCATCGTTTTTGCGGCTATGTTAGCAAGTGGAAATGAAGGACAAATAAGCAATATGCTTGTTGTGGCTTACGTTATATTAGCGCTAGTATTGGTGTTCGTACTTTTCTTTACTTTAAAGAATTTAATTACGCATCCTGACGCTCTTAAAAGTACCTTGATGGGTGTAGGCGCCTTCGCAGCAGTTGCATTAATTTGCTACTTTGTATTGGCAAATGGCGTTGAAACACCATTAAGAGATGGGAAAATGCTTTCAGCTACTGGCTCTAAATTAGTAGGCGCTGGACTATACATGTTTTACGCTTTAGCACTTATTGCTAGTGGAACTATGTTACTTTCAGGAATTAAAAAAATGATGAAATAATATTATGGCGAAAAGAGCAGCACCAGAAGTAAATGCCGGCTCAATGGCAGACATTGCATTTTTACTATTGATATTTTTCTTAGTGACGACAACCATTGAAAAGGATTCAGGGATCAACCGGAAACTACCTCCAATGGAAGAATCGGATGAAGATGTTATCATCAAGCAAAAAAATATTTTTACAGTTTTGCTAAATGGTAAAGATCAATTGTTAGTTGAAGATGAGCTAATGGAAGTTAAAAATCTTAGAGCTGCCGCTGTCGAGTTTCTTGATAATGGTGGTGACGGGACTTGCGATTACTGTAAAGGAAAGCGAAATCCGAGTTCATCAGACAATCCTGATAAGGCAATTATCTCATTGAAAAACGAACGTGAGACCTCTTATGCAGCTTACATTTCGGTTCAAAATGAATTGGTGGCCGCATATAATGTGTTACGTAATAGACGTGCTTTGGAAATTGGCCCTCAAAAGGGATTTAGAGATATGAATTTTGTTGAAATGCAAAACAATTACAAAGACGTAAGATATACTGGAAATAAAGAAAAGTTGAAGGAAGTCATTGACCAGATTAAACTGGAGTTTCCTCAAAAATTATCCGAGGTACAATAGGACCTAATAAAAAACAAAACTAAATGTCTAGATTTAATAAGAAAAAGGGTAGTGAAGTTCCAGCTGTAAATACAGCTTCTCTGCCAGATATTGTTTTTATGTTACTATTCTTTTTTATGGTAGCTACTGTAATGCGTGAGAATACTTTAAAAATTCAAAACCAATTACCAGTTGCTGATCAGGTCGAAAAACTTGATAAAAAGAATCCTATTAGTTATATCTATGCTGGGAAACCGAGCCAAGGATATGAACAATATGGTACCGAGGCCAGAATTCAGCTCAATGATAAATTTGCAGATGTCAATGAGATTGCAGCGTTTATTTATTCAGAACGTGAAGCATTAAGAGAAGAATTAATTCCTTTTTTAACGGTAGCCCTTAAGGTTGATAAAAAAGCGAATATGGGAATTGTTGGTGATATAAAACAAGAATTACGTAAAGTGAACGCCTTGAAAATAAATTATACGACTGGCGTTGGAGATGCATTATCAAATCTTGATTAAAAAACAAAAACAACAGTTATAATATATAAAGGTATTCTTATTGTAGAATGCCTTTTTTTGTAGATTCAATTCTGATGAGAAAAGTTATTTTCATTTTTAGTTTGTTTCTTTTAGGCCAAACATTGTTATTTGGGCAGGAGGAAGTCGAAGTCAGCGAAGAGGAGATCACTGAGGATCTCAATTATCGTGAGGATCAATTCTATGTAGGTGTCACTTATTATTTATTACGAAGAATGCCAACCGATATGTCTCAAAATGGATTTTCAAGTAGTTTTCAGATAGGGTTTATCAGAGATTTGCCACTTAATGAAGCACGAGATTTTTCAATTGGAATAGGGATGGGGTATTCGGCGAATTCTGTTAATCAAAATCTACAATTTGATGAAGAAAATGGTGAAATCAGCTATAGTATTGTTGAAAATGGGTCTTTTAGTAAGAACAAGTTTGCGCGACATCTCATCGAAATACCTATTGAATTTAGATGGCGAACATCAACTCCAAAAGTGTATAAGTTCTGGCGAATTTATCCCGGAATCAAGTTTGGCTATGTGTTTGCATCTTCAGTTAAATTTAAAGGAGAACCCAAAAACTATAAGATTAGAGGCATTGATGACTTCAATAAAGTACAATACGGGATTACCTTAACTGCAGGGTATGATAAATTCAATGCGCATGTTTATTATGCACTAAATTCAATTTTTAAAGATGGCGCAGAATTAAATGGAGAGACCTTGAATATTTCTGTTGTCAAGATCGGACTCATGCTTTACATTTTATAACCAGTAATTTAAAATTACCAATTGAGGAAGTAGGCCAATAAAAAAGCCTATCACTATCTCGATGGCCGAATGTGCACGAAGATGTAATCTTGAGCTTGCTACTGCACCTGCGATGATAAAAATCAAAGCTATTGAGCCAATTATATTTATATTAAAGTGTATTCCTAAGGCAATAAAAAACATCAATACACCACCTATAGCCATCATATGAATACTCGCCTTAATTTTTAGCAACGCAAGAATCAAACATGAAATAGTTGATCCTAAAATGCCTACCATAAAATAATAAGGTTCAATAAGTTCATTGCTAGGAAATACCCGATTCATAATT
Organism: Flavobacteriaceae bacterium; assembly: GCA_013001285.1. Taxonomy (GTDB): domain Bacteria; phylum Bacteroidota; class Bacteroidia; order Flavobacteriales; family Flavobacteriaceae; genus JABDMU01. The sequence continues at coordinate 33,897 of JABDMU010000060.1, forward strand.
AAAATAATGATGAATATAAAGATGATAAGTGGTATGACACGCTCTCGAGCAGTTTCGAGATGCATTGATTTTATCCTTTTCATTGTTTTTAACAGGAAAAACATTAAAATTGGAAGAATAACAGATAAGAGAAATAGGGCTAAAATTTTGGCTTTAATAATTGGTGGTGGAATAAATCGAGGGGCTTTTGAGAAATAAAAAAGGACACCAATTAATGGCATGAACAAAGGATGGAAAATGTAAGATATACTTTTAAGAAGTTGGTTCACATCAAATTTGTTTTCTGAGTCGAGCTACAGGAATGTCCAGTTGCTCTCTATATTTTGCTACTGTACGACGCGCTATAGGATATCCCTTTTCCTTTAAGATTTTAGCCAATTTTTCATCGGTTAATGGCTTGCGTTTTTCTTCTTCTTCAATAACGGTCTCAAGGATTTTCTTGATCTCTCTAGTTGAAACATCTTCCCCTTGATCGTTCTTCATAGATTCGCTAAAGAATTCCTTGATAAGCTTTGTCCCATAAGGGGTGTCAACATACTTGCTATTGGCCACACGAGAAACTGTAGAAACATCCATGTCAATTTCATCGGCGATATCTTTTAAGATCATTGGCTTTAACTTTCGCTCATCACCCGATAAGAAATATTCTTTTTGGTAATGCATGATAGAACTCATGGTCACAAATAAAGTTTGCTGACGTTGTTTTATGGCTTCAATGAACCATTTTGCCGAATCAAGCTTTTGTTTGATAAAAAGTACAGCATCTTTTTGTGCTTTCGACTTTTCCTTCGATTCTTTATACCCTTTCAACATGTTGCTATACTCACGAGAAACATGTAAATCAGGCGCATTTCTACCGTTAAGAGTTAATTCTAATTCACCATCAACTATATTTATCGTAAAGTCAGGAACCACATGCTCTACCATTCTACTACCCCCAGAATAGGAACTACCAGGTTTAGGATTCAAGCGCTCGATTTCAAGGATGGCGTCTTTTAATTGAACTTCAGTAATGTCGAATTTCTGAAGTAATTTTTTATAATGTTTTTTTGAGAATTGATCGAAGGCGCGTTTAATGATATCAGTAGCCAATTCTACGTTTGGTGTTTTTGTTTTTCTTTCTAGCTGAATCAATAAGCACTCTTGTAGGTCTCTTGCACCAACTCCTGCAGGATCCAATTGTTGAACGATTTTTAAAACATCTTCTATTTTTTCTTCAGTAGTATACACATTTTGAGTAAAGGCGAGGTCATCTAAAATATCTTCAACTGAGCGTCTTATATATCCGGTTTCATCAACACTTCCAACAAGAAAGGTAGCGATCTGTTCCTCTTCATCATCTAAACGGAAGGTACTCAATTGGTTGATCAAAGTCTGAGTAAAAGACGTGCCTGACGCATATGGAATACTTTTCTCCTCGTCATCAACACTATAGTTATTGGCCTGCATTCTATAATCTGGGACTTCATCATCACTCAAATATTCGTCTACATTGATATCTTCAGCATTGATTGAATCCGATTCATTGTAGTCATCGTTAAGATCATCAAACTCATCAAATTCTTCTGTTTTCTCTTTGCCACTGTCTAAGGCAGGATTCTCTTCTAATTCTTGTTTGATACGTTGCTCAAATGCCTGCGTGGGCAATTGAATTAACTTCATCAACTGAATTTGTTGAGGCGATAATTTCTGTGATAATTTAAATTGTAGATACTGCTTTAACATTCTGAGTATTTGGGTTTTGAGTAAAAATAAAAAAAACAATCTACATTCAATCAAGAACACAGATTGTTTAAATTTAATTTAATTATAGTTATTTAAAATTCTGCATTTTGTGGCGTTCTTGGATAAGGGATAACGTCTCTAATATTGCTCATTCCAGTAACAAACATCACTAAACGTTCAAATCCTAATCCGAAGCCTGAATGTACGGCAGTGCCATACTTTCTCAGATCCAGATACCACCACAATTCTTCCTCGGGAATATCAAGAGCAGCCATTTTTTCCTTCAGAACCTCTAAGCGCTCTTCTCGTTGTGAACCACCAACAATTTCTCCAATTCCTGGAAATAATATATCCATGGCACGAACCGTCTTTCCATCTTCGTTAAGACGCATGTAAAATGCCTTGATATTAGCCGGGTAATCAAACAAGATGACAGGGCATTTAAAGTGTTTTTCTACTAAAAAACGTTCATGTTCACTTTGTAGATCAGCACCCCATTCATCGATAATATATTTGAATTTCTTTTTCTTGTTTGGTTTTGAATTTCTTAAAATATCAATGGCTTCCGTATAGGTCACGCGTTTAAAGTTATTTTCACTTACAAAACGCAGCTTATCGGTAAGCGACATTTCTGAACGTTCGGCCTGAGGTTTCGATTTTTCTTCCTGAATAAGGCGTTGTTCTAAAAATTCAAGATCATCCTTACAATGCTCAAGAATGTAATTGAGCACATACTTCAAAAAGTCTTCTGCAAGATCCATATTGCCTGCTAGATCCATAAAAGCCACTTCGGGTTCGATCATCCAGAACTCTGCTAAATGACGCGACGTATTCGAATTTTCAGCTCTAAAGGTTGGTCCAAATGTATAGACTTTCCCCAGAGACATAGCATATGTTTCGGCCTCTAATTGTCCAGATACCGTTAGGTTGCTTTCTTTACCAAAGAAGTCTTCTGCATAATCGACCTCGCCAGCTTCGGTTAGTGGTGGGCTCTTAGGATCCAGTGTGCTCACACGAAACATTTCACCGGCACCTTCGGCATCACTACCCGTAATAATAGGCGTATGCATGTAATAAAAGCCATTTTCATTAAAATAATTATGAATGGCAAATGACAATTTCGATCGCAATCGCATTACAGCGCTAAAGGTGTTGGTTCGTGTTCGTAAATGCGCATTTTCTCTTAAGAATTCGAAGGAATGTTTTTTGGGTTGAATAGGATACGATTCGGCATCGGCATCTCCTAAAATGATCAAATCAGACACCTGGATCTCAACAGTTTGACCTTTTCCTTGACTTTCTACAAGCAGCCCTTTTATATGTACAGCTGCACCTGTATTAATACGTTTCAGAAGTGCTTCGCTTGTGCTTTCAAAATCAATGACGCATTGAATATTATGAATGGTCGAACCATCATTTAAAGCTAAAAACCTATTGGCTCTAAATGTTCTAACCCATCCTTTTACTTCTACATCAACTTGTTTTGTTTCTTGTATTAACAAGTCTGAAACTGTACTTAATGTCATTTCAATGTTGATTTAATTTGGCAGCAAAGATAATGTATTCAACGAAATTATGTATCGTTGTTTTTATCTTCTTCAGGAATAATTCTGAAGTTTGGTTCTTTGAGAACTTCTTTATTGGCAATGCTTCTTTCAAGAGAAAGCAATAAGGACGGAAGCAATATTAAATTGGCCAGCATGGCAAGAAGTAAGGTTGCTGAGACCAAGGCACCAAGGGCAACCGTCCCACCAAAACTGGAAATAATGAAAACACTAAATCCAAAGAAAAGAACAATTGACGTATAAAACATACTGACCCCAGTTTCTCTTAATGCTGCATAAACAGATTTTCTAATTTTCCAATGATTCGCCTGCAATTCCTGACGGTATTTCGCTAGAAAATGAATAGTATCGTCTACAGAAATTCCAAAAGCGATACTAAAGACTAATATAGTAGATGGCTTAATAGGGACACCCAAATATCCCATAAGACCGGCAGTGACCAAAAGTGGTAAAATATTTGGAATTAAAGACACAACGATCATTCTTAAAGATCTGAACATATAGGCCATAAAAAGGGAGATCAATAAGATGGCCAATGATAATGAGAGAATTAAATTCTTCACTAAGTAACGTGTTCCTTTTTGGAATAGATAGGCTTTACCAGTAATGGATACATTATAGCGTTCGGCTGGAAAGACTTTTGCGATCTTAGCTCGTAAATCTTCTTCAATGCGCTCCATTTTTTCAATTTCAATATCCTTCATAAATGTTGTAATACGTGCATATTGGCCTGTGCTATCAACAAAGTTTTTTAGAAGGTCGACGTCAGATGATGATTTCTTAGCATATGAAAGGATAAAAGTGTTTTCCTGTGATGACGGTAATTGGTAATATTTTGGATTTCCATTATAGTAGGCTTGTTTCGAGTATTTTACCAGGCTCACCACTGAAATGGGCTTGGATAATTCTGGAATTTCATCAATAAGATCTTCAAGTTGTCCCATACGTTTCAAAGTGGCCAATTTCATCACCCCTTTTTTACGCTTAGTGTCTACCATGATCTCCAGAGGCATGATGCCGTTGAATTCAGATTCAAAAAACTTAATATCTTTAAAGAACTGTGATTGTTTCGGCATGTCTTCAATAAGACTTCCAGACACTTTAATTTGATAGATGCCAATAATACTCGCGATCATTAAAATTAATGAGGTGACATATACCGTGATCTTTCGGTGTTTTACCATCCCTTCCATCCAATCTACAAATGCATTTATCCAACGTTTGTTCAAGTGTTCAAGATGCTTATCTTTCGGCATTGGCATGAAACTGTAAATGATTGGAATGATCATGAGGCACAAAAGAAAAATAGCTAGAATACTCAATGAAGCTACAGTACCAAATTCCTGAAGCAATTTACTCTTCGTAAAAATAAATGTTGCAAATCCGGATGCCGTTGTGACATTGGTCATCAAGGTGGCATTTCCAATTTTTGTGATCACACGTTGTAAGGACTTGGCTTTATTACCGTGTTTTCTTACTTCATGTTGATATTTATTGATTAAGAAAATACAATTTGGGATACCGATAACAATGATCAAAGGCGGAATTAATGCAGTAAGTACGGTGATCTCATATTCCAGAATGCCAAGAATTCCAAAAGTCCACATCACGCCAATGATCACGACAATCATAGAGATGAAGGTCGCTCTAAAGGATCTGAAAAAGAAGAAAAATATCAAGGAGGTAATCAGCAAGGCTGCACTGATAAATTTTCCAATCTCATTAACAATAAGCTGAGAATTTAAAGTTCTAATGTACGGCATCCCAGAAACACGCACATCAAGACCAGTTTCGTTTTCAAATGCTTTGATTTTATCAGTAAGTTCATTTAAAATAAAATCTTTTCTTGCAGATGTATTTACTATATCCTTTTTAAGATAAATGGCCGTACGAATCGTTTGTGTTTCCTTGTTGTATAGGAAATTGTCGTAGAAAGGATACTTTGTAAAGAGATCACTTTTTAGCTCTTGAATATCTGATATAGAACTAATAGAATCCTGGATAAATGGTTCAAGATCAAATTTTTGAAGCTTTTCATTCTTCACTAATTTCTTTAGTTGTCCAATATCAACAACGGTCTCGACTTCCTTATTAAAATCCTTAAAACTTTCTGAGAATGAATTCCAGGCGTTAAAATTTTCAACTGTGAAAACGAGTGAATCCTTTACACCAATAACGATGAGATTTCCTTCCTCTCCAAAAGTCGATAAAAAAGCATTGTATTCTAGGTTAACCTCATGTTTATCTGGTAATAAATTAGCTTCTGTATAGGTAAAGCGCATTTTATCCCACTGACTCGCGAAAAATAGGGTAGCCGCAACTAACGCAATGATTATGAAGAATCTATTGCGTAAAATTAATCGAGCGATGGTTTCCCAGAAGCCAACAGAGAATAATTTTGTCATGCTAATTTTTAACTGCGCAAAGGTAGAAAAAACAAGTTGATAAATTGAGGTATTCTATTTTGAATACTGACCTCTAATCTAGAGTTAAATTGAAGGTGAATTTAAAAGCGATATTATCTTCAAATTTTGGAAGATGATATGCGCCATATCTGTAGGCAAAACTCAATCCAAATCCAAACAGCAATTTATTAAGTTCAATTCCCGATTCCGAAAAGCCTTTATTCAGCTTTGAAAATGTCAAACCTTGATGCCTAGTGCTATGCTTCATATCGCCATAGGCCAGTTTCGTTAATAAGACAAGTTGAGGTTTAAATTTTGGAGATATTTTAAATGGCTTTAATTTATGCCGAAGGATCAGGGTCATAAACTGGTTTGAAAAGAATTCATTGAAATACATAGTTTCAAAACTATTTATTCCAGCCACCGAAAACCGATTCATAATGGTTTCTTTGTTTACATTATTAGGATAGGCATGATAAGCATGTGATATTGGAATATCGCCAGAGGCCAGTCCCGAGGTAAATACCACTTCTGTTAAAGCAGAAGACTTGTGATTAAATTGTTGAACTGCGCGAAAATCGAATTTCGAAAAACTAAAATCACTGCCGAGTAAACCTTTAAAACTCTTGGTATATTGTATTGAGAATCTCGGGTAACCAGTCCTTTTTTCCTTGATCTCATCGTCTTCATATACATAAGAACTGAAGGGATCCCATTGAAGTGACAAGGTGAGCAAACTCAAGTCATATTGTGAAAATGAATCCCCATTTAGGATATAGGTATAATTATAAGTAGGATCTATTTTTCGCAGTGAGAATTGAGTTTCTGTAAGTAAGGTTGAGTTTAATTGATGTTCAATGCCGATGGTTTTTGAAATGTGCCTATGAAATAAACTGATATTGATCAATCGGGGTTCAAATAATTGAAAAAACCGACTGTCGGTTAAAAAAACCGAACCTCCTGTTTCTTCAAGGTCACTTGTATAGATGAAATTTACCCATGTATTGGATCTTTTTGCTAGTCGAAAACCACCTCCAATACTGTATTTAAAGGTGTGATCTAAAAATCCATAAACCGAATAACCTTGAATTCGAAATGATTCTGAAAACGTCTCGCTGGTCACGCCTCCGATTCCTGTTCTTACGCCTTCAAATTGATTGTATTTTATAAGGTATCTAAGATCAAAATTGAAATATTTAGTAGGAAAATAGCCGTTACCTAATTGTTTTCGAAAATCTGCATTTTTAATAGAATCGTTTGAAGTGATGGCATCCGATTGATTTTGGTTTGTAGAAGATGTTTGACCATGCACTGTATACAGTGACATTAAAATGAAAAGCCAAACATATTTCATGGAAAGGAGGAGGTTTGTGAATTATATAAACATAAAAAAAGCGACATTAGTGTCGCCTTATTTTAAACGGTCATGATTTCTTTTTCCTTCAAATGAAACATGTCGTCAATTTTGTTGATATACTTATCGGTCATAGTTTGAATATCAATTTCGGCATTTGCTTTAGCATCTTCGGAAATCTCTTCCATTTTTTTTATGTCATTATTGGCATCTTTTCGTGCATTTCTAACACCAACTTTGGCATCTTCTGTTTCAGCTTTGGCCTGTTTAGAGAGTTCTCGACGTCTTTCTTCGGTTAAGGGAGGTACATTTATTATTATACTTTCTCCATTATTCATTGGATTAAAACCCAGGTTTGCAACCATGATGGCGCGTTCAATTTCTTGTAGCATCGTTTTTTCCCATGGTTGTACGGTTATGGTACGGCCATCGGGTGTATTGACATTGGCCACCTGGTTCAATGGGGTTTCACTCCCATAATAGTCGACCATAACGCTGCCTAGCATAGAAGGGCTTGCCTTACCAGCTCGTATATTGATCAGTTGCTTTTCTAAATGCTTAATAGCATTTGACATGGCTTCTCTTGCTGTATCTAAAACAAATTGTAATTCTTCGTTCATTTTTAATGTTTTTTAATTGCCTTTCAAAAATTGAGCCAGAAATTGACCTAAAGATTAACAGTTGTACCTATGTTTTCTCCAGAAACCACTTTCAGTAGGTTCCCTTTAGTATTCATATCAAAGACAATTATTGGTAAATTGTTTTCATGACTTAAGGTAAAAGCTGTGGTATCCATCACTTTCAAACCTTTTTTTAAGACATCATCAAAACTAATATAATCAAATTTTACGGCGTCACTATTCTTTTCTGGATCTGATGTGTAAATGCCATCAACTCTTGTGCCCTTTAAGATCACATCGGCTTCCATTTCTATAGCTCTTAAAACAGCAGCTGAATCAGTTGTAAAATAAGGATTGCCTGTTCCGCCTCCAAAAATTACAACTCTTCCTTTCTCAAGATGCCGAATGGCTTTTCTCCTAATAAAAGGCTCTGCAACTTCATTAATTTTAATGGCTGTTTGCAAACGTGTAGGGACATCGGCGTCTTCTAACGCACTTTGAAGTGCCAACCCGTTGATTACGGTAGCTAGCATTCCCATATGATCTCCTTGAACCCGGTCCATACCATTACTTGCTCCGGCTACACCTCTAAATATGTTTCCACCGCCAATAACGATTGCTACCTCCACGCCAAGTTCCTTGATTTGCTTAATATCTTGTGCATATTCAGCGAGTCGCAATGGATCAATACCGTATTTACGAGAACCCATTAGAGCTTCACCCGATAATTTAAGAAGAATGCGTTTGTATTTCATTTATGTTGTATAAAAGTTCAGAATAATTATGGATTTTGTTTGAAAGAAATCCGATTGATTTTTCTGAAGGTTGTACAAATATAACATACAATTTTTAAATACGATATGAGACAATATTAATAAATTTAATATCGTTATATTTATCAAAAAATTACCGATATGAGAACCTATTTAAAAATAGCCTTATTTTCATTTTCAATTCTATTATTTACATGCTCAAATAGTGATGATTCCAACAATGGAGGTGGAGGAGGCGGAGGCTTAGTAGCTCAAGCAACATATAGGGTCACGATTACAGGAAATTGGACAGCACAAACCCACCCAACGGACTATCCTGCCAATGCTGGATTTGATCAATTATATTTTATGGCCCATAGTAGTTCATCGTCATTATATAAGCTTGGACTTGCAGGTTCAGATGGCTTAAAGGCATACGCAACTACTGGTGATATCTCTGGATTAAATGCTGAGCATATTCAAGGTGAAGATGGCGTTGATCCTACGGTAATTGCAATTGGATCAGATATTAGTGCTACAGGAACCGACTCGTTTACTTTGACCATTACACCAAATACTACCTTGATAAGTTTTGTTGCAAGAATTTCACCAAGTCCAGATTGGTTTGTTGGCACGGATTCTTTTAATTTGGCTAATCCTGATAATACTTTAGTTGAAAACATGGAATTTTCATTGTTTCCGATTGATGCAGGTGCAGATGGAGGAACCACTTTCGAATCTCCAGATGATCCAAATGCTGGACCAGTTGCAACCATTAGCGGTGATCCCTTTACAGGATCAAATGGTTTTATTCAGCGCTTAGGAAGTGTGAGCATTGAGCGTATCGATAACAATTGATCAAATTCATATACAAACAAAAAAACCTCGAATGAAATTCGAGGTTTTTTTATTCTTAAAAAAAGTGCTTATCCTAAGGCAACACGCTCAAAAGCGGTTACGGAAACGTCGCCATATGTCTTCACATAATCAGCAACACTTATTTTACTATCTTTTATAAAAGCTTGATTTACTAACGTATTGTCTTTAAAAAAACGTTTTAGTTTTCCCTTGGCAATATTGTCAAGCATAGCTTCAGGCTTTCCTTCTTGACGTAACTGATCTTTTGCAATTTCTATTTCTTTTTCTACCACAGAAGCATCAACACCGTCTTCATTTAATGCAATAGGATTCATTGCAGCAGCTTGCATAGCAACATCCTTTGCAACAGTTTCAGCATTATCAACATTGGCCGACAATCCAACTAAGGTTGCAATTTTGTTTCCAGCATGGATATAAGATCCTACAAATGGTGCTTCTAATTTTTTAAACCCACCAATTTCAATTTTTTCTCCAATAACTCCGGTTTGTTCTGTTAGTTTTTCAGAAACAGTCATACCGTTGAAATCAGCAGCTAATAATGAATCTAATGAATTATGTTCAAGAGCGATATCTGCCAATTGCTTGGCAAGATTAACAAAACTATCGTTCTTAGCCACGAAATCGGTCTCACAGTTCAATGAAACAATCACACCAGTGTTATTGTTGTCATTTACGTTTGCAATAACGGCTCCTTCATTCGAATCTCTGTCGGCTCTTTTAGCGGCAACTTTTTGACCTTTTTTACGAAGGATCTCAATGGCTTTATCCATATTTCCATCGGCTTCGACTAATGCATTTTTACAATCCATCATACCAGCGCCGGTTGCTTTTCTCAAATTATTTACCTCAGAGGCTGTTACTTTTACCATGATATTATTCTTTAAAAAAGTCGCTTAATTTAAAATACAACTAAACGACCCTTGTTACTATTTTAATTATTTTTATTCTTCTTCTTCCGCAGTTGCAACTGGAGCTACTTCAGCCTTTTTAGCTTTAGGAGCATCTTTAACTTCTGCTTTAGAATCTTTTTCTGCTTTTCTTTCAGCTAAACCATCAGCTATTGCTGAAGTCGCATGAGTTAAGATCTTATTGATCGATTTTGAAGCGTCATCATTTGAAGGGATAACATAATCTACTTGTCTAGGATCAGAATTTGTATCAACCATTGCAAAAATTGGAATATTCAATTTTTGAGCTTCCTTAATTGCAATATGTTCACGTTTGATATCTACTACAAAGATCGCACCTGGAAGACGTGTCATTTCAGAGATTGAACCTAAGTTCTTTTCTAATTTTGCTCTTAAACGATCAACTTGTAAACGCTCTTTCTTTGAAAGTGTATTAAAGGTACCGTCCTTCTTCATTCTATCAATTGAAGCCATTTTTTTCACGGCTTTCCTGATGGTAACAAAGTTAGTTAACATACCTCCTGGCCATCTTTCTGTGATGTACGGCATATTGACATTTCCTGCTTTCTCAGCAACGATGTCTTTTGCTTGTTTCTTGGTAGCAACGAATAATACTTTTCTACCTGATGCAGCAATTTTACTTAAAGCAGTACATGCTTCATCTAATTTTGCTGCGGTTTTGTAAAGGTTGATGATATGGATGCCATTACGCTCCATATAAATGTAAGGAGCCATATTTGGATCCCATTTTCTGGTAAGGTGACCGAAGTGTACACCTCCGTCAAGTAAATCTTTTACTTCTACTTTTGCCATTTTGTGATAGTTTACGTTCTGTTAATTAGCAATAATGAAGTGGCTTTTTATAAGGCCTCCACTATTTAGATGCTAAACTAAGTCTTGGCAGCAATGCCATAGACAACAAAAACTGGTTATTAAATTGTTTCAATTAACGTTTAGAGAACTGGAATTTCTTACGCGCTTTCTTCTGTCCGAATTTTTTACGCTCAACCATTCTTGGATCTCTTGTAAGCAAACCTTCAGGTTTTAAAATCGATCTGTTTTCAACATCCACTTCACACATAGCACGGGAAAGTGCTAATCTTACAGCTTCAGCCTGACCTGTTGCTCCACCGCCATAAACGTTGACATTAATATCAAAGTTCTTTTCGTTACCAGTCAATACCAAGGGC
>JABDMU010000033.1 GCA_013001285.1 Flavobacteriaceae bacterium
TTCATAGCGATCGGTTTTCGGATTAAAATATGAAAACGAAATGCTTGGGATTGGATATTTTCCTTGATATTCTGGAACAATTGTATAGGAATCCATTATTTTTCCTTGCATCCCATCTAATTTTGTACTGACGTTTTCGGTATGCTCTGGTTCATACACCTCTAATGAACTCGGCAAGGTGATCTTCGGAAGTTTAAACAATTTCAAATTTCCTTTTCCTGCAACTTCAACATTTGCCACCAAGGCTTCCGTTGCTTTTAATTCATTTTTTGAGGTCGTTACTTTAAAACTAAATTCTCCTACTGCACCAGAAAAATTTAAAGGTTTTCCCTTTTCAGGCAACGGTTTTACGTTTATTGTGCGATTCCCCGCAGCAACAGTACGGTGCACTGATTGCATCAACCTGCCACCAAAAATATCTCGCCTATTAGTAGGCACTTCAACTGTAATGTCTAAGGTTAAAGGTTCTATAATCAATTTTCCCGTTTTCTGTGGATAGAGTACCGTTTTTCTTAAAATAACATAGCGGTAGTCTTCTCCCTTATAAGTGCCGTTTTGGACTTTTAGACCTTTCATGTCAATGTTTTGACTCCAAAAGTCATTGTATCTCGGATTGTCAATTTCTCGCCAATTGCTTACGCCTGTATTTGGTGAAACGTATAATTTATAGACAACAGTAATGGCTTCATTCAAATAGGGTGTCGTTTTTGAAACCTCTGCTACCAAGTGAATATTTTGAGATACAATATAATCTGGATCATTCGGATCTTTAGGTTTATCTACAGCCGATGTGACAACAACTTGAACTGGAATTGATTTATATACATTTCCTTTGATCTCAATAGTGGCCTGACCTATAGTGAAAGTACCTCTCTTTTTAGGTGCTAAAAAGTAGCTATAGGTTTTTGAATAGGAGCGTTTCCCATTAACCCATGAATTGCTTATGGATGTATTAGGACCACCAACAACAGTGAAATTTTGAAAGTTCGGAGGATTGAAATTATCACCATCCTGATCCATTACAAAATCGATTCTGAGTCGTTCGTTTATCCCTAACTTTTTCTTACTAACTTTCGCTTCAAAAGTTACTGTTTCAACATCATTTTGAGCTAATGATACATTTAAAAAGAGTAAGATACTTAAACATGTTATGTACTTAATGACCTTCATTTTTTACCAATCTTTTTCAGTTTCAACTCGCGTTCCTTTGGTTTTTTTGGCGTTTATTTTCTCTTGAACTTTCTTCTCTTGATTATTCATTGCCTCTAGCAAATTCTTAACCTGCTGTGGTGATAATTTCCCAGGCTGCGGTTGCTGTTGTTTTTTCTTTTCATCGCCTGGTTTATTATCTTCTTTATTATCTTTTTCATCCTTAGGCTTTCCATTGTCATCCTCTTTGTCATCGCCCTCTTTTTGATCTTCTTTGTCGTCTCCCTCACTATCATTCTCATCTTGATCCTCTCCTTGATCTTTTTGCTCCTTTTCATCTTCATTATCGTCTTTTTTCTCATCTTCTTTTTCTTCTTCATCGTCATCACCTCCGCCACCTTGATTTTTGGCACATTCTTTAGCTAGAGCAAGGTTATATCTTGACTCATCGTCTGAAGGGTTATTTCTCAAGGCATTTTTAAAAGCTTCCACCGCTTCTTTACACAGTTCTTTTTGCATTAAAATATTACCAATATTGTGATAGGCTAGGTGTCTTTCGGATTTAGAATTAGCATTTTTTGCAGCTTCCACGTGTCTTATCATGGCTTCATCAAAATGCCCAGAATTGTAATATGCATTCCCCAAATTATAACTGCCAATGGTATTTGAAGGCGCTTTTGATAGTGCTTTTCTATACTCTTTTTCAGCTGAGACAAAATCTTCATCTATGAGTTCATTGCCCTCATATACCAGATCATTTGATTTTTGCAACATCTCGTTTGGTTTTTGAGCATGCAAAAAGCTCACAAAAAGTGAGAAAATCACAATTAAACTATATTTTAATTGTTTCACTGCGTTCATTTCATTTGGTTCTAACCCGAATATTAATAATTTTTTATGTGAAAAAATCATAAGTTTTCGTTAAATAAATTTAAACGTTTAAGCCATGCTGTCTTGCGTTCCAGCAAGAAAACATCGATAAAAAGGAAAAATATTGCGAATCCCAGGAACCACTGAAATTGGTCCTTGAATTCAGCAAATTGTTTCGCTTCAAATTCCTTTTTATCCATTCTATTCAGGATCTCTCTAATGGTTTCAACAACTTCACTTGTGTTCTTCCCATTGATGTATTGACCATTGGCTTCTTCAGCAATTTCAATGAGCGTTTCCTCGTCAAGTTTAGTGATAACCGTTTCGCCATTATTGTCTTTTTTATAATTTAAAACAATCCCATTGCGTTTTATTGGGATTGGTGCTCCTTTAGTCTCGCCAACACCAATAGTAAAAATTTTAATGCCTTCGTCGCTCGCTGCTTCAGCAACCTCTACGGCAATATCGTTATGATCTTCGCCATCAGAAATGATGATAAGCACTCTATTGGTTTGATCTTCATCATCGTAATAGGTTCTGGCAAGCTGGATGGCCTCATCTATCGCTGTTCCTTGTGAAGACAACATGTCTGTGTTCATGCTTTGTAAAAACATTTTTGCTGCAGCGTAGTCTGTGGTTATAGGCAGTTGCGGAAAGGCCTTTCCAGCATATGCTATAATACCAATTCGGTCGCTAGCCAGATTGTTAATGATCTGAGCAACCAATTGTTTTGTTTTTTCAAGTCGATTTGGTGCAATATCTTCAGCCAACATACTTTTTGAAACATCGATTGCAAAAACGATATCAACGCCTTCTCTTTTTACAGTTTCCAGTTTTGTTCCAATTTTAGGATTGACCAGGGCAATAGTGAGGCAAAAGAAAGCCATTGACAGTACCGTAATTTTTAAAATGGATTTGAAAAAAGATCTGTTCGGACTTAATCTACTGAGTAGTCTTTTATTGGCGAACTTTTGTTGCGTTTTATACTTCCATATTTGCAGAATACCGAATATCAGAATGATAGCCGGGATCACCAACAAGGTCCAAAACCAAATTTTTTCTTCTAACTGATACATCTAAATAAAACTTCTAAATAATGTGAAACGCAATAAAATTTCCAGCAGGATCAATAATCCGGCAAGCAATACCAACGGGCGGTATTTTTCTTCATAGTTATAGAATTTAAATTCTTCTACATCTGTTTTCTCGAGTTTATCAATTTCCTTATAGATCTCTTTTAATTTTCGGTTATCTGTAGCTCTAAAATATTTTCCGCCAGTAGCATTTGCAATTTCTTTAAGTAATTCTTCATCAATTTCAACTTGTACACGTCCGTATTGAAATCTTCCATTCGGTGAAAGTGCAATTGGTGATAATGCCATCCCGTTTGTTCCTAGCCCAATAGTATAGGTTTTTATGCCATACTCAACGGCTAGTTCGCTCGCAGTGTTAGGATCGATAAATCCAGAATTATTAACGCCATCGGTTAAGAGGATGATGATCTTACTTTTCGCCTTACTATCCTTTATTCTATTTACTGCAGTAGCCAGGCCCATACCAATGGCTGTTCCTCCTTCAATGATGGTATTGTATTTAATTTCCATCAATGACTTTAAAACGATAGACTTGTCGCTCGTGATTGGTGTTTTTGTATAACTTTCTCCTGCATATTCCACAAGACCAATTCGATCATTAGGGCGTCCTTTTATAAAATCGGATGCTACATCTTTTAATGCTTCTAATCTGTTTGGTTTGAGATCCTTCGCCAGCATACTTGCTGAAACATCTATAGCCATAACTATGTCAATACCTCTGGTGGTTTTTGTTCTAGAAGATATGTCAACGGTTTGTGGTCTTGCCATTGCCATAATTAATAGAGTTAATGCTGCAAGCCTTAAAACAAACAGGACATGTTTTAATTTAGGAAGCCAAGAAGGTGTTGCCTTAAAGCCTTTTAAGCTCGAGATTTTAAGCTCAGCGTTTTGCTTTTGGTTTTTAAACAAATACCAAAGGATTGCTATTGGGATAAGCAACAGCAGCCAAAATAATTCTTTATTTAAAAATTCAATTCCTTCTAGCATTATTTGTCCTTTTCTTCAAGTTTCAATAATTCAATTGATGCTATTACGCGATCTGTGATCTTTTTGGCATAAGGGTCGTCTTGTGGCCAAATTATCCTGATTTGTTGTAAAATATTTTCAGTTGTGAACACCAACAATACATAATCGCCTTTTATTCGTTGGTCCTCGTTAGTCATAAAAAAGTCCCCTTGACCGTGTATTTTTAAACCTTCTTGACCATTAGGTGTGATAAACTGTTCGGTTTTCGTGGTAATATTTTCAACCCCTTCACTTTCAAATTTTAGCAAATTTTGTTCTGCTATTTGACGCAGATCGAGTTCTGGGGTTTTCATAGTTGTCTCCCCAGTATCCGGATTAACGTGTTCTACCGGTTTGAATCTCGTGTTTGTTACGAGTAAGGATAAAGGGAAATTATCACCTAGTTTAAATGAAGCGATATCCGCAATTTTTTTCTGCTCTTCAGTCATTTCAATGTCATCGCGCTCCAAAACCAATGGTGTGGTCATTGTAATAGGTGGCGCGCCATAATCACTTGTAATCCATTCTTTTTGTTCCAAAAGTTCTTTACTAGGATGCCCAATAACCGTATCTTTCACATAGTCGAAACCATAGTGAATGGTCAATCCTACAAGGGTTCCAACAAACAAGATTGCAGCAATAGCAACCGTTATAAGAATGCGCTTTTTCTTTTTCTTTAGTGCAATTTCTTCCTGATATTTTAAATCGGCTAGTCGTTCTTCTTCTGTTGGCTCCGGAAGCGATTCTTTGACATGATCAATTTCAATATCAATGGTATTTCTGTCCATTTTTGCCAATTCTTTATCCGGTTTTGATTTCGCAAATTTTACAAGATCGGCACGACGGAGTATATTTTGTAGGTTAAGAATGGTTTCATTATCAATATCGATACGATGACCATCTCTTAATAATTGTAATCTTTTGATAAGTTCTTCGGTGGTACTTTCTAACGAATGATCATAAACCTTTTCATCGAGATATTTACGAATGATCAAGGTGAGGTCAGAATAATAGGCTTTAATCTCATCATTTTCTAGATAAGCTGATTCATCCAGAGTCTTTAACGCTAATTTCGCCCGTTCATAAGGAGGTAATAGTGCTATTTTTTCCTCTTTTGTTAAAGGTTTTTCACGCCAAACAAACCAATACACAAGAAAACCAACAAGACTTAGGATCAACAAGGCAATAAACCATTTGAGCCACCAATAACTTGGGCTTTTTTCTACGCCGATTATAGGTTTGATATCATATAATTTTTGTTTGGTGGTATCAACCTCAACAGTATTTACTTCAACTTTTAAAGAATCTGTGAAAAATTCTTTACCAGCTATCACTATTTTTTGTCTAGGGATGGTATAAGATCCCGAATCGAATTGTGTCAATCCGTATTTTTTTATTAGCTGAAACCTAGCATCCTTCCTAACACTATCAATTTTGTAGGATTCAATGACTTCAAGCGGTAAAAAAGTTTGCCCTTCAGGAAACAAAACAGCATCTGTGGTGTCTACTTCAACTTCAATTTTATAGGTTATCTGTTCTCCAATCTTTATTGAAGTTGAATCGATTGACGATCTCACTTGAGCATTTGAGATATTAAAAAACAATAGGAGTCCTAAAAACAGTTTGAATACCATTTTTGAAGTTCTAAATCGTTCTATTTTATTATCCTGGCTCATTATCCTCTTTGCTTAAAATAGCCCAACAATTTCTTCACATAACTTTCATCAACGCGGCAATTGATGGTTCCTGCTCCTGATTTGGCGAAACTGTCTTTAAAATAATCTACTTTCTCTTTATAAAACCTATTATAGTTTTGGCGTACCTTTTTGGAGCTCGTATTCACCAACATGATCTCTTCTGTTTCCTCGTCATACATTTGAACCATTCCTAAATTAGGGATCTGTTCTTCACGAAGATCAAAAATCCTTATTCCCGTTACGTCATGTCGGTTTGCTGCAATTTTTAAAGTATGCTGATAATCGTCGGCAATAAAATCTGACATCATAAAAACAATAGCTCGTTTTTTCATGACATTAGATAAAAATTTGAGTGCTTCTGCAATATTCGTTTTTTTACTTTTCGGATGAAATTCAATGAGCTCTCTAATAATTCGCAAGACATGCGAGCGTCCTTTTTTAGGCGGAATATAAAGTTCAACCTCATCGGAAAACAAGATCAATCCAATTTTATCATTGTTTTGAGTCGCAGAAAATGCAAGGGTTGCAGATATTTCTGTTACGATCTCGTTTTTGAAGCGTTCTTGAGTTCCAAATAATTCTGATCCAGAAACGTCTACCAGCAACATCATGGTAAGTTCACGTTCTTCTTCAAAAACCTTGACATAAGGTTCGTTGTAGCGCGCAGTTACATTCCAATCAATACTTCTTACATCATCTCCATATTGATACTGTCTAACTTCACTAAAAGTCATACCTCGACCTTTAAAGGTAGAGTGGTACTCACCTCCAAAAATATGATCAGACAGACGACGTGTCTTAATCTCAATTTTTCGTACTTTTTTTAGTAATTCTTTAGTATCCATATTTTCCTTCGACAATAATCACAATAATAGTTTTGAACCAGATTTGGTTTAAGGCACCTCAATCTCGTTCACAATCTTATTAATGATATCTTCGGAAGTAACGTTTTCAGCTTCGGCTTCGTAAGTAATCCCTATTCTATGACGGAGTACGTCGTGAACAACAGCTCGAACGTCTTCTGGTATGACATATCCTCTTCGCTTAATAAAGGCGTAACATTTTGCTGCAATGGCCAAATTAATACTTCCTCGAGGTGATGCACCAAATGAAATTAATGGGTCTAGTTCTGCAAGTTTATATTTTGAAGGATATCGTGTTGCAAATACAATATCAAGAATATATTTTTCAATTTTTTCATCCATATAGACTTCTCTAACAGCCTGTTGAGCTTTTAAAATCTGCTCGATCGAAACTACAGGATTTACTTTTTCAAAGCGTTCTTTTAAGTTTGAACGGATGATCATTTGTTCCTCTTCCATTTTTGGATAATCGATTACCGTTTTAAGCATAAATCTATCCACTTGCGCTTCAGGTAAAGGGTAGGTTCCTTCTTGTTCGACAGGGTTTTGAGTAGCCATGACCAAAAACGGTTCATCTAAAATAAAGGTTTCATCACCAATTGTGACTTGACGCTCTTGCATTGCTTCTAACAAGGCCGACTGTACTTTGGCTGGTGCTCTATTGATCTCATCAGCAAGCACGAAATTAGCAAAAATAGGACCCTTCTTTATTGAAAAGTCGTTTTGCTTTATATTATAAATTAAGGTTCCAACAACATCGGCTGGAAGAAGGTCAGGTGTAAATTGAACTCTGCTAAATGACCCGTGAACAGCTTGTGATAAGGTATTAATTGCCAAGGTTTTTGCCAACCCGGGAACACCTTCTAAGAGTATATGCCCGCGACCCAATAAACCAATAAGTAATCGTTCGATCATATGTTTCTGACCAACTATTACCTTATTCATTTCAAGGGTTAATAAGTCAACAAATGCACTTTCCTTCTCAATTTTTTCGTTTATTTCTTTAATATCAATCGTACTGTTTTCCTCCATCATAATTTGATTTTTCTCGTGTTAATTGAACGTTCATTATTTAACACCGCAAATTGTTAAAATATTTTAGGTTTTGATGTTAATAATTGGTTAAAAAAATAAAGAGCAATACAGGGTATTGCTCTTTATAATATTTCAAATTTATTTAAATGATCATTCGAGTTCAATGAGTCCTAAATCAGTTGTTTCTCCAATAGTAACATTTACATTTTCTATAGTAGTAGAAAGCAAGCCAGAAAGCGGATCAGGATTAAACGTTACAGTATATGTTCCTTCAGGTAGCCCTGCTAAAACAAAATTTCCGTCAGCATCAGCAAATGTCTCATAATCATCTAGGCCATTTGCAGCAATTACCGCGACTTGAACATCTGATGGCGCAATTGTCCCAGAAATAGCTCCAGACTGGGCTTCAACTGATGCTCTAATCACTGGTTTTAGATTGATATTACCCGAATTTCCAGCAATTACAATAGATTCATCCACTTCAAAGTCTAAGAGAAAAGTATAGGCAATATTAGTTTCTAAGGGTTCATCAATTTTAATTTTTAACCCAGATTGTTGTCCGCTCGGTGTATTTAAAGGAAAGGTTTCGCCGTCAATAACGATGGAGTTGTTTTCTCCGAGAACCAAACGAATCTGATTTAATTCCCCAGAAGGGATCTGAAAATCATCAACCAGAAGCACATTTACGCCTCCTGTTAATTCAAGAAGGTCATAAATCCCCGTGTTAATGGGATCAAGACTTTGCCACCCATTCTCATTTTCGGAGTCATCATTAACTTTTACTCTGACATCAAGGATCTCCACAAATACATTATCATAATCTCCTGGGGCATCCATTAATTTAATAGAAATGGTTGAAATTTCCTGAGGCCCAATATCAGAATTAGTCGTTTCACATCCCGTTAAATAAATACCGACTAAACAAAAAAGGATTAATTTGATCTTCATTAATGATCTCATATATAAAAAATTTTAAAGGTTGTATCTTATATATACGAAGTTAATGCATATACAGACTATTTTCATATAATAAATATGAATAATAGTGTGCTTTTCGGTAATTTTATAACCAAGAAAAGATATTAATTTTGAACTATTCGAAAATAATTGCAGGAACCATGAGTTGGGGTTCTTGGGGAAAAGGATTTGACACAAATGAGATGACTAATATAATTCATCATTGTGTTGATAATGGGGTAACTACCTTTGATCATGCCGACATTTATGGTGATTATTCAACCGAAGCACAATTTGGATCTGCCTTCCTAAAAAGCGGAATAGAACGCGACAAAATGCAATTCATTTCAAAATGTGGTATTCAATATGTAGGTGAGAGCAGATCTAATTCTGTCAAGCATTATGATTATTCTTCAAAATATATTATTCAATCTCTAGATTCAACTTTGAAGAATTTACGAACGGATTATCTAGATTTGTTTTTATTACACCGTCCTAGTCCGTTAATGCATCCTCATGAAGTACTTGAAGCTGTAGCTAAATTGACTCAGGAAGGGAAGCTTAGAAACTTCGGGGTTTCTAATTTTACACCTTCACAAATGCAACTGATAAATAGTGAAGTTCCTATAAAAGTAAATCAAATTGAGTTTTCATTAACCCATTTTGAAGCTATGCAAGATGGCACTCTTGATTACATGTTGTTGAACAATATCTTACCTATGGCTTGGTCACCATTAGGTGTTGTTTTTAAGTTGGAAGACGAACGAACACGCCGAATTCATAAGCAGCTCCAGCAACTTCGAAATAAATATAATGCTACCGAAGATCAGTTATTATTAGCTTGGATCATGAAGCATCCGTCTAATATTCATCCTGTCATTGGAACAACCGATTTGCAACGTATTGAAAATGCTAGTAAAGCCATTGCTTTTGATTTGGAACTTGAGGACTGGTTTCATATTCTTGTTGCAAGCCAAGGTTTTAAAGTTCCATAATCGAAATTATTATTAATATCCCATGATCAATAAACGCTTACTTATTAAAAATCTTTTGGCTCATAATGATGAGAACAGTTTTTATGATAAAAAGCGAAAAATTGATATTAGTCAAAGGGAGGGTAAAGCTAAATTTCTAAAACACATCTGTGCCTTATCAAACAGTAATCCAAATAACAACTCATATATTGTAATTGGTGTTGAAGACGAGGACAATAAAATAGTTGGTGTTGATTTCTTTGACGATAGTAAGATCCAAAATCTTATCAATGCTTATTTGAGCAATCCGCCAATCGTGCAATATGAAAATATTCCATTCCCCCATTTACAAGATGATAAAGTCGTTGGGCTAGTCACTATAAGATCAAAATCTAACAATGAGGTCACCTCTTTACGCCGAAATATTTGGAAATATTATGGTGGTGCTGTATTTATGAGAGAAGGTAGTATGAGTATGCCTAAAGTATTCGATATTGAAATCAAGGATTTAAATTCGGATATCGTTACTGCTATTGAAAGCCATGCTCAGAATAATATAGAACACACTCTTGACGGTGTTTTCGATTTCATGAATAAGCGTCAAGATTTTTCTCCTCAATACAAAGTGTTCAGGGAATATTTTGTCGTTTGCTGGGCCGGACAAAGAAAAGAAATTGGAACGGTGGCGTTCTATTCCAGAGTTGATATTGAGTTGATCAATGAGCAGGTGCGACTATTTTATTCGGCTTTAGATGAAGTTTCTATCCAATTTGATGAAGGCTCCTTTAAAATTATTGAATATGTTAATTTAGGTTTACATAATCAAGATAAATATTTTCCGCTTGAAAAGACGATCATCACCTTTGAAAACAACGCCAATTATAACTTAGAAACCTCTCTTTTATTCGAGCCTCCTCAATATGATAAGAAAATTTTGCATCATATTTATAATGCAAATAATGCGATTCTAAAAAAATTAAAAAAAGGAATTACACTACATAAAGACGAAGAAAGGGATATAAAAAATTTACCCGTAACTTATCTTATTTGCTATTTCAATGGCTTTGAAGAGGCCATTGACAAACTTAATGAGTCAAAGAATTATTTAAAATCATACAGCGAAGAAATATTTTCTATTTATAAAGAATCGATTAGAATTTTAAGAAAGGTAAAGTACAGTTAAAAAAAATGCTCCTTAAAATTAAGGAGCATTTATAATTTAAATGTTTTATTCTTTAATTTGGTTCATCAGCATCCTTTTTAGGACAAACAACCGCATGCGCAATGATATAGAGTTCTCCTGAGACATCATCTATTTTGTAATCATCATAAGATTCTCCCTCATCGAAACTATCGGAGTTTCCATACTGTCCAGGTGCAACTGTCTGCTGTCCATTAGGTTTTAGTGGATACGGGTCATTCCCTACATATAAGTGCGTTTCATAGAGCATCCATTCACCATTGGTCTGATACTCTACAACCACATAATCATCCATATATACGATACTTACACTACCTACGATTTCTCCTTTCGAAGTTTCGCATTTTCCAGCCCCAGCATAAAGATCATGAGTTTCGCTGTACGGTGCTGTTATTGGTCCAACGTGCCAGCCCCATCTTTTAAATCCATCATCTCTAAAGCAACCATCCTTTGCATATGCAAATGCAGTTTCACAGCCTTCAGCCGGATCTTTCAATTGTTCTAATATTTCATCATTAAATACGCCTTCATTTTCACAAGAAGAAAATGACAGTACCATGGTCAAGGCAATTAAGAAAAGTTTTGATTTCATTATTTTAAGAATTTGATTAATAGCTATTTAAAGATACAAAAAAAGTTTTTAAATTAATTTTTTTTAATACTTGTTAGCCGTAAATCATCATTTTTAGATTAAGATGAATTTTTTGTGAGAAAGAGACCACTATTGTTTTCGAGGAATTGAAAATTCTGAGCTTTTGCCAAGGGCTTGATATTCATCGGCAACCACAGAATTCGGATCTGAAAAAATGGTTTGATTAAAATTATATAAAGTCTAATTGTTCAAAGTTCTTGTTCAAAACAACTTGTCCATCAACATCGAGCCATTTGTTTAATACTGTTGCATATATAGTTCGAAAATCTATTTCAAATTTTAAGTCGCCATTGTTGTCGAGATCTGCTAAACTTCCAAGTTTGTTATAAATCCCACTCGTCTTCAAATTCTTTCCAATAATAAACACATTATTAGCCGCTCCATGGTCTGTTCCATTCGCAGCATTCTGCTCTACGCGTCTACCGAACTCTGAAAAGGTCAAAATCAAAGTATCCTCTAAGGTTCCTTTTTTATCTAGCTCATTAACAAATACTTCCAAATTGCTTGCGTACACATTTAACAATCTACTTTGAGTTTCTGTTTGCCTAGCATGGGTATCAAATCCACCCAAAGATGTATAATAAACTCTTGTTTTAAGCCCAGAATTAATAAATTCTGCTGTCGTTTTTAATTGCTTTCCAAATGGATGATTTGAATAATTCTCCTGCGAATTTGCTGTTTTTGTAGTTTCATAAATATATCTTGCCGAAGATTCTGCTTCTATAGACATTTTATAGAGATATCCTAAATTGTGTTCACTCAAATGTGCATCGTTATGGTGTTTCAAAATACTTTTAATATAGGGTTGCTCAACGGTTCTAAAAAGTCGTTTAGCATCATTGGTTGCAATACCACTAATTTTATTACCCTTCAAAGTCAGAGATAAACTTTCATCAACTTCAATGGCGTTGTAGGGTTCATCACCGAAGTTATCCAGATAACGACCCACCCATCCAGTCTGTAGTTGAACATTAGCATCACTAGCAGTTTGCCATATATCGGTTGATCTAAAATGAGAGCGGTCTGGGTTTGGATATCCAACATTATTAATAATACTTAAATAGCCTTTATCGTATAGTCTTTTTAGAGGTAACAATTTAGGGTGTAGACCAAATTCATCGGTCAATTTTATAAGCGTGTTTGCTTTGAGCGCCAATCTTGGTCTTTTTCTGTAATAAATATCATTTCGAAATGGTACCAAGGTATTTAAGCCATCATTTCCTCCTGATAGTTGAACAATAACAAGTCGTTTATATCCTGAGGATGCCCTTAAAACATCGTCAAATGCCTTCACAAAACTAGGCACCATGAATAGGCTACTTGCTAAAGCCGAATTTTTTATAAAATCTCTTCTTTTCATAGCTAACACATTTGATATTCAGGAATAGACATGAGTTGTATACAATACTCCATTTTAGAAGCTTTCCCTAAATTATTCAGGACAGTTTTGGTTCCTGAATTCAGGGGTGAAACAATCAGATGATCTATCATGTTCTCAACAGAAACATTCTGATATTGCCGTTCGAAATGTTTCCAATCACAGTCGACTTTAAAGAATCTATTTCTTCCATTATTTTTATCAATAAATTTTGCGAGTTGATCATTAAACTCACCTTTTTTCTTTGTAGAAATTAGGCCATTGCTCAACAAAAGAGAAGGCAATCTCAACCTTAATAAAATAGTATTACTATCTATCCAGGTACGCCCTCCTGTCCAACCTGCTACATTAGGTGGATCTAATAATACTTGTCCTAATACTCTTTGAAGGGCTAGGATTTGTTTTTGGACTCTAAAATTTAATGGGACCGTTTTATGAATGCCTACTAAAAAATCAATTGGTGATTTGATCTTACTACCAATATTTTCAGAATTATAAAACCATTCAGACATAAATACATAGCGCATTAATTGTCCAATATTATACTTAGGATACAATACCTTAACCATTTCGCTAATATGACTTTGATTTATTTTATCATTTACGAAATAGCTATAGATCTTTTCACATATGTAGTGTGCACATTCTCGTTTAGAGAATATGATATCGATAATATCATCGCCATTAAAACGCCCTCGTTTTCCTAAAAATCGCTTGAGTCCGTAATCATGTTGTAATCGCCGAACCATGAATTCTCCTTTGAAATTATGGAAGTATCCTGTAAATGCACGAGCACTCTCTTTAATGTCTTTCTCAGAATAGTTGCCTTTTCCAAGGGTGAACAATTCCATTAATTCCCGCGCAAAATTCTCATTCGGATTACTTTTTACATTCTGTTTATTATTCAAATATTTCAGCATGGCCGGCTGCTTAGAAACAGCCTTAGTGAATTCTATTAAATCACCTAAGGCATACTTTCTAAGTGTATTATTGTACTGCTGAACGTAAAAAATATTATGGTCCTTACACACAAAATGATTGGCCCAAAATAGGGTCATTCTTTCTCGTAGTAGATCTTCTGAATTTGCAATCCTTTTTATCCAGGCATAATTGTATTCAATCGAAAGCTCCTGACTTCTTTTTATAAAAGCTCTAAGCTTTTTCTTGTCTTTGAGAATGGTTAATGGATTGATGTTATTGAATTCGGAAGTATCAATAGAAAGTGGTTTTGGATATTTAGATTCCGTAAACAAGTCCCCAACAATTTCCTTTCTGGAACTTTTTTTAATTTGATCCAACTTATCTGGAGTGATGCCGAAACCTGCTCGCCAATATAAATGTTGTATTTCTTTGCTGTTCATTAACTTTTTGACTGCTCTAAACTCAATTCGTTTAATTTACAACAAAAACAAAGCCAAAATATTATGATTAGGCCAAATCTTATTTTTAGACATAAAAAAAACCGCTTCTTTCAAAGCGGTTCCGTTATATTATTCAAATTTTTACAAATCGAATTTAATACCTTGAGCCAAAGGTAGATCGGTTGTATAATTAATCGTATTTGTTTGGCGTCTCATATAAACCTTCCATGCATCACTTCCAGATTCACGACCACCACCAGTTTCCTTTTCACCTCCAAAAGCACCGCCGATTTCTGCGCCTGAAGTACCAATATTAACGTTGGCTATACCACAATCACTACCAGCGTGTGATAAAAAGCGTTCGGCTTCTCTTAAATTATTTGTCATGATAGCTGAGCTTAAGCCTTGGGCTACACCATTTTGAATGTCTATCGCATTTTCAACATCACCAGAATATTTTATCAGATAGAGCACAGGAGCAAATGTCTCGTGCTGGACAATCTTAAAGGAATTATCGGCTTCGGCTATTGCTGGTTTCACATAACATCCGCTTTCATATCCTTCTCCTTCAAGGACGCCACCTTCAACAACAATATGACCTCCTTCAGAAACGACTTCCTTCAAAGCTTTTTGATACATTTTTACAGCATCTTTATCTATAAGTGGCCCAACATGATTATTTTCATCAAGTGGATTCCCAATTCTTAACTGTTTATAAGCATCTACAACAGCCGACTTTACTTTGTCATAAACACTTTCATGAATTATAAGTCGACGTGTTGAAGTACAGCGTTGACCACAAGTTCCAACAGCGCCAAAAACAGCACCAATGACCGTCATTTTTATGTCGGCGTCCGGTGTTACGATAATTGCATTATTCCCTCCTAATTCTAATAGGGATTTTCCTAAACGCTCACCAACGGTTTTCGCTACAATTTTTCCCATACGAGTTGACCCTGTCGCAGAAATAAGCGGCACTCTCTTATCGGTGGTCATCATTTCTCCAACGCGGTAATCCCCATTGATTAAACAGCAAATGCCTTCAGGGAGTCCATTTGCTTTAAATACTGAAGCTGCAATATTTTGACAGGCAATTCCGCATAATGGGGCTTTTTCGGAAGGTTTCCAAACGCATACATCGCCACATACCCAAGCCAATGCTGTATTCCATGCCCAAACTGCTACAGGAAAATTGAAGGCTGAAATAATGCCAACCACACCTAATGGATGATATTGTTCATACATACGATGTCCAAAGCGTTCACTGTGCATCGTTAGTCCGTGTAATTGTCTTGACAAGCCTACTGCAAAGTCGCAGATATCAATCATTTCCTGTACTTCACCTAATCCTTCCTGGTAAGATTTTCCCATTTCATAGGAGACTAGTTTTCCTAACGGTTCTTTTAACTCGCGTAACTTATCTCCAAATTGTCGAACGATCTCACCACGTTGTGGTGCGGGCATTATACGCCAAGTTTTAAATGCTGAAGTGGCAGCGTCCATCATTTTTGAATAATCGTCTGGTGTTGTACTTTTTACACTTCCTATTAATTGACCATCAACTGGCGAATAACTATCGATCAATTCGCCATTTGAAAACCAATTTGATCCGGTTGAAGTACCATC
The DNA here is from genome assembly GCA_013001285.1 of Flavobacteriaceae bacterium. Taxonomy (GTDB): domain Bacteria; phylum Bacteroidota; class Bacteroidia; order Flavobacteriales; family Flavobacteriaceae; genus JABDMU01. The sequence continues at coordinate 15,863 of JABDMU010000033.1, forward strand.
ATTGACTTGCTTGACACCTAATTTGTTCAAAGCTTCATGTATCCCGAAATCAGTTGCAACTGCTTCCATATATATAAATTTTATTTTTTTAGTAATTATCTGCGAAGATACTAATTAATTAGAAGAGGATATTTACAATTACATCATAAAACAGTACCTTTAATTTCCATTTTTAATCTTCAATTCATGAAAACTATCTTGCCTTTATTATTAGCCCTATTTGTGATTACCTCATGTACACAAAACTCAAAGGAAAATCCTGTTAGTGAGGTTGCTAAATCCAATAAAACGGATGAAGGTGGCGCAGAATTTGCCATTGTCATTCATGGTGGTGCTGGAACGATTTTGAAAAAAAATATGACGGATGAAAAAGAGGACGCTTATAGAAAAATACTTGAAAAAGCTATTAGAACTGGTTATGAGATCTTAAAAAATGGCGGTACTAGCCTTGATGCTGTGACCAAGACCATAAATATTATGGAGGATAGTCCATTGTTCAATGCTGGTAAAGGTGCTGTATTCACAAATGCTGGAACCAATGAATTGGACGCATCTATAATGGATGGAAAAACCTTAAACGCTGGTGCTTCTGCAGGAACCACAACAGTACGAAACCCTATTGATTTGGCTAGAGCTGTCATGGATAAATCTCCACATGTGATGCTTTCTGGAAAAGGCGCCGAAGTATTCGCAGAGGCGCAAGGGCTTGAAATTGTAGACCCAGAATATTTTTATACCGTAAATAGGTTTAATGCGCTTCAACGTGCTAAAGAGCGGGAACAGATTGAGCTAGATCATGACGATAAATCGGCATTCTATGATGCAGAAATCAAAGATTTTAAATTCGGTACGGTTGGATGTGCAGCTTTAGATAAAGATGGTAATCTGGCAGCTGGGACTTCAACTGGAGGAATGACCAATAAGCGCTGGGGGCGCATTGGAGATGCGCCAATAATTGGTGCCGGAACTTATGCCAATAATGCGACCTGCGCTGTGTCTAGTACAGGCTGGGGAGAATATTTTATTCGGGCTATGGTTGCTCATGATATATCGGCACTTATGGCCTATAAGGGTCTGACCTTAAAGGAGGCTGCTCGTGAGGTCATACATGATAAAGTTGGCGGACTGGGAGGCGACGGTGGTATTGTTGCAGTTGACAAAAACGGCAATATGGTTTTTGAGTTCAATACCGAAGGCATGTATCGCGCCTCTATGAACGATCAAGGTGAATTGACTATAGAGATCTACGAAAAATAAATATTTAAGAACAAATTAACACCTCTTAAAAATCTAAGACTAAAAAACGCAGCGTAAATAAATTAACAAGAATAAGCTTACAACTTGTATCGTGAATTGTTAATTTAAAATTTTTAGTTATGTTTTTTAGAATAGTAGTATTAGCGTTGTTAACGCTCGGAACAACTCATGCACAAGACATTCAATATGTTTCGGCAGAAAACGGTCTCATTGTTAGGGAGGATCCTAATAGAGGCGCAATAAGAGTAGGCTTATTGGATTATGGCACCAAGGTAGAGGTGATTGAGCATACCAATTTAAAAGTAGATGTACTTGATCGCGGCACAAAAGTCCAAGGCGAATGGGTAAAGATAAAAGGCCTTGAAGATTATGAATCTTTTGACGAAGGCTATGTTTTTAATGGTTATTTGACCGAAGAAAAAATAAAAAAACCCTTCAAGATTCCATTTAAAGAATTTACAATTTATATAGATGACCTTGATGCATTTCACAATGAAAAATTTAGGTCGGTAATTTTAGCCGATACCGCATCTGTCGGAATTGAATTGGGGGCGTCTCCTGAAAATAAATCGTTAAAAGTTCAACATCATCAGGATTTTAAAACAATCGAAATATTTCAAATGCATGAAAATAGCATTTCAATTATGAATGAAGGCCCACATTGTGATCTTCTTGATTATGTTCATTATAATTCAAGTTGGAAACCATTAACGACCATTTCGAATAACAAAAATTTCAAAAGCTTGTCTTATGGTCAAAAAGATTGGAATAAGTTTGTTGAAGTTGATCTTAAGGATCTGGTTGCTTATGTTAAAGATCAATGTGGTGAAGAATGGAGTGCCATGATGAAAAGTACCACATCTATTTTCGATAATCCTTTGGGTGTTTCCATAAGTCGAATTTTCTTCAAAGTAGTTATGACAGATATAGATGGTTATAAAACCAAAAAAATTATCATCTTTGATATTCCAATGGGATGTTAAACCAATGAAACCTTTTAAACCTTATTTCGCAGTAATATTTACATCGAAACAGAGCCAGACAATTGAAGGCTATGATAAAATGGCACGCCATATGGAAGCTCTTGCAAAAGAACAACCAGGATTTCTTGGCCTTGAATCTGCTCGAAACCATGTGGGTATTACTGTGAGTTATTGGGAAAGTCTAGAAGCTATTAAAATGTGGAAGGAGCATTCAGAACATATTATAGCTCAAAAATATGGGCGATCAAAATGGTACGACTCCTATTGCGTGCGAATTTGTAAAGTAGAGCGTGAATATGCCTTTGGGTCAACGCTTTAGTGAAAAATGCCCTTTAAATTCTTGATCGTTTATCCTGATGATATACCAGTAATCTGAAGTTGGAAGCGATTGGTTATTAAATGTTCCGTCCCAAATAAATGGTTGATTTCTTGAGCTTTTTATTAGTTTACCATATCGATCAAACAAATAAACTTCTGATTTGTCATAATATTCAATTCCTCTTAAAGCAAAAACATCATTTATACCATCATTATTCGGGGTGAAAAATTTAGGAATTACAAAATGTAAATGCACCGTGGTGCTCAATCCACAACCATGTATATCTCTAACATAAACATTATAAAATCCGCCTTGAACCCCATAAAAGATATTGCTTAATTGATATTGAATCCCATCCAATGAATATTCAAATTCGCCAATATTTGCTGCTGTGATTATGATAGCGCTACCATCAGAAATGACAGATTCTATGATTGGGCTTTCATTTTGAATGACATGAATAGTTTTTACCGTCGTAAAGCACGTATTGTTTGATATTTCAACAACGTATGTCCCGGGGTCAGTTACAACTATTTCTTCCGTAATTTCTCCAGAATCCCATAGATAGGAAGGGTCTATTATTCCAATATTACCACTTAAAGTCAGTTCTTCTCCCTCACAGAAGGATAGGTTTTCTTCTATGAATTCAATAGGTTCTAGCCCTGTAATTTCCCATTCACATGAGGTGTCATTAAATAAAGTTGTTTGCCAACATTCAAGGTCATTTGGCTCCTCTGGTTGTGTACCTGTAATTTCCCAACTACAAATTACATTATTAAATAGTGCAGTTTCCCAGCATGCTAAATTTGTGGGTTCTTCAGGTTGAGTGCCTGAAACTTCCCAAGCACAGTTTATAGTATTAAATATTGATGTTTCCCAACATTCTAAGCTTGGTTCTTCGGGCGGTGATCCAGAAATCTCCCAACTACAAGTTACATTATTAAATAGTGCAGTTTCCCAGCATGCTAAATTTGTGGGTTCTTCAGGTTGTGTCCCCGTTATGTCCCAACTACAAGTCGTATGATTAAACGTTGTCGTTTCCCAGCATTCAATGCTTGGTTCTTCAGGTTGTGTTCCCGTAATGTCCCAACTACAAGTGGTATCATTAAATGTAGCTATTTCCCAACACTCTAAATTTGTGGGCTCTTCAGGTTGTGTCCCGGTTATGTCCCAATTACAAGTTGTATTATTAAACGTTGTCGTTTCCCAACATTCAACACTTGGTTCTTCCGGCATAGTTCCAGTAATGTCCCAAGTACATGTGGTATCATTAAAAGTGGCAAATTCCCAGCATTCAACTACGGGTTCAATAGGTGCTTGAATTACTGTAACAGGAAAAACATTTGAAAATGTTATACAATCTTCATCATTCAAATTTGTAGCAGATTCAGCTACTTTGGCTCTATAAAACATTGAAGATGTAATTCCATTTAATATTAATTCTGCATTTATTTCTCCAACAATATCTACCCAAATACTATTGTCAGTACTCTCTTGCCATTGATAAAAATGGCTGGTGAATATGCTATTATCTGGTAGCGCTGTTATTGTGGTATTGTAGGGCGTCTGACTGCTACAAATGCTAATACCACTATTATTGGATGGATCTGAAATGGAAATAAAATCTCCACAAGTTTTAAATACAATATCGTCTATAGCCAGATCGTTTCCACACCCTCCAGCACCATTATTGATCATTTTTAGAATCACAGCTGTTTGACTTGGAACAGTTTGAAATACTAACCCGTATTGCTGCCAATTTGGTGTTGTTGTCCCAGAAATATTTCCGGTGTCTCCAGATGCTAACAAATTAGTGTCTGTAATATCCCAAATTTCAAATCTCACATTAATAGGAATACCATTTCCTCCGCAACCATTCGGGGGTAATAAATTTAACACCCAAGAAGAAAATTCATACGATGTGTTTTCACAAAGTCCATTTATAGTTGTCTTATAAAATTCTCCTGCGGTAAAATCGGCATTAACAATTAAACTTTTGCCATTAACATCTCCTACGGTATGATCTGATGTATTATGCCAATCAAAATAGCCTGTGGTATTAGATACAGTGTAAAATCCATCTTGAGGGTCGAAGCTGGCAAAAGTATAGGTTGTTGTTCCGGGAGGAAGAGCTGTGCTTGTTGTTCCAGTACCAAATGTTTCTATAAAGATGGGGTCGCCGGAATTACCTTCACAAAAACCTAGCTGAGCATGTGCCTTTATGCATAAAAAACATATTAAAATACACCATATTTTATTGGTTCTCTTCATGATGAGCTATAGGACCTTAATTTTTACAAAAAATGATTTTGGGGAAATAGTAAGCTATAATAATGAAATTTAATTGAAGGAAAGAATTATTTAGATGAACGTCACCTATACAAATACTATACATCACTGAGTCATGATATAGAAATCAGCATTTAATCAACGCAAAGGAAATCCTTTTGCCGCCCACCAGGGATGCATCTCGATCACCAAACGACCTGCTTTTACCATAGGATCAGAATTGGCTAAGCTATCAGCCATTTTTAAGGTTGGTGTATTATAAATAGTGATACCTCTAATGTCACCATCATCTCCAAACGGCCCTGAAATATCAGCATAACCAAGCTCATACATCTTTCCTAAATGTGCTAAATGCGCTTCTTGTAATTTGCTTGCTTCTTCAACTGATTGCGTACGATTAGGGCCGGTTTTTAAAAACGCAATAAAATATTGTTGCATAATTATGGTGTCCTGAGTTTTAGGATCGATATAATCGAAGATCTCAAATCCTTTTTTCTTTAGTTGAATCTTTAACTGAGCAACCGATGGCGAATTATCCTTAGGGTCATCGGTCTTAAGCTCTTTTTGTTTACATGAGAAACAGCACATTAGAGCAATTACTAAGATGAGTTTTATGTGTTCCATAGCTTAAATGGTTTTTTACTTAATTGTGAATTGTAGTATCTAATGTCTCCAGTGACCTCCTTCCCTAGCCATTCTGGTTTAATAAATTCTTCTGTTTCATGTTCGAGCTCTATCTCAGCAATAACTAAGCCTTCATTATCGCCGTAAAATTCATCCACCTCAATAATGTGTTTTCCAACAATGACATCGTAGCGTAATTTATCGATTATACTAAATTCACAATAATCGAATAAAGCCTCTGCTTCTGATTTTGAAATGTCTTTTTCCCATTCAAAGCGAATTAAGCCATCTTCAGATGACAAGCCTTTTACAGTGAGAACCCCTTTATCATTTTTAATTCGAACCCTTACCGTTCGTGCTGGATCGGTATTTAAAAACCCTTGCGCAATTCTTGTCTTTTGAAAGGCCAACTCTTTATAAGTTGATGATTTCACTAAAAACTTTCGCTCAATTTCAATCATAAGTGTTCTACTAATAAGTTTTAAATTTACGTCATGAATAATGAATTACCAATAAGAAAGATCATTCATGTAGATATGGATGCATTTTATGCTTCAGTTGAGCAACTTGATCATCCTGAACTTAGAGGTAAACCCGTTGCCGTTGGCGGAGGTGGGAAACGCGGCGTGATAAGCGCAGCAAGTTATGAAGCTCGTAAATTCGGAGTAAAAAGTGCCATGAGCGGAGCTTTTGCCATAAAAGCGTGCCCGGAACTTATTTTTGTGAAACCCCGCTTTGATCGTTATACAGAAATTTCGAAAAAAATACGTTCGATTTTTTTAGAATATACAGATCTCGTCGAGCCCTTATCATTAGACGAAGCTTACTTAGATGTCACTCACAATAAAAAGGGAAACCCTAGCGCCACTTTAATCGCTCAAGAAATCAGAAAACGTATTTTTGATGACCTTGGTTTAACGGCTTCAGCTGGTATTTCAATTAATAAATTTGTTGCCAAAATTGCAAGCGATTATAATAAGCCCAATGGACAAAAAACAGTTAACCCTGAAGAAGTGCTTGAGTTTCTTGAAAAATTAGATGTTCGTAAATTCTATGGCATCGGTAAAGTAACTGCAAAACGCATGTATGATCACGGGATATTCACTGGACTTGACTTAAAATCGAAATCTGTCGATTACCTTGAATCTCATTTTGGAAAATCTGGAGCATCTTACTATAAATTGGTGCGAGGACAACAACAAAGTGCCGTAAAACCGGATCGCATTAGAAAATCACTTGCCGCTGAACATACTTTTATAGAAAATTTGTCGAGCGAAGTGTTCATGCTAGAAAAATTAGATCGGATTGCAGAGGAAGTTGCAATTAGACTCGAACGTAGTCAAGTAGCAGGAAAAACGGTGACCTTAAAAATTAAATACAGTGATTTCACTCTTCAAACGCGAAGTAAGACCTTAAGTTATTTTGTAAGTCAAAAGGATATTATATTAGAAACCGCGAGAATACTGCTGTATCAAGACCATCTCAGGGAATCTGTTAGGTTATTGGGAATTTCTATGTCGAATTTGAATACCGGAAAGCAAAAATCAAAGACCGACGATGAAGTAAGTGTACAATTAAAATTTGATTTTTAATTTTGATGATCACTCATAAAAGATGATAAAACCCCTTGAAATCACAGCTATCAACTGATTTGCGTTTTTAAAAACTGCAACTGGTGATTTCAGTTACGCGAAGCGTATTTACCATGCCTTTATCCTGAATAGGCATTGCAGCTAAGCTAATGAGCATGTCACCAACTTCGAGATATCCCTGTTTGCAGGCAATGGCATTAACATCCTCAATAGTTTCATCGGTACTTACAAAACGATTGTAGTAAAAAGCATAAACACCCCAAAGTAAATTGAGTTGAGTTAAGATGCGTTTATTTGATGTAAACACCAAAATATGTGCAGCTGGGCGCCATGCTGAAATTTGAAATGCCGTATAACCACTATTGGTTAATGTTGAAATGGCCTTTGCATCGATCTCATTAGCCATGTTCGCAGCATGATAGCAAATTGACTTTGTAATATAACGTTTGGTTCGAATATGTGGCGGTGATTGTGGTACAGAAATAAGGTGAGAATCTTCAACGCTCTTTATAATATCCGACATTTTCTGGATCACTTGAACAGGATAGCTTCCGACTGAAGTTTCGCCAGAAAGCATCACGGCATCAGCCCCATCCATGACAGAATTCGCAACATCGTTCACTTCGGCACGCGTAGGGGTTAGGCTGGTGATCATGGTTTCCATCATTTGCGTGGCGATGATCACAGGGATTCTAGCTCGCTTTGCTCTCAACACCAATTGCTTTTGAATGAGAGGCACTTCCTGAGCTGGAATTTCTACCCCAAGATCTCCTCTGGCAACCATAAGACCATCGCAATAGGCCACCAGCTTATCTATATTTTCAACAGCCTCTGGTTTTTCAATTTTAGCAATGATCGGGATTTTATGATCACTATGCTCGCGTATGATCTCTTCTAATTGCATCAAATCTTCGGCATGCCTAACAAAAGAAAGTGCGATCCAATCAACCTTTTGTTGAACGGCAAATATGGCGTCTTCAATGTCTTTTTCGGTTAATGCTGGTTGAGAAATATTGGTATTGGGTAGGTTCACCCCTTTTTTCGAGCGCAACGGTCCTCCTTGAATAACTTTGGCCAGAACCTTAGATTTTTTATCGGTTTTAACCACTTCAAAAATCAATTTTCCATCATCTAATAAGACACGTTCCCCAGGTTTAACATCTTTTGGAAAGTTATCGTAGTTCATATAAATACGATTTTTATTCCCTTTGAATTCCTTTCCTGTTTCAAAATTAATTTCATCACCTTCATTCACAACAACCTCATTTCCCATAACACCTACGCGAAGCTTAGGTCCTTGAAGATCTGCTAATATTGCCGTATTGAAACCGAATTCTTCATTTAATTCACGAATCATTTCTATGCGCTTTTCGACATCAGAATATTTGGCATGCGAAAAATTAATTCGAAAAACATCAGCACCTTCTTCGATCATTGCTTTTAGTGTTTCCTTATCTTTTGTGGCAGGACCTAATGTGGCAACTATTTTTGTTTTTTTACGTGTTGGCATAACTAATTAAAAATTAAATGGTCTCCAGACTTTAATGCTTCGGCATCTATAGCAAAGACTGTTGCAATTTGAGGTATATTTTGAATTTTATTGATAATTGATTTTTCGTTTACGGGATTTCCTTCGCTACTAATCTTCAACAAATAATTAACATTTTTATACTCTGGTAAGAGGTTAAATGTTCTAACTATTTTTTCTTTTTCTGAAAAAAGGGACCCTGAACTCGTAAGGCTATCTTCCTCTCTTCTGCAAATATTTGCAACCAGATTCCAAGTCATTTGCTTTTTTTCGTCTTCCCATTCATAAATCGCATAGGAAGCCGTTGTATATTCAAAATCTAGATCGCGTTTAAGTCGTTTTAACTTTATGTTCAGATTTGAATTTAATAAAAAGGCAACCCGATAATCCTCTAAAGTACAATGAAGAGCAAAGAGTGAATAACTATCGTCATAAAACTGATCAACATGTAGTTTATGTAGTGCCATTTGACAAAATTATGAACTGTAAATATAGTATTTTACACTGATTCTAGATGACCTCCAACATTAATAATGAATAGAATTGACTACGCAAACGAAATAGTTCGTCTTAAATTAAATCGATTATCTAATCGGCTCTTGAGATTTTACTTTGAAATGCGAAATAGGCACGTTTAGAGGCTTTTTCTTCTGCCTTTTTTTTAGAGGTTGCGCGAGCCTTTGAGATCACCTTATCATTAATTGATAATTTTACTGAGAAATGTCTCAACTCATCATTGCCTGTGTCTTCATAAACTTCATAATTGAAAGTCTTTTTTTCTTTCTGACACCATTCAATAAGCAAGCTTTTATAACTAATAACTTTTCCTTCAAGTTTTTCAATATCAACATGCGGTAAGATCACGGTAGTATAAATAAATTTCTCGCAAAATGAATATCCTTTATCGAGATATATTGCACCAACCAAGGCTTCAAACAGATTACCATAAATGTTATTCCCAAAATTATCTTTTGGAATCTTGCTTTCAACATAAGCAATAAGATTTAGCTCTTTACCTAACTCATTGAGGTGTTCACGGCTCACAATTTTAGATCGCATTTTAGTAAGGTAACCTTCATCCCCTTGTGGCACTTCATTGTACAAATGGGTAGCTATAATCGAGCTCAGCATGGCGTCTCCAAGAAATTCTAGACGCTCATAATTAATGGGATTACCTTCATCGTCGCGTTTATTCATCGAGCGATGTGTAAATGCAATTTTATAGATATCTACATCTTTTGGCTTAAAACCAAGAATATTCTGTAATCGCACAAAAAAATTCCCGTCTTCATCTGAGCGGGAATTTAATATGTTTCGAATGAAGTTCATTCAGTATTTAATCTAATTTTTTGAACAACACGCAGGCATTATGTCCACCAAAGCCAAATGTATTACTCATAGCAACCTTAACATCTCTCTTTTGAGCTTTGTTTAAAGTTAAATTTAATTCAGGATCAATATTTTCATCTACTGTGGTGTGATTAATTGTTGGTGGAACAACACCATGTGTAATAGAAAGAATTGATGCAATTGCTTCAATGGCTCCGGCAGCACCAAGGAGGTGTCCCGTCATTGACTTGGTTGAATTGATATTTATATGTTTAGCATGATCTCCAAAAACCTGAGAAATGGCTTTTAACTCGGCCACATCTCCTAGAGGCGTTGATGTCCCATGGGTATTAATTGTGTCAACTTCTTCAGGTTGAATTCCTGCGTCTTTGAGACAATTGTTCATTACAGCAATTACTCCAATCCCTTCAGGATGTGGTGCTGTCATGTGATGGGCATCTGAAGATAAACCGCCGCCTAAAACCTCGGCATAAATGTTGGCTCCTCTTGCTTTTGCATATTCATATTCTTCAAGGATTAATGCGCCAGCGCCTTCACCTAATACAAATCCGTCACGGGTTGCATCAAATGGTCTTGAGGCTGTTTCTGGGCTATCATTTCGGGTTGAAAGTGCGTGCATGGCATTAAAACCACCCATACCTGCAATTGCTACTGCGGCTTCACTTCCTCCTGTGACAACAACATCACAATGCCCTAATCTAATATAGTTTAAAGCATCAATCATTGCGTTTGCTGAAGAAGCACAAGCAGAGACCGTTGTATAATTTGGGCCCATAAATCCATGCTTAATGGAAATATTTCCCGGTGCAATATCGGCAATCATTTTAGGGATAAAGAATGGGTTGAATCGTGGTGTCCCATCGCCTTGGGCGAAGTTCAATACTTCCTGTTGGAAGGTTTCCAATCCACCTATTCCTGCTCCCCAAATGACTCCTACTCGTAGTTTATCAATTTGATCCAAGTCCAATTTCGAATCTGCGATAGCTTCATCTGAAGCCACCATTGCATATTGCGCAAATCGGTCCATTTTACGAGCTTCTTTTCTGTCGAAGAAATCTTCGGCATTAAAGTTTTTAAGTTCGCAAGCGAATTTTGTTTTGAATTTTTCAGTATCAAAATAGGTTATAGGGGCGGCACCACTTTTGCCATTAATAAGAGCATTCCAATATTCATCTTTGGAATTTCCTATTGGCGTGAGTGCTCCAATTCCTGTAACTACAACTCGCCTTAAACTCATAAAAAAGTATTACTTATTTTGCGTCTTCAATATAAGAAATTGCTTGACCAACTGTTGCAATATTTTCAGCTTGATCATCTGGAATCTGAATATCAAATTCTTTTTCAAATTCCATGATTAATTCTACGGTATCTAATGAATCTGCTCCTAGATCGTTAGTGAAGCTAGCTTCAGTAACAACTTCATTTTCATCAACACCCAATTTGTCTACGATAATCGCTTTTACTCTTGATGCAATGTCTGACATAATCTTTTAATTTTAAGTTTTAATTAGGTCGCAAAAATAAAAAACTTTATTTTAAAACGTGCTTTTACAATAAATAAAGTGATTGTAATTTAAACATTTTAATTTGAAGAATTATTTTTTGCTTCTAATTGTTAATAATTATTCATTCTTTTGTTCGAATAATAAAAACATTATAAGTCTGTAAATGAAACGAATTGTAATTTTTGCTTCCGGGTCTGGAACTAATGCTGAAAATATAATAGAGTTTTTTCACAACAGAGATAATGCGTCTGTTATTCATGTGCTTACCAACAATCCTCGTGCCAAAGTTATTGAGAGATGTAATAAATTGAATATTAGTTGTTTATGCTTCAATAAAACGGCGTTCATTGATCCCAATAGCGTTTTGAAGATCTTAATAATGCAGGATCCTGACTTAATCGTTCTTGCTGGCTTCTTATGGAAAATTCCTGGATTGTTTCTGAAAGCATTCGAAAATAAGATCATTAATTTACATCCTGCGCTATTGCCTAAATATGGAGGAAAAGGCATGTATGGAAAGCATGTGCATGAGGCCGTTATATCTAATTCAGAAAGTGAATCTGGGATCACCATTCATTATGTAAATGAACATTATGATGAAGGCGCCATTATTTTTCAGGCAAAATGCGCTGTAGATCCTAATGATTCACCTAAGCTTTTGGCTCAAAAAATACACCAATTAGAAATGAAACATTTTCCACATGTAATTGCCTCAATACTAGAAGGTGATGGGTAAAAAGAAGTTTTATACGGTTTGGAAAGGACATCATACTGGGGTTTTTGGATCTTGGGAGGATTGTAAGGCGCAAATCAAAGATTTTAAAGGTGCACAATACAAATCTTTTGAAAGTTTTGAAGCTGCAAAAGAGGCCCTTAAAGGAAATTATAAAGATTTCATTGGTAAGTCGAAAGCAAAAAAAAAGCTTTCCAAAGAACAATTAAAAAAAATTGGGCAACCTAATTTGAACTCCATTTGTGTTGATGCCGCTGTAAGTGGCAATCCAGGGAAAATGGAATACCGAGGTGTAGACCCTAAGACAAAGAAGGTGCTTTTTAAGCAAGGCCCATTTGAGGATGGCACCAACAATATTGGCGAATTTTTAGCTATTGTTCATGGCCTCGCCTTTTTGCAAAAGAAAAATAGCGATCGAATCATATATACAGATTCGAGAATAGCTATGGGTTGGGTTAAAAAGAAATCTTGTAATACAAAGCTAAAAAGAACCAAAAAGAATGACACTCTTTTTGAATTGATAGATCGTGCTATTATCTGGTTAAACAACAATGATTACAAGACCGTAATCGTGAAATGGGAGACTAAGGCATGGGGAGAAATCCCAGCCGATTTTGGAAGAAAATAATCTCTTATTTATCTTAAGTATTTGACTTTCATTCGATGTATTTTTTCGTAAGTTTGCACTGAATTTTTAATCGACTTTATGAGCAAATTAGTTATCGTCGGAACCGTCGCCTTTGACGCCATTGAAACCCCTTTTGGGAAAACCGACAAAATATTAGGTGGTGCCGCAACATTTATTGGTTTGGCGGCCTCGCAGTTTAAAGTTGATTCTGCAATCGTGTCCATTGTTGGTGGTGACTTTCCAAAAAAATATCTTGAGCTTTTAGAGTCGAAAAACATTAATACTTCTGGTATTGAAGTTGTAGAGAACGGGAAAACCTTTTTCTGGAGTGGGCGTTATCACAACGATATGAATTCGAGAGATACATTAATAACAGAGTTAAATGTACTTGCTGAATTCAATCCTGTGGTTCCTTCAAATTTTAAAGATGCCGAAATTGTCATGCTAGGAAATTTACACCCGTTAACTCAAATGAGTGTTTTAGATCAAATGACCTCAACACCTAAACTGGTAATTCTGGATACGATGAATTTCTGGATGGATTGTGCGTTAGATGATCTTCATAAGGTGATGAAAAGAATTGATGTGATCACTATTAATGATGAAGAAGCAAGGCAGTTAACTGGTGAGTATTCATTGGTTGTCGCCGCTCGTAAAATTCATTCGATGGGTCCTAAATTTGTGGTTATCAAAAAAGGAGAGCATGGTGCGTTATTATTTCATAACGACAATGTTTTTTATGCTCCTGCCCTGCCGTTAGAAGAAGTGTTTGATCCAACTGGAGCAGGCGATACTTTTGCTGGTGGCTTTGCAGGTTATATTGCTAGAACCGGAGACACCTCGTTTGAAAACATGAAAAATGCTGTTATTTATGGATCGACACTAGCCTCCTTCTGCGTAGAAAAATTCGGAACTCTTCGCATGGAACAGCTAGAAAGTCAAGAAGTCCATCAGCGACTGCAGCAATTCAAAGATTTAACACAATTTGAAATTGAATTATCATAATTAAACGCGCTCAATTTTTTGAGCGCGTTTTTACTTAAAAATAACAATGAGTGACGCTTTAAAACATGAATGCGGTATTGCCTTAATAAGGCTTCTAAAACCATTAGATTTTTACAAAAAAAAATATGGCACTGCGTTTTATGGGGTAAATAAAATGTACCTCATGATGGAGAAGCAACATAACAGAGGGCAAGATGGCGCTGGGTTTGCGAGTATTAAATTAGATGCTGTTCCCGGAGAACGTTACATAAGCAGAGTGCGCTCTGTGAAAGCACAGCCAATTCAAGACATTTTTGCTCAAATCAATGAACGTATCAATAATGAATTACTAGCACATCCCGAATATATTAACGATATAGGATTACAAAAACGCCACATTCCTTATATAGGTGAATTGTTATTGGGTCATGTTCGTTATGGTACTTTCGGAAAAAATAGTGAAGAAAGCGTACATCCGTTTTTAAGACAAAATAACTGGATGCATCGGAATTTGATCGTTGCCGGAAATTTTAATATGACTAATGTCAAGGAGCTTTTTAAAAATCTTGTCGACCTAGGTCAGCATCCTAAAGAATATACAGACACCATTACTATAATGGAAAAGATCGGTCATTTTTTAGATGATGCTGTAGGGAAGATTTACAAATCTTTAAAAAATGAAGGCTACAGTAAAAGTGACTGCTCTCCTTTAATTGCAGAACGACTAAGAGTTGATAAAATTTTGAAGAAGGCAGCAAAAAACTGGGATGGCGGCTATGTCATGGCTGGGCTTTTAGGACATGGCGATTCGTTCGTGCTCAGAGATCCTGCCGGCATTAGACCTGCCTATTATTATAAAGATGATGAGGTTGTGGTAGTAGCGTCCGAACGGCCTGTTATCCAAACTGTATTTGATGTTGCCTTTGAGGATGTCAGAGAATTGGATCCCGGACATGCCATTATCACAAAAAAATCTGGTGAGATCAATATCACTAAAATTTTGGAGCCCTTAGAACGAAAGGCTTGCTCATTTGAACGCATCTATTTTTCTAGAGGAAGTGATTCCGAAATTTATCGAGAACGAAAAATGTTGGGTAAGTTAATTGTGCCGAAGGTTCTAGAAGCCATTGATAATGATATTGCAAATTCGGTATTTTCTTATATTCCGAATACTGCTGAAACCTCATTTTATGGATTGGTTGAAACAGTTGATGATTTTCTTAATAAGCAAAAAACTGAATTCATATTAAATGGACAGCGTTCTTTGTCAGCAAAAAATGTCACTGAAATTTTATCACAACGAACCCGTGTTGAAAAAATAGCAATTAAAGATGTTAAGCTTCGAACTTTTATAACCGAAGATAGTAGCCGAGATGACCTTGTGGCACATGTTTATGATGTCACATATGGCGTCATAAAACCAAATGATAATCTGGTGATCATTGATGATAGTATCGTAAGAGGAACTACTTTGAAGAAAAGTATTCTTAAAATATTAGATCGTTTAAACCCGAAAAAAATAGTTGTGGTTTCATCAGCTCCACAAATTAGATATCCAGATTGTTATGGTATCGATATGGCGAATTTAGAAAGTTTGATAGCCTTTAAAGCAGCCCTAAGTCTTCTCAAAGATAGTGGACAATATGACCTTGTTGAAACTGTATACAATAAATGTAAAACCCAAATAAGTTTTAAAGACAAGGATGTAAAAAACTATGTTAAGGAAATATATGATCCGTTCACTGCTGATGAAATTTCAGATAAAATATCTGAATTGCTTAGTAGTTCATCCATTAAAGCAGAAGTAAAGATTATTTTTCAATCGATCGATAATTTACATCAGGCCTGTCCGAAAAATTTAGGTGATTGGTATTTTACAGGAAATTATCCAACCAACGGTGGCAACCGTGTTGTTAACAAAGCATTCATCAATTTTTACGAAGGAAATAAGGAAAGAGCCTATTAGCTTAATTTTCAAGAAATTGTCAGTTTATCTATAAAAATACACGTTTGAACTAAAAAATATGCATTTCATCTAATATTTATAGCCTTTAAACAAATTACATCTACTTTAGTAAGACCATAACATAAGTAGGTTAAGTTCATGGTAGATTTGGGGCAAAAAAAGGTGAACTCTAGTTCACCTTTTTTTATTTTACACTATATTTTTTATTGAATTTTCTTCCTCTAATTCTCATTTTTTACAAATCCTAATCTTTTTGCCGATTTTTCCATTTTTAGCGCTTAGACTAATATATAAGTCGTTTGTCTAATAAATTTAATTCTTAGAAATAAGCTCTGTTATATTTGTTTCACCATAACATAAGTAGGTTAAGTTTATGGTAGATTTGGGGCAAAAAGGTGGACGCAAGTTCACCTTTTTATTTTTCTAACTATTTTGCCTTTGCATATCGTCTCTCAACTTCATTCCAATTGATCACATTAAAAAATGCTTCAATATAATCTGGACGTCTGTTTTGATAGTTCAAATAATAAGCATGTTCCCATACATCAATTCCTAAAATTGGCATTCCACCACATCCTACTCCTGGCATTAAAGGATTATCTTGATTAGGTGTAGAACAGACTTCAACACGTCCGCCTTTATGTACACAAAGCCAAGCCCATCCAGATCCAAATTGCGTTGCAGCAGCTTTACTAAAAGCCGTTTTAAAATCATCGAAAGATCCAAAGGCCGATTCGATGGCATCTTTTAATTCGCCAGACAATCTTCCTTTATCTTCTGGATTCATCACTTCCCAAAATAAGGCGTGATTAAAATAACCACCTCCATTATTTCTCACTGCTTTATTGTTCATGTCCATTGTAGTTAAAATATCCATGATACTTTTATTTGCAAGATCGGTGCCTTCAATTGCGGCATTCAACTTGGAGGTATACCCATTGTGATGTTTTGAATGATGTATTTCCATAGTACGTGCATCAATGTGCGGTTCTAACGCATCATATGCATATTTTAATTTCGGTAATTCAAAAGCCATATTTTTCTGTTTTAGTTATTATTATTTTATTCAACCAAATTTACAACAATGCTTTAAAAATTGTCCTATTAAGTTATTAAGAATACTTATTTTGGTATAAAATTTTTCTTTGATTTGAAACCCTCAACCTTTCATATTTTTGATGCTTCGGCAGGCAGTGGAAAAACCTTCACTTTGGTCAAGGAATACCTTAGGGTGCTATTTCAATCACAATCTAAATTTCCCTTTGCAAACATTCTGGCCATAACCTTTACGAATAAGGCTGTGGGAGAAATGAAGGCTCGAATCATAAATTCACTTATCGCGTTTTCCTCTGAAAAAATTATAACAGAACCTACTGAACTTTTTATGCACTTGTGTTCAGAATTAAATATCGACGCAAAGACACTTCATAAGAAGTCTAAAGTAATGCTTCAAAATATTGTTCATAATTATTCGGCTTTTGATGTGTCGACCATTGATAAATTCAATCAGAAACTGATACGAACCTTTGCATTTGACCTTGAGCTCCCAATAAATTTTCAAGTAGAGCTAGACACAAATTACATGCTTTCAAAAGCCGTTGATAATTTAATATCAAAAGCGGGGACAGAAATGGATCTTACGCAACTACTTGTAGATTTTGCCATTGAAAAAATGGATGAGGACAAAAGTTGGGACGTGTCTTATGATCTAAACCAAATTGCTGAATTACTCATTAAAGAAAATGATGCGGTCTATATAAAAATGCTTGAAGAAAAATCCTTGGAGGATTTCAGTTCATTAAAATACAGTCTTAAAAACCAGTTTTCGGAAATAGAGGCGTCAGTTCAGGAACAGGCTGAGGGTCTGCTTACTTTTATTATTGAAGCTGGACTCGAGTTCAGTGATTTCTCGGGAGGCAGCAGGGCCTATCTACCAAACTATTTTAAAAAGATCATAAAAGGCGATTATGCTATCGATTTTGAAACCGCATGGATCATCAATATAGAAGAAAAGCCATTATATCCTGTGAGCTCTACGGCATCTAACGTGTCTGATATCCTGGATGAAATTAAACCGAGGATTCTTGAAGCCTTTTATCAAACAAAGGCTAAAATTATTCAACTTAAGTTTTTGAAAGGGATATATAAAAACCTTACCCCATTATCTGTTTTGAATGCTTTGAACAAAGAAATTGAAGCCTTAAAAAAAGATGGCAATTTATTGCTGATCTCCGAATTCAATGCCATAGTTAGCGAACACATAAAGAGCCAACCTGCTCCATATATTTACGAGCGCATAGGCGAAAAATTCAAGCATTATTTTATTGATGAATTTCAAGATACTTCCGTTCTGCAATGGGAAAATTTAATCCCATTGATCAATAATGCGCTTTCAGGAGAACACTCAACGGCCTTGATCGTTGGAGATGCCAAGCAGGCCATTTACCGATGGCGTGGCGGAAAAGCAGAACAATTTATTGCGCTTCGAAATAAAGAGAACATCCCTTTTCCTATCGAGCAGGACGTAAAAACACTGCCGCAAAACTTTAGGAGTCATAAACAAATTGTCGATTTTAACAACACCTTATTCAAGCATTTATCTTCTTTTGTATTTAGTGATGATAATTACAAAGACTTATATGTAAACAGTTGGCAGAATAACGAAAAAAAGAATGATGGCTTTGTTAATCTTAAGTTTTTATCTAATTCTGATGAAGATGATAAGAATGAGGTCTACCCAAAACAGGTGTTAGAAACGATCAATTTATGTCTTGAAAACGGATTTAAAGAACAAGATATTGCCATAATTGTTAGAACTCACAAAGAAGGAATTGCAATTACAGATTACTTGAATGCCAACTCTGACGTTCGTATAATTTCCTCAGAAACACTTTTGCTTTCAAGATCTGAAGAGGTTCAATTCATTGTTAATCTCCTTCAATTAATTACTCAACCTGATAATAAAGCCTTAAAATTTGATATTGGCAACTACCTTCTATCATCTCATATAACCGTTGAGGATAATCATGAGTTTTTATCTGGTATTATTGATCTGGGTCTCTTCAAATTTTTTAATTCTTTTAAAGATTTCGGAATAGTCTTCAATGTCTCTGAATTCATTCAATTGCCACTATATGAAGGTGTGGAACTCATAATTAACAATTTCAATTTGATAAAAGGATCTAATGGTCAAGTACAGTATTTCCTCGATTTTGTTCTGGATTACAGTTTAGACCATCAAACTTCTTTATCCGATTTTATTGAATACTATGATTTAAAAAAGGACAAACTTAGTGTGACAATCCCTGACGGCGTTGATGCTGTAACTATTATGACGATACACAAAGCAAAAGGGCTTGAATTCCCAGTCGTCATTTTTCCATATGCAGAAGTTGAAATCTATAATCAGATTAAACCCAGAGTTTGGCTACCTGTTGATCAAGATCAATTTCAGGGCTTTAGTCATTTGCTCTTTAATTTTAATAAAGACATTGCCTATTTTGGGGATGTCGGTGCTGAGGCATTTCAAGAGCGATTGGCTCAATTGGAACTTGATGCCATCAATATGCTTTATGTGACATTAACCCGAGCTGTTGAGCAATTGTACATTATTAGCCGATTGAAAATTAATAAAAAAGGCAATGAGTCCTTAAAAACATTTGATGGTTTATTTATCAATTATTTGAAAGCACAAGGCCTTTGGAAGGATAACTTAAGCTCCTATAGTTTTGGGGATGTCAAAAGGACTTCAATAAACGAAGAAGCCAGCGATTCTGCGGTCATTCAGAATACGTTCATTTCAACACCAAGGAATCAACTGGATATTAAAATTGTTACAAAAGCTGGACTTCTATGGGATACAGATCAACAAAGAGCCATAGAGCGTGGTAATTTAATTCATCTTATCATGTCATACATCAAAACAGAAATTGACATCCCTTTTGCCATGAACACGCTTTTTAATGATGGCATAATTAATACTCAACAAAAGGAATCTTTGCAACCCATTATTTATAGCCTAGTTAGCCATCCATCGCTTAAAATTTATTTCGATCCAGAACTCAAAGTCTATAATGAACGTGATATCCTGGTTAATAATGCTCCTGATCAACGTCCAGATAGAGTGACTATAGATAAGGATAATTTTGCCACAGTATTAGATTACAAAACTGGAAATCAAAGTCAGGCGCATGAGCAACAAATTCAGGGCTATTTAAATGCGCTAAAATCACTTGGACTTCATGTAAAAAAAGGAGTTCTTGTATACATCAACGACGAGATTGAAATAAAAGAAATACTACCTTTGTAAAAAAATAAAATTTAAACATGTACGGGAACATAAAACAACATCTTGAAGATGAGATTCAAGAGATCAAGGACAACGGATTATATAAGGAAGAACGTATTATTGTTTCTTCGCAAGGCGCCGAAATCACATTAAATACTGGTGAAAAAGTTCTTAATTTTTGTGCTAATAATTATTTGGGCTTGTCTGATCATCCTGATGTTATTCAAGCAGCCAAAGACACCATGGATACACACGGATTTGGAATGTCGAGCGTACGGTTTATTTGTGGCACTCAAGATATCCACAAAACTTTGGAGGCAAAAATTGCTGATTTTTATCAAACAGAAGACACCATTCTTTATGCTGCAGCTTTTGATGCCAATGGTGGTGTTTTCGAGCCTTTATTGGGAAAAGAAGACGCGATCATTTCCGATGCATTGAATCACGCTTCTATTATTGATGGTGTTCGCTTATGTAAGGCCGCTCGATACCGTTATGAGAATAGTAATATGGAAGATCTCGAAAAGCAATTGAAGGCAGCAAATGCTAACGGCGCACGATTTAAGATCATTGTTACTGATGGCGTGTTTTCTATGGATGGTATAGTAGCCCCTCTAGATAAAATCTGTGATCTTGCCGATAAATATGAAGCTATGGTAATGATTGATGAATGTCATGCCACTGGATTTATTGGAAAAACTGGTCGCGGGACTTTAGAGGAAAAGGGAGTGATGGACCGCATTGACATAATAACGGGAACCTTAGGAAAAGCTTTAGGTGGCGCTATGGGTGGATATACAACTGGCAAAAAGGAGATCATCGCCATGTTAAGACAACGCTCACGACCATATTTGTTTTCAAATTCCTTAGCTCCTGCCATCGTTGGGGCCTCGATAAAAGTATTTGATATTTTAGCAAATGATACAAGCTTAAGAGACAAACTTGAATGGAACACCAATTACTTTAAAAAAGGGATGAATGCTGCGGGATTTGACATTGTAGATGGCGATTCGGCTATTGTTCCAGTCATGCTGTACGATGCCAAGCTTTCACAATCTATGGCCAGCATGCTATTAAAGGAAGGAATTTATGTTATTGGATTCTTCTTCCCGGTAGTACCAAGAGAGAAAGCTCGAATCCGTGTACAACTCTCAGCGGCGCACGAAAAAACGCATCTTGATCAAGCCATAAATGCTTTCATAAAAGTTGGCAAGGCGTTGAAAATTATTTAAAATGTCTCTAAACACGGATATCCTATCATAAAAAAAAGTAATATTTTTCTATATTTGTCTTTGTTAATAACATTTAACAACTTACTTTTGCTTACAATTAACACTTAAAAATTAAATTATTGAATATGAAAAATCTTAGCAGATTAATGTTCGTTTTGTTGTTAGTAACTGGTTTTAACAACGCAAACGCTCAAGACGATAACAACCCATGGCAAATATCTATCGGGTTTAATGCGGTAGATCTTTATCCGGTCGGAGAGAATGCCCCACTTGGCGAATACTTTGATGAGTACTTTAACGTTACTGATCATTACAATGTAGTACCAGTATTATCAACCTTCACAATTTCAAAATACCTAGGAGATAATTTCTCTTTTGGTGTAACTGGGTCTATCAACCGCATTGAAAAGGTTGGAGATGCTTCAGCACGTGATTTAACTTATTTCGGAGCTGATGGTATCATTAAATACGATTTAGGAAATCTTCTTAATCTAGGTAAATTCGATCCATACCTTGGAGTTGGTGGTGGTTATACTTGGGTTCAAAAGATTGGTGCTGGAACATTAAACGGTTCTCTTGGTCTAAATTACTGGCTAAGCGATAAGTTTGCAGTAACTGCACAATCAACTTATAAGCATTCTTTCGAAGATTACTTACCAAAACATTTCCAACATTCTGTAGGTGTTTCTGTTAAATTTGGCGGAAAAGACACAGATGGTGATGGTATCTATGACAAAGACGATGAATGTCCTGAAGTAGCTGGTTTAGCTGCCTTTAACGGTTGCCCTGATACTGATGGAGACGGTATTAAAGATGGTGATGACGCTTGTCCGAACGAAGCTGGTTTAGCTGAGTTTAATGGATGTCCTGATGCCGATGGTGATGGTGTTCCAGATAACGCTGATGACTGTCCAAATACACCAGGTTTAAAATCTTTAGCTGGTTGTCCAGATGCTGATGGTGATGGTGTTAAAGATGGTGACGATCAATGTCCTAACGAAGCAGGTCCTGCAGCTAACAATGGTTGCCCTTGGCCAGATTCTGATGGTGATGGTGTACTAGATAAAGATGATCAATGTCCTAACGAAGCTGGAACAGTTGCAAACAATGGTTGCCCTGAAGTAAACCCTACTGAAGAGGTAATGGCTACTTTAAATAGCTATGCTAGAACGATCTTATTCGATACTGGTAAATCAAGCTTTAAAAACGAAACAATGCCTGTTTTAACAGCAATGACAGCTATTTTTAAAGAATATCCAAATGCTGATTTCTCAATTGAAGGACATACTGATAGTGTAGGTTCATCTTCTTCTAATAAGTTATTATCAGAAAGAAGAGCTAATGCTGTAAGAGATTATTTAATTGCAAATGGAATAAATGCTGATAGATTAACTGCTGTTGGCCTAGGTGAAGAATACCCAATCGATAATAACAAAACGAGATCTGGAAGAAAGAACAACAGACGCGTTGAGGTTAAACTTAAAAACTAAGCAATACTTTATTGCATTAAGTTTTATTAAATAAATAAAAACGTCTCGAATAATTCGGGACGTTTTTTATTTTTATACAATGACAAGTTTTATTCATGATGTACTGGCGCATTTAAAAGCAAATGGAGTTGACCTAAGTCAGCTCTCTTTTATTCTTCCGAGTAGACGCGCAGGTATTTTTTTAAAACATGAATTGTCTTCACTAATCGAACACCCTCTTTTTGCACCAGAAATAATAAGTATTGAAGAATTTGTTGCAGAGCTTGCCGATCTTAAGCAACTCTCAACTATTGAACTCCTATTTGAATTTTATTCGGTTTACAAGGATTTTACACCTAAGGACGAAATACAGCCCTTTGATGATTTTGTAAAATGGGCTCAAGTTGCTCTCCAGGATTTTAACGAAATCGATAGGTTCCTTGTTGATCCTGATCATATTTTTGATTACCTCGTTGCTGTTGATGAAATCAACCACTGGTCACTTGAAAGCAACCAAACACCTTTAATCAAATCCTACCTTAATTTCTGGGATCATTTAAAGACCTTGTACCATAATTTTTATACGCATCTTCAAAAAAAGGGAACTGGATATCAGGGGTTATTATATAGAGAAGCTGTTGAAAACCTAGGGAATTACATCCAATTAAATAACAGCAAACAACATATCTTTATAGGTTTCAATGCTCTAAACAAAGCCGAAATAGCCATCATTCAAGAATTACTTCATTCTGATATGGCGGAAATATTTTGGGATATCGATAGGACTTTTCTCGAGCACGAAAATCATGATGCTGGCCACTTTATGCGAGAACATATGAATTCCTGGCGCTATTTTCAAACACATAAATTTAATTGGGTTCATGAATTATATGCTGAAGGGAAAAATATCAATATAATCGGAACTCCGAAAAATGTTGGTCAAGCCAAATATGTAGGTGAGCTCCTAAGAAAAATTAATTCTAAGAGCGGACCACTAAAAAGTACTGCTGTTGTTTTAAGTGATGAAAATCTCTTGATGCCTGTACTCAATTCTATTCCTTCGGAAATAGATGCATTAAACATAACAATGGGTTTTCCTTTAAAATCTATTCCGTTGACATCACTATTTGAACTCTTATTTGCCATTCATAAAGATGGTAAGTCTTCATTTTATTATAAAGATGTCATCGCCTTGCTTTCGCACCAATTTGTGCAACCGCTCTTTCAAACAAGCTCAGGAAATCAAGCCAATACTATAATTAAAACCATACAAAAAAACAACCTCGTATTTCTAACACAACATAAATTAGAAAAACTATTACTAGAAAGTAATTCATTTGTTAATATTTTATTTTCCTCATGGCCTAATCCTAATGTGGCCATAGAACATTGTCAAAAGTTGATCATGAAGATAAAAGCTTCGTTTGAAAAGGACGCTGCTTTGAACGCCTTAGCATTAGAATACTTATTCAAGTTTAATGAGATCTTCAATACAATTTTTAAATTAAATCATGAGCACAATCATGTAACATCAATAAAGGGGTTATTCGAGTTATTTAAAGAATTATTATACTCCGAAACTTTAGATTTTCAAGGAGAGCCCCTACAAGGACTTCAAATTATGGGAATGCTCGAATCTCGTGTACTGGATTTTGATACGGTTATAATTGCTTCGGTTAATGAAGGCATTCTTCCTGCCGGAAAAAGTAGTAATTCTTTTATTCCTTTTGATATCAAGCTGGAAAATAACCTTCCAACATACAAAGAAAAAGATGCTGTTTATGCCTATCATTTTTATAGGTTGATACAGCGAGCTAAACATGTTTACATTATATATAATACTGAGCCAGATGCCTTAAACGCCGGTGAGAAAAGTCGGTTTATCACCCAACTGGAAATTGATCAACATCACGATATAAATCCCCAGATTGTAGCGCCGCTCTTGCCAAATGTAAACGATTCTTTGCGTCGCATTAAAAAGACGGATTCAGTCATTAAAAGAATTGAAAGTGTTTTTCAAAAAGGACTTTCACCATCATCATTATTAAACTATATTCGAAATCCAATCGATTTTTATGCTCAAAAATTATTGGAAACTGAAGAGTTTGATGATGTTGAAGAAATTGTTGAAGCCAAAACCTTAGGAACGGTAATACATGAGACATTAAAAGAGCTCTATGAACCCTATAAGGGCAGTACGCTCAATCTTGAAAAGCTAGATAATTCTATCGAAAAGACCGATGCTATTGTAGTGCAACAATTTAAAAAATATTACAATGAAGGTGAATTAGACCGAGGGAAGAACCTTATCATTTTAGAAGTTGCAAAGCAGTACATTAAAAATTTTCTCAAAAAAGAAAAACAACTCTTAAAGAAAGGAAATACTTTAAAGATCCTTGAGCTAGAAATTGATGTTGAAACAACAATTAATGTTAATACAATTCCTTTTCCAATTCGTTTGAAAGGTCAAATAGATCGTATAGATGAGCTCAATGGGGTATTAAGGATCATCGATTATAAAACTGGGAAAGTAGAGCGGCCACAGGTTGAAATTGTGAATTGGAACGATATCACAAGTGATTATAAAAAAAATGGAGTGGCATTTCAGGTATTGATGTATGCCTTTATCATGAATCAAAAATCGCCATTTAAAACGCCGATTGAAGCAGGAATAATTTCCTTTAAGAATTTAAAATCTGGATTTTTAAGTTTTTCAAAGAAAGACAAATCGGGTAATGGCGCGACAAAGAATACCTTAATCACTCAAGAATTTTTAAATGCATTTCAAGAAGAGCTTGAAACACTAATTTTCGAGATCTACGATAAAAATATTGACTTTATCGAGAAAGAAATAAGCTAAGCTAAATCTCATTCAAAATAAAAAACCCACACTTACGCATGGATTTTTGGATTGATGTGGAGAAGATGGGACTAATTTCATTGGACCCAATAGACGCCGCTCCTGCAAATCGAAAATCTACTTCACCCTGTGAAGTTTATCATTATTTAATTGAAACTGAAAAACATATTTTACAGTTTCCTTCAAATAAAAAACCCACACTTACGCATGGATTTTCGGATTGATGTGGAGAAGATGGGACTCGAACCCACGACCTCTTGACTGCCAGTCAAGCGCTCTAGCCAGCTGAGCTACATCCCCAAAAAATTATTTCATTTCTCTTAAAACTAATATAGGAATTGTTGTGATATATAGATCTTTTTTCAAAATAGAATTTTTCTCCCAAAGTTTGGTGAAAAATCCGCGTTTCCGTCTCACAACAACTAAGAGGTCAGGATTAATCTGTTTTATATGTTCTAAAACCCCTAAATACGTTGTTGGATTTTCAGAATAAGTTGTTGAGACCACCATATTTGATAAGGTGTCAGATACCTCAAAATCACCTTCTTTATGATACTGGGTCTTGACAAGTAGTAAGTGTATTTTTGCATTAAATTTTGCCTGAATTTCTTTCAATGGATCCAGCGATTTTTCCTTTTTAAGAATAGCCGATTTAATTGCGAATAAAATGTTCGGCATCGGTTTGTATTTTAGGCCTTCAGGAACGATTAGGATAGGTATCTTTGTTTGTTTCACTATTCTTCCTGAAGTATTTCCTAGAAAAACCTCCTCCTTCACCGAATTCGTTTTAGGCTCTAATAATAGCAGATCAATATTTAGGGATTTATTTATCTTTTCAATTGTGTCAACTAATTTTCCCTTAAACAGTTTCGCGGTAACCTCAACACCAGTTGTGTCAATTTTAGAAATATGCTTTTTCAAAAAAGACAAACTTTCTCGTTCAATGATATGATCAACCTTGATTATGGTTCCTGCTTTTGTATATACATTATAGACTTGAACTACAAAAAGATTTGCACCAAAAGCTCGTGCAAAATCTACCGCATATTGTAAATGACTGACGGCATTTTCTGAAGTACCAACTGGGACTAAAATATTCTTCATATTCAATATTTAAAACTAACTTTACCTAAAATTATGACGCAAAGGTAACTATTAAAAATGATTCGAAAAGCTACTGCTTCTGATATTGATTCCATTGTAGAAATCTCAAAGGCTTGTGCCCAACATATGATAGACAATAAAATTTTTCAATGGAATGCAGATTATCCAAATAAACATGCCTTTGAAGAAGACCTGAATCAAGATCAGTTGTATGTCACAGCAACTAGCGATTCGGTCATGGGATGTGTGGTTATCTCAGAGATAATGGATGAAGAATATAAAGCAATTGACTGGCTAACACCAAGCGGAAATCAGTTTTATATTCACCGGCTTGCTGTTCATCCTGATCTTCAAGGACAAGGGTTGGCTCAAGAGCTCATGGCGTTTGCCGAAAATCTCGGGCGCAAAGAGAACATGGATTCGATACGCCTAGATACATTTTCAAAAAACGAAAGAAATCAAAAGTTTTACGAACATCGCGGCTATAAACGTCTTGGGAATATTTATTTCCCAAAACAAAGTGTATATCCGTTCTATTGCTATGAACTAATTCTGTGAGTCAAATCATAAGTTTAAAACATATAAACAAGCTTGCAATTCCTGCATTGATCTCAGGAGTTTCAGAACCTATTCTGTCGATTACAGATACAGCTATTGTTGGGAATATTGATGTTAATGCTACAGAGTCTTTAGCTGCAGTAGGCATCGTAGGTGCATTTATTTCTATGCTCATCTGGGTACTCGGACAAACACGAAGTGCCATTTCAGCTATCGTGTCTCAATATTTAGGTGCTAATAAAATAGATGAGGTCAAGAATTTGCCAGCACAAGCAATTTTTATAATTACCTCATTAAGTGTATTAATTATCATTAGTACTTATCCGTTCGCAGAACAAATTTTCAAACTTTATAACGCCTCTGATCTTATTCTAAACTTTAGTGTTGATTACTATCAAATTCGTGTGTTCGGATTTCCATTCACCTTATTCACCATTGCCGTTTTTGGTACATTTCGTGGATTACAAAACACCTTTTACCCGATGGTGATAGCCATTATAGGTGCTTCTGTGAACATTATTTTAGATATAGTTCTTGTTTATGGCATTAGCGATGTGATTCCAGCCATGAATATCAAAGGCGCTTCCTACGCAAGTGTCGTTGCACAGTTTTTAATGGCCATTTTAGCTGCCTATTTTTTAATTGTAAAAACAAGCATTCCGTTAAAACTTAGCTTTCCTTTTAATAAAGAGATCAAAAGTTTTATTATGATGATCTTGAATTTATTTGTTCGAACCTTGGCATTAAACGTGACCCTATATTATGCCAGTGCTTTTTCTACAAGTTATGGCAAAGAATATATCGCAGCCTATACCATTGCCATAAATCTTTGGTTTCTTGGCGCATTTGTTATTGATGGATACGCTAGTGCTGGAAATATTTTATCTGGCAAATTATATGGGGCAAAAGAATATGGTCTTCTCATAAAGCTAAGCAACAAATTAATTAAATATGGTATAGTTATAGGTGTAATCATGGCCATCATTGGAGGACTTCTCTACCATCCTTTGGGATCACTATTCTCAAAAGACCAAGCCGTATTAGATGAGTTTTACAAGATATTCTGGATCGTTCTGGCCATGCAGCCTCTTTGCGCTTTGGCCTTTATTTTTGACGGCGTGTTCAAAGGACTTGGAAAAATGAAAATTTTACGGAATGTTTTACTTTTTGCTACATTTCTCGTGTTCGTCCCTGTCTTATTTTGGCTTGATCATTTAAACTATAAGCTTTATGCCATTTTTATTGCATTCACTTTATGGATTGTTGCTCGAGGAGCGCCGTTAATCATAAAATTTAGAAAAATATTTATTCCGCTTTCACAAAAGACTTAAATTTGGCCCATGTTGTTATATTCTCTATTTCAAAATATTGACATAAAAGAAAAGATCGAAAATGCACCTGATAAAAGTTATGAAATCGGTGTGTTTATCGGATCATTCTTGCCATTTGTAATTTTGGTCATAATTGCATACCTGATCTATAAACACAATAAGAACAGATTAAAAAACGAAGAACATGGGAGGTAATATGTTATTTCTGCTATTAGCCTTAGTCTTAATAATTGTATATGTTTACAATAGAAATAAAAGACGATAATGAGCGGCATTAGAATTACAAAACAATTTTCATTTGAAACTGGACATGCGCTTTATGGCTATGACGGTAAGTGTAAAAATGTTCATGGTCATAGTTACCGTTTGAATGTCACAGTAATTGGATCTCCAATTTCGGACGCAAACCATGTAAAATTTGGAATGGTCATCGATTTTAGCGACCTAAAACTTATAGTGAAGGAAGAAATTGTAAGTGTGTTTGATCACGCTACTGTATTTAATAAAAACACACCTCATATTGAACTGGCCAATGAACTCAAACAACGAGGACATAATGTTCTGTTAGTCGATTATCAGCCTACAAGTGAAATGATGGTCATTGATTTTGCCAAAAAAATAAAGAAACGATTGCCTCAAAATATCAAATTGTTCTCTCTAAAACTTCAAGAAACAGCCACGTCATATGCGGAGTGGTTTGCAAGCGATAATGAGTAATTCTCATCACATATCACTCCCTGAAGGAAAAAAAATTTACTTCGCTTCCGACAATCATCTTGGTGCTCCATCAAGACAAGCGTCATTAAGCAGGGAAAAGAAATTCGTGAAATGGCTTGATGATATCAAAGATGATGCAGCGGTAATTTTTCTTTTAGGTGATTTGTTTGATTTTTGGTTTGAATATAAGAAAGTGGTGCCAAAAGGATTTACGCGAACACTTGGAAAACTTGCGGAGATCAGCGATTCTGGAATTCCTATTCACTATTTTGTGGGTAACCATGACCTCTGGATGAATGGTTATTTTGAAGAAGAGCTGAACATTCCTGTGTATCATAAACCCCAAGAATTTAAAATCAATAACACTAGTTTTTTTATTGGTCATGGTGATGGACTAGGACCAGGAGATAGAGGCTATAAACGCATGAAAAAAGTGTTTACAAATTCATTTTCAAAATGGTTGTTTCGCTGGCTTCATCCTGATCTTGGTGTTAAATTGGCACAGTATCTTTCAGTAAAAAACAAACTGATCTCTGGGGAAGAAGATGTCAAGTTTCTAGGAGAAGATAAAGAATGGCTAGTACAATACAGCAAGGATAAACTAAAAGAACAACATCGTGATTACTTTATTTTTGGGCATCGACATCTTCCTTTGGAAATTGAACTGAATCACCAATCACAATACATCAATTTAGGTGATTGGATAACTTATTTTACCTATGGCGAATTCAACGGCCAGGAGTTCAAGTTGACTACTTACAAATAGAGCTCTATTGGTTCTTAATATCTTTAATTTTTAATTGTAAGGACACATTGCCATTCCAATGATTCTCATCAAGTGTAAAGGCAACTTTAAAGGGTTTTCTATTCTCTACAAGCCCCTTTTTATGACCCAGATTAAAACCTATTGCACCATATTTACTTGTGCCGTTTTGAGTGAGTGTTAATTTTAAGTGCTTGTCGTCTTCTCCTACACATTTCACATATCCAGTGTCTTTTACGCTTTGAGCCATAAAAACAGGTGTCATATTCCCAGGCCCAAATGGCGCAAATTGCGATAATATCCTATAAAATTTTGGAGTAACCTGATCTAATGATAATTCCATATCGATCACTATCTCTGGAATAAGCATAGATGGGTCGATTGTTTTTTCTACAACCGATTCAAATTTGTTTTTGAATTGCCCATAATTTTTTGGATCAAGTGTTAATCCGGCTGCATACTTATGTCCGCCAAATTGTTCAATAAATTCGCTACAACCTTCAAGCGCATTGTAAACATCAAAACCTCGCACTGATCTTGCGGAAGCCGCAAGTTTGTCACCGCTTTTTGTAAAAACCAAGGTAGGGCGATAATAGGTCTCAATTAATCTTGAAGCCACAATACCTATTACACCTTTATGCCAATGTTCATTATAAACAACTGTTGTCATTCGATCTTGTTCTTGGTTTTCTTCAATCTGAAGCAAAGCCTCCTCTGTTATTTGCTTATCGGTATCTCGGCGTTCGGTATTAAATTGATCGATCTCTGAAGCATATTGAGTTGCTTGATCAAAATTAGATTCGGTCAATAATGTAACGGCATAATTGCCATGTTTCATTCGGCCTGCCGCATTTATTCGCGGTGCAATAATAAACACCACATCAGTTATGGTGAAACTGCTTTTATTGACTTGTTTCAAGATGGCCTTTATACCATTTCTTGGAGATCCATTAATCACTTGTAATCCGAAATAGGCCAAAACACGATTTTCACCTGTCATAGGAACGATATCGGCAGCAATTGCTGTTGCCACTAAATCAAGATAAGAAGTGAGATCGTCTATGCTTAAATTTGATTTAGAGCCTAGTGCCTGAATAAGTTTGAACCCAACCCCACATCCACATAATTCCTTATAGGGATATTCACAATCATTCCGTTTTGGGTCAAGCACGGCTACAGCCTCAGGTATTTTTTCTCCAGGCCTGTGATGATCACAAATGATAAAATCAATATTCATGTCTTTGGCGTATGTTACTTTGTCCATAGCCTTAATGCCACAATCTAAAGCAATGATCAATGAGAAATCATTGTCATGTGCGAAATCTATGCCTTTATATGAAATGCCATATCCTTCATCATAGCGATCAGGAATATACGTGGCTACTTGATCATAGGTGTTTTTCAGAAAAGACGACACTAAAGCAACAGCAGTGGTACCATCAACATCATAGTCACCATACACTAAAATATTTTCGTTTTGAGATATGGCCTTTTCAATACGGTCTACAGCTTTGTCCATGTCTTTCATTAAAAAAGGATCATGAAGATCCTCAAGACGAGGTCTAAAAAAAAGTCTAGCCTGATCATAATCAGTTATTCCACGTTGCACTAATAAGGACGCGACATAAGGTTCTACTTGAAGTCCTTTTTGAAGCAATTCAATGGCAGCTTTATCTGGTTTTGGTTTAATAGTCCAACGCATATACGAATATAGAAAATATTCTCTAATTAAGTATTATGAAAATGAACTTTAGTACTGATTTTAGCAAATTTTCTAAACATTTCCATAACTCCACAATACTTGTCGATAGACAAACCAACAGCTTTATTTATTTTTTTTTCGTGCAGATCTTCGCCAAAAAAATGGTAATCTATATGAACGCTATGATAATATTTTGGATGTTCCTCAGTAAGTTCCCCTGTAGTTTCCATTCTGAAATCTGCAATTTTTACCTTCATTTTGTCCAAAACTGAAATAACATCTAACCCTGAACATCCTGCTAATGATGCCAGCATCATGGCCTTTGGACTCAAACCGGAATTATGACCGCCATGTTCGGGAGAGGTGTCCATAAGTACGGTTTTTCCATTAGGGTTATCAGCTTCAAATTGTAAATTTCCTTTCCAATGTGTGGTGACTTTTTGTGACATATATATGGCTTTTTTTTCGTTTCTTGTTAGTTCAAAAATACGCTTATTAAACTTAAAAATTAAATATACATGCCTTTAGTAACGCCATTGTCAGCCGATCATGATATCGAGACCAAAGAACTTGCAACTTTCTTTAATGAAACTCTTGGGTTTTGCCCTAATTCAGTACTTACTATGCAACGTCGACCGGCCATAAGTAAAGCATTTATAAATTTAAACAAAGCCGTTATGGCCAATGAAGGTCGAGTAACTTCGGCTTTAAAACGTATGATAGCCTGGGTTAGTAGTAATTCTACTGGATGCAGATATTGTCAGGCACACGCTATTCGAGCTGCCGAACGTTATGGCGCAGAGCAGGAGCAGTTGGATAATATTTGGGAGTACAGAACACATCCTGCATTTTCGGAAGCAGAACGTGCAGCACTCGATTTTTCCTTGGCGGCCTCTTTGGTGCCAAACGCCGTTGATGAAGATATTAAAAAGCGTCTTTATCAACATTGGGATGAAGGCGAGATAGTTGAAATGCTTGGCGTTATTTCATTATTTGGCTATTTAAATAGATGGAATGACAGTATGGGAACGCCTATAGAAGATGGTGCCGTTGAAAGTGGTAATCAATTCCTAGGCAAGCATGGCTGGAATAAGGGCAAACATAAATAGTTTTCACTCTGTTTATTGAAGAATCTCGAAAGTCATTTCTTGTAATTTTGGAAGAATGCGATCCTTGAACCAAGGATTTTTTGTTAACCAAAATCGATTTCTGGGTGAAGGATGTGGAAGTGGAAAATACTTCGGCAAATAATCCTCAAAATGACTGACAGTTTCAGTTAAGTTGTGTTTCGCTTCTTCTTTTAAATAATACTGCTGAGCGTACTTACCAATTAATATAATCAGGTCAACATTGTGCATTGCGCTCAATAACGACTCGTGCCATTGCGGTGCACATTCTGGTCTTGGTGGGAGATCACCATTTTTGCCTTTCCCAGGGTAACAAAACCCCATTGGAACAATGGCAAAATTTGAAGTATTATAAAATTCCTTATCCGAAACGTTTAACCATTGTCTTAATTGCCTTCCACTAGCATCATCCCAAGGCTTTCCAGAAGCATGAACTTTGGTTCCAGGGGCTTGACCAATGATTACAATTTTTGAATTGACAAGTCCTGTAACAACAGGACGAGGGCCCAGAGGTAAATGTTTTTCGCAAATACGGCAATGACTTATTTCTTTCAGTAAGCGTTCCATTATTTTTTTCCTGAGACTACAATGACAATTTCTCCTTTTGGCGGTTTTAAAGTGTAATGTTCTAATACTTCTTGTGCAGTTCCTCGGATGGTTTCTTCAAATAATTTAGTGAGCTCACGTGATACTGAGAGTTGACGATTAGCTCCAAAAAATTCACAAAACTGAGAAAGTGTCTTAACTAATTTATGAGGAGACTCATAAAAGATCATGGTTCGGGTTTCCTCTGAAAGCAATTTTAAACGCGTTTGCCGCCCTTTTTTAACAGGAAGAAATCCTTCAAAAACAAATTTGTCATTCGGTAAACCTGAATTCACCAATGCAGGCACAAAAGCTGTGGGGCCTGGCAAACATTCTACAGGAATATCTTCTTCAATACAGGATCTAGTGATTAAAAATCCCGGATCGGAAATTGCTGGAGTACCTGCGTCGCTTATTAAGGCAATAGTCATCCCCGATTTCAATTTATTCAGAATACCTTCAACAGTCTTATGCTCATTATGCATATGGTGGGATTGCATAGGCGTATTGATCTCAAAATGTTTTAAAAGCTTCCCAGAAGTACGCGTGTCTTCGGCTAAAATAAGATCAGCTTCTTTCAGAACTTCAACAGCACGAAAGGTAATGTCTTTTAAATTCCCTATTGGAGTTGGCACAAGGTAGAGTTTGCTCATAAATGGCAAGATGCTTATTGAAAAGTATTCTCAATAATTTCCATAAAACGATTTTCGAACTCCTCTTTTCCGCTCCAGTTGTTAAATTCTGGTTTGATCTTGGTTTCAATAAAATGTGTAGCATCTTTATAAGAGTTTGAGGAATTTAATTCGGTTAAAACACTTTCGTAGGTACTTCGCTTCCCATTAAAAAGATGTTTTATAAATGCCAACTTATCATTTAGGCCAATATTTAAACCGTTCTTTTTCAACTTGTCATTTAATGAGCGTTGTGAATCATGTCCGGATTGAACTACCGGATCAAACACAGGAATCTCCTTAAAATCTGCAGTAATTTCCTCAAAATCATTTTTATGATATTGAGGTTGCGCTATGGTTTTGGCCAGAATATCATCTACCTGTTGTGTTTCTTGAGGCATTTGAGCTACAATATCCTTGATCTTCTCCATAACGGGTTCCATGATCTCTTCATTTTCAGATTCGTCAAGATTGATGTACACTTTATTCTCAACTTCTATGGTATCGCTTACTGTATTGTTGAATGCCTGGTCAAGCATTCCAAAAAATGACGAATCACTGCCAATTGTTGGAATTTCTTCATCAAAATTCTCTTCAGCAAATTTTAAAACCGTCAATTTTTCATAAAGTTGAGATACTTCTTCATGCAGTTTATTGACATCTTCTTTTCCCTTAAGTCTCAAAATCCTGTGTGCAATACTAATTAATTCCGATTCTAATTTCTTCTTCATAACTTATAATATTAATTATATTGATTGCTTTTGATTTTTAATAAATTTACGCCACCTTTATACAAACGCAAGGATGCTATTATTTAGTGTTAAAATTACGAAATGTTTCTCGAAAATACAGTAAATCATAAAGAACAATTTGGGTGGATCGAAGTCATTTGCGGTTCCATGTTTTCTGGTAAAACCGAAGAGTTGATCAGACGTCTTAAGCGTGCGAAGTTTGCAAAACAGAAGGTTGAGATCTTTAAACCTGCTGTAGATGTTAGGTATGCCGAAGAGAAAGTAGTTTCTCATGATGCGAACGAAATAAGGTCGACGCCAGTTCCTGCTGCTGCAAATATTCCAATTTTAGCCGATGGCTGTGATGTCATTGGTATTGATGAAGCTCAATTTTTTGATGATGAGATCGTAAGGGTTTGTAATGACCTTGCCAATAAAGGTGTTCGCGTCATTGTTGCGGGGCTGGATATGGATTTTAAAGGCAATCCATTTGGCCCAATGCCCAACTTAATGGCGACTGCTGAGTATGTTACCAAAGTTCATGCAGTTTGCACACGAACTGGAAATCTGGCTCAATATAGCTATCGCAAAGCGAAAAATGATGACCTGGTCCTTTTAGGAGAAAATGAAGAATACGAACCGTTGAGCAGGGCAGCCTACTTTAAGGCCATGATGAGAGATAAGGTGAGAAATATTAGAGTAAATGAGGTGGAAATTGTGACACCAAAATCAAAAAGTGCAAATGCCTAAAGCACAAGAAACTATCCTTGAGATCGATCTTCGTGATCTCAAACATAATTTTGAATATTTAAAATCAAAACTAAAGCCAAACACGAAGTTTATGGCAGTGGTCAAAGCCTTTGCTTATGGCAGTGAAGCCCTAAAAATTGCGAAGTCATTAGAAGAAAATGGTGTTGACTATTTTGCAGTGGCCTACACTCAAGAAGGCGTGGCACTTCGTGATGCTGGGATCAAATCTCCCATTTTAGTACTGCATCCTCAAACAGCGAATTTTAAGGAACTAATAGAACGCTGTCTTGAACCAAGCCTATATAGCCCAAAAGTATTAGAGGAATTTATTCAAATTGCCGAACAAGAAAGTCAGGAAAATTATCCCGTTCATATTAAATTCAATACTGGTTTAAATCGCCTTGGTTTCTGGGAAAAGGATGTCGCATTTATTCTTGAGCAGTTAAGAGAAACTAAAAGCTTAAAAGTGGCATCGTTGTTTTCGCATTTAGCAGCAAGTGAAGATCTTAACGAAAAAGCATTTACCAATAAGCAAATCAAAACATTTGAAAAGATTGTTGAAAATATGTTGCCTAAATTAAAAGATAAGCCTCTACTGCATATTTGCAATACTTCAGGAATTCTAAACTATCCCGATGCGCATTTTGATATGGTTAGAAGTGGAATTGGTTTATACGGATTTGGAAATTCAGAAAAAGAAAATAAAAACTTAATTCCAATCGCTACTCTTAAGTCGGTAATCTCGCAAATTCATCATATAGAAAAAGGAGAGTCAGTTGGCTACAATCGCGCATTCAAGTCTCAAGATTTTCGAAAAACAGCCACAATACCCATTGGTCATGCCGACGGAATTGGACGGCAATATGGGAATGGCGTTGGATATGTGATCATTAACGCCAAAAAAGCCTTTATTATTGGTAATGTTTGCATGGATATGATCATGGTTGATGTCTCTGATATAGATTGCAAAGCGGGTGATGAAGTAATCGTCTTCGGAAAAAACCATACAGCAGAAGAACTTTCTGAAACAATTAATTCTATTTCTTACGAGCTAATTACCGCTATTTCACAGCGCGTAAAGCGTTCGTTTATCGGCTGATCAAAAAAATCTTCTAAAAATTGTGACTTTTTTAAGTATATTAGTGTCCAATAATTAAATACAAAACATTAACTATTATGCTAAAAGAATTTAAGAATTTTATTATGACAGGCAACGTGATTGATTTCGCTGTTGCAGTTATTATGGCTGGTGCACTTGGTGCCGTAATTAACGGCTTCGTGAATCACATAGCCATGCCTTTTGTTGGTTATTTCGCTGGCGGAATGAATTTTGCTGACCTTCATGTTGCCATGGATGGTAATGATTACAAAACCTTAGCTGCTGCTCAAGAAGCAGGAGGTGCTGTTATTGCTTATGGTGCTTGGATAAATACCATCATCAACTTATTAATTGTTGGACTGGTTATGTTCATGATCGTAAGGGCCTACAACAAAACTAAAAAGCCACCTGAAGAAGCAGCTCCAGCAGGACCTTCTGAGGTTGATCTATTAACAGAGATCAGAGATTCTTTAAAAAAATAATTAATTTAGCTTTACCGCTACATTACATATTTTTAACACAAACCACTTCTTAATTGAAGTGGTTTTTTTTGTTCAAAAAGTAATAACTCTGATTAAATCTTTACTTTTGCTGCGTAAATTATAGAATATGAAATTAGCTGTTATTGGAGCTACTGGTATGGTAGGTCGGGTCATGCTCGAGGTTTTAGAAGAAAGAAATTTTCCGATTGATGAATTACTCTTGGTTGCCTCTGAACGCTCTGTGGGTAAATCAATGTCCTTTAGAGGAACAGACTATAAAATAATTGGGCTTGAAGATGCTGTTGCCTCCAAACCAGATATTGCCTTGTTTTCAGCTGGTGGTGAAACGTCTAAATTGTGGGCTCCAAAATTTGCAGATGCAGGCACCACCGTTATCGATAATTCTTCCGCTTGGCGCATGGATCAAGACATTCAATTGGTTGTACCAGAGATCAATGCAGATCGTCTATCACTTACCGATAAGATTATTGCGAACCCTAATTGCTCAACCATTCAAATGGTTATGGCGATTGCCCCCTTACATAAAAAATATAAGATTAATAGATTGGTTATTGCCACGTATCAGTCTATTTCTGGAACCGGAGTGAAGGCGGTTAAGCAATTAGAGAATGAGTTGGCTGGTATAAAAGGGGAAATGGCTTATCCTTATCCAATTCATATGAATGCCTTACCGCATTGTGATGTATTTGAGGAGAACGGCTATACCAAGGAAGAAATGAAGTTAGTTAGAGAAACACAAAAAATTCTGGATGATCGCAGTATTGCAATTACGGCAACAGCTGTCAGAATCCCAACTTCAGGTGGTCATAGCGAGGCCGTAAATATTGAATTTGAATCGGAATATGATTTGTCGGAAGTTCGCCAAATTCTTAATAACACAACAGGGGTTGTTGTTCAAGATAATCCTGATGTAAACGTCTATCCCATGCCAATTTATGCAAATGGAAAGGACGATGTTTTTGTAGGTAGAATTAGAAGAGATGAGTCTCGGCCTAATGCGCTGAATTTGTGGATAGTAAGCGATAATTTAAGAAAAGGAGCGGCGACAAATACGGTGCAAATAGCAGAGTATCTATTAGCCAATAACTTGATTTAACTATCTAAAAACCAAATACTTTTTACCCATGTTAAGCCCTTAATAGGAAAAACATGCATTACAACTAATTAATTACTAGGCGGTTTGCATTTTTTCTACATTAGTTGTCCAAATTTTTCTATAAATGTTAAAAAAATACACCTTTTTGTTATGGGGCGTATTCTCATTAGTCATGGTTTCCTGTTCTCAGGACGAAACCTATGAGCCTATTGATGAGCCTGATATGGTTTCGCCAGTGGTTTTTGACATAAATAGCGTTCCCTACCCTAAATTGTCTGATTACAACTTTTATGAAGGCCAAATGTCAGATTTAGAGCCTGTATATGGCGTGCTCCCATACACATTGATTAATACACTTTTTACCGATTATGCTAAAAAGAAGCGTTTTATATGGATGCCTTCAGATGCCATAGCAACTTATGAAAATGACAACGCTGTTTTGAATTTAGGTGTAGGCACCGTATTAATAAAGAACTTTTATTACGATAATGTCTTGCCAAATTTGGAAACCAAAATACTAGAAACACGCCTTATGATTCATAAAGAAACAGGATGGACCTTTGCTAACTATGTTTGGAATGAAGCACAAACTGAAGCTGTTTTGGACCTAGGTGGAAGTTTTTCGGCATTTGACTGGATACAAGACGGCGAAACTAAAAGTGTAAATTATCGTATACCAGCTGGCCCTGAATGTCAAACCTGTCACAAATCAGGTGATGTGTCAATTCCAATTGGACCTAAACCAAGAAATTTGAATTTAAATTACCCATATGCTGATGGCACCAAAAATCAATTAGATAAATTGGTCGCATTTGGTTACTTAGAAAATTCCGTACCGAACAGTATCGAAACCATGGTCGCTTGGAATGATACCTCCCAACCCTTAAATGATC
Organism: Flavobacteriaceae bacterium; assembly: GCA_013001285.1. Taxonomy (GTDB): domain Bacteria; phylum Bacteroidota; class Bacteroidia; order Flavobacteriales; family Flavobacteriaceae; genus JABDMU01. The sequence continues at coordinate 55,100 of JABDMU010000033.1, forward strand.
GTGTTAGATCTTATGTTGATATTAATTGTGCGCATTGTCATTCTGAAGACGCGCATTGTGCTTATCGCCCGATGCGATTTAACTTTGACTTGAGTGACGACCCTGTGAACATGGGAGTTTGCGTGGAGCCAGATACTGATCTTGATCAAGGTCAAACACATATTGTAAGTCCATCTAATCAAGTACGTTCAATGATGTATTATCGAATTTCCTCAACAGATGAGGCTGTAAGAATGCCATTATTGGGAAGAACTATAGTTCACGAAGAAGGCATCCAATTAGTTTATGATTGGATCGGTTCTTTGACAACTGAATGCGAATAACATATATAAAATCAACCAAAGAGATATTAAAAATATAACGTTATGAAAAAAATATTACTATCCTTACTAGCTGTAGCTTTTGCAGTATTTCCCCTTACAGCTCAAACAAGTTCGGATACATGTGCAGATGCGTCTGTAGCAACGGCAATAACAACTCCAGGAGTATTTTCCATCACTATAATTGATGGATCGGAGATTCCAGATCCAGTATGTGCAGACAATGGAAGTGGTGCAACAAAAGGAGAGTGGTTCAGATTTATTCCAACAGCTACAGCTTATGTAACTGTTTCTTCAGACCTTCCTCAAAACTCAGGCATTGATACCCGTGTTCATATTTATGATGACAATTGTGGTGGTACATTTTCTTGTGTTGGTGGTGATGACGATGCAGGTTCAGGATTTTTATCGGTTGCTAGTTTTAATGCTGTCGCAGGAGTAACTTATTATATCGCTTGGGATGATAGATGGATGCAAGATCCAGCTGATAATCTCCCTTTCGATTTTGAAGTGTCGTATTCAGCGCCACCACCACCACCACCAGTAACGTTTACAAGCCAAACGGTTTCAGCTACTGGCTCAGATAGAGCAATAGTAGATATGAATAACGACGGTTACGACGATCTTGTATCTGTTACCGGTACAAATATTAATATCAACTATAGCATGCCACCTAATACAACTACGACGCCTTGGACGGCCGTATTTAATGATGTGGACATCACAACTTCTCAAGCAGATAATACCCCTTCTTGGAGTTTGGCTGCCGGAGATTTTGATAACAATGGATATAATGATCTACTTTATGGAGGTGGATCAGGGGTGACGTTTATGAAAGCTAATAGTGATGGAACTGCTTTTACTGAAATTTCAGGGCCGGAATATGTGTTCTCACAGCGTTCAAACTTTATTGATATAAATGATGATGGACATCTTGACGCCTTTGTGTGCCATGATGTTGATCCCAACGTATATTATATTAATGACGGGTTTGGAAATTTAACGTTTTACCAAGGTGCTAGCGCTGCTGTCCCGAAAGGTTTAGGAACACATGCTGATGGAGGTAATTACGGCACGGTTTGGATCGATTATGATAACGATAAAGATTTGGACTTATTCATAGCAAAGTGTCGCGGAGGAAGTGTAACGCACAAATATAATGAGCTTTGGCAAAATGATGGTAGTGGCACGTATACCAATGTTGCTGATGGAGCTGGTTATTATCAATCTAATTTTCCTGCCGAAGGTCATAATAACTCTTCAGGTTTAGGCGACCCTATTCAAACATGGTCTTCTGCCTGGGCTGACTTTGACAATGATGGTGATATGGATGTATATGTAGGCGCAAGTTCTTTTACCGATGGCGGTCATAAGCTAATGCGAAACAATGGTGACGGTACTTTTTCAGATATTTCTGCTGGCTCCGGAATTTCAGGAGCACCAACAGGAATTGAAAATGCCCCTGGTGATTTTGATAATGATGGCTATGTTGATATTCTAACAAATGGTCAGATCTTATTTAATAATGGCGATAGTACATTTACCTTAAATAGTGCAGGAATGCCTCCAAGCGGTCCAATTGGTGACATCAACCGAGATGGCTTTTTAGATGTGTTTAATGGAAATATCCGCTTGAATGATGGTAACTCGAATAACTGGATGGAAATTTGTACCATAGGTGTACAAAGTAATAGAAACGGTATTGGTGCACGTGTCGAAATCAATAGCCCAGGACTAGGAACTCAAATAAGAGATGTAAGAAGTGGTGAAGGTTTCAGATACATGAGTAGTCTGAATACACATTTCGGATTAGGTTCAGATACCACGGTAAATACCATTACAATTTATTGGCCATCTGGAACTGTTGATCTTATTGTTAATCCAACTATAAACTCTAGAATATGTGTAACTGAAGGTGAGACCTTGAGTTTACAACAATCGCTTGTAAATGACCTTATTCTTTATCCTAACCCAACTAAAGATGTGCTTAATTTAAATGCAACTTATGGTTTTGAGAATGCTATTTTTACAGTTTTTGATATTAATGGAAAACGTGTAATGAATAGTCGATTCAATACAAATTCAATTGATGTTTCTCAACTTAGTGCAGGAAGTTACATTTTACGAATAATGGATGATGGCCTAATGACCTCGCAGAAATTTATCAAACAATAAACTTTATAAAAACAATATAGACAAAGCTTCAGCTTATACGGTTGAAGCTTTTTTATGCCTGATTTATAGGAAGATATAATTTTCATACCTTTAAAAGCTTTATTTTTTTAACTAACTAATTAATTCATGCCAAAACAATTTCCCTCAATTGTGTTTTGCCTTCTTTTTGGAATGGCAGCAGCTCAAGACAATTGTAATTCTGCCGTGCCTATTTCTGCTGGATTATATACCGTGGACGTCATTAATGGCAATGAAATTCCAAATCCAATATGTGCAGCAAATGGAAATAATGCCACAGCTGGAGAATGGTATCAATATACAGCTCCACAAAATGCTTTTGTTACTATAACCACCGACCTTCAACAAAATTCAGGGGGAGATACACGGTTTCATGTTTATACTGGAACTTGTGGTGCTTTAACGTGCTACGCAGGCGATGATGATGCCGGAGTTATTGGTAATGGGTATTTGTCAATTGATTCTTTTGACGTCATTCAAGGCACAACTTACTATATCGCATTTGATAATAACTGGAGCTCGGGTGGATTTGATTTCGAATTAATCGAGGGTGAACCTCCTCCTCCACCGCCAATAAGTTTTGATGTCGTACCAATATCAACATCAGGTTCTAATCTTGCTGTTGTTGACCTTAATGGTGATTTCTTAGACGACATTGTTTCTATAAGCTCTACTAATGTTAACGTACAATTTCAAGTTGCCGAAGGCGGATTTACAATGCGAAATATTTCAACACCTCAAGCTAATTACACGCCTTCGTGGAGTTTTGCTGCAGGCGATCTTAATGCCGATGGCTATAATGATCTTTTATATGGAAGCGGAAGCGGTGTGACCTTTATGACCACAATAGTAGATCCTGAAAATTTAAATAATGGCGACGCTTTTGATGATGTTTCAGGATTTACTGAAACCTCTGGAAATCAGTATGTGTTCTCACAACGATCAAATTTTGTAGACATCAATAATGACGGAAGCCTTGATGCTTTTGTTTGTCATGATGTAGCCCCTAATGTTTTTTATCTTAATGATGGCTTAGGAAATCTGGCCTTCAATCAAGGTGGATTAGGTGATTATCCTTCTGGTGGGAATTATGGATCGATATGGATTGATTATGACAATGACCATGACCTTGATATGTTTATTGCAAAATGTGGTGGTGAAGTTGCTCGACGCACCAATCAAATGCATACCAATAATGGCGATGGAACTTTTACTGAAAATGCTGCTGCTATTGGACTGGCAGATCCAATGCAAACCTGGTCTTCGGCTTGGGGCGATTTTGATAATGATGGTGATATGGATGTATTTGTTGGGGCAAGCTCAGGATACCATAAATTAATGGAAAACGACAATTTTATTTTCAATGATATTACCACTAATTCTGGTGTCAATTCAATACCAAATAACGCTATTGAAAACGTAACATATGATTTTGACAATGATGGCAACCTTGATTTGGTTTCAGGTGGGAATGTTTTTATGGGGAATGGCGATCTAACATTTACAGTATACCCAAATATCCTTCCGGGTTCTGGAGGAGCCTATGGCGATCTTAATAATGATGGTAAGATCGATGCCTTTAACGGCTCCATGTTTTTAAACAATACCGTTAATTCAAATAATTGGGTAAAAGTAAATACCATTGGAACGGTAAGCAACCTTAATGGAATTGGTGCAAGGGTTGAGGTACACACTTCAAGCGGTATCAGAATTCGTGACGTTAGAAGTGGTGAAGGTTTCAGGTATATGAATTCTTTAAACACACATGTTGGACTTGGAACAGAAGACGCCATTAATAACATTATAATTTATTGGCCATCTGGGATCGTCGATAATTTACCTTTACCAGCGGTGAATTCTACACATACAATTATTGAAGGTGAAACCCTTGGCCTTGAAGAGGCATCTCTTTTAGATGTTATTATTCATCCAAATCCAGTAAAGGACCTATTACATATTTCAAGTTCTCAAAATCTTGCTAATGCAAAAATATTTGTATTTGATATTAGCGGAAAAATGATCCTTAGACCACAACTGTTTTCCAATGAACTAGATGTATCACAACTAAGTTCAGGGCATTATGTTCTTAAAATCATTGACAATGCGAAAGTCAGGTCACATAAATTTATCAAAGAATAAACAGCCTCATACGATGAGCATCCCTTATGCTTAAAATTCAAAACATTTCATTCGATTATGGTAAACATCCCATTTTAGATCAGGTAAGCTTTAATGTGAAGCAAGGCGATTATACTGCAGTAATTGGTGAAAGTGGATCTGGAAAAACGACATTGCTAAAGTTAATCTATGGCTATTTTGATCTTATTGAAGGTGACATATTCTGGGGTGATATAGCTATTCTTGGACCAAAATACAATCTTGTGGTTGGCTATGATTTCATGAAATATGTCGCTCAAGAGTTTGATCTCATGCCCTATATTTCGGTGGCTGAGAACGTAGGTAAATTTCTTTCAAATTTCTACCCTGAAGAAAAGCGTCAACGTATTAACGAATTACTGAAAGTGGTGCAATTGGAAAATGTTGCAGATATCAAAGTTCAGTTTTTAAGTGGTGGTCAAAAACAGCGTGTTGCTCTAGCTCAAGCTATGGCCAAACAACCAGAAGTACTGCTTTTAGATGAACCTTTCAGTCACATCGATAATTTTAAAAAACAGTCTCTAAGGCGCAACTTGTTCTCTTATTTGAAATCACAAAATATCACCTGCGTAGTTGCCTCTCACGATAAAGATGACGTTCTCGGTTTTGCCGATCAAATCATAGTCCTAGATCAAGGAAAGATCATCGCTCAAGATAGTCCGAAAGCACTTTATAAGCATCCTAATAACCCATTGATCGCGTCTTTTTTTGGTGATTATTCTGTTCTTAAAAAATCTGAAATTCTAGAGGGTACAACAGATGAAAATGAAGTGATCGTTTATGCGCATCAACTAGAAGTCGTAGATAAATCACATTTTAAAGTAAACGTAATTCAGTCTTATTTTAATGGTTCTTATTATTTAATTAAGGCACATTTTAATGGCAAGGACGTCTTTTTTAATTCTTCCGTTCAATTTGAAGAAGAGGCCGCGGTTTATTTAAAATACCTCGATAATTCTTAGTTCAGTTTCACGAAAGGAAACCAGGTCTCCTTTTGTTTTGGAAATTAGCGCCTGAGCCATCGGTGTTTGTTGCGAAATTGCAAAATATCTCTCGTTCTCTAATATTATTTCACCAGCGCTAATGGCTATAAAATACTGTCCTTTACTTGTAATGACAACACTTCCTAGAGCAATTTTATCATGATGTTTAGACCAATCTATTTTGTTTAATACACGTGTTAGTTTTTGTAGTTCAGCTAGTTGCTGCCCCGATTTTTCTCGTTCTATTTGAATCATAGCGCGACCCGTTTCATGCTTATCTCCTGCCGAACTTTTAGTTTCAGAATCTAAAGAATCCTGTAATTCGGTAATTTTGGCTTTGATCGTTTCTAGTCTTTCAGAAACAAAACCATAACAATGTTCTAACAATTTTTGTTTAATAGTATTCACGAAGTCATTAGATTCACCGTTTTTGTATAGATCACATTGCGTGCTTTGAGATAATCAAGAATATATTGAAAACAATGCTCATGTTTCCCAACGAGTTCTGGAGGAAATACACCTTTATATGGAAACATGCCTTCTAAAAACATATTAGCTGTAGCGGTAGCTGTATAACCTGTTGTTCTGGACATCGATGAGGTTTTTGTGTTTGGGCAGTAGGTGTCTAAAAGATTATAAATCACTTCTTCTATTTGGCCTTTATCGTTTTCACCTTTTATAGAAACACGCATTACAGTAAGTTCTTCTTCAGTCTCACCTAATTTCCATTCGTTGAATAAAATCTTGCTTGTAAAATCTAATGGAGAGACTTTATTCCCATTTATGTCTATTTCTTCTTCACTAAAAAATCCGCTTTCCTTTAATACTTTTACATATTCAACATGCCCTGGGTAACGCAGGGTTTTTTCTTTCATATTTGGAATATGCGGCATAGTAAAAATAATAGACCGCAGGCCGTCAGAATTAAAGGATTCTAAGGTTCCAATCCCATCAAATTCAACAAACTCACAGTCAGTCAAGGCGTCTCTCACAATAGTTTTACCGTTTTCAACATAGCGAGCAGGTCGTGTATATTCCTCAATAACATCAATTGGTGAGAATGGTGCTTTATAGCAAAACGGCCATTTTTTAATTTTCGGAAGTCCCCCTACCAAACACTCAAAATCTGTGAGTTTCATGCGTTCATTGTAATATCCCAAAATATAGTTGTCCATTCCGGGAGCCACACCGCAATCAACGATAGCTGTCACATTTTTTTCTTTAGCAAGCGCATCTAGATCCAATGAATTCTCTGGGAAAAATGAAATGTCAATAACGTTCATTTCAGCTTCAATAATGGCAGTCAAAGTTTGATAACCAAGAAATCCAGGGACGGCGCAAATCACTAAATCAAATTGTTTAATTGTTGCTTTTAAATGTTTGATGTTGGTAACGTCAAGTTCAAGAATATCTAAGGCCTCACATTTTTCTTTTGCTTTCAAAAGGGCAGTTTTATCACGATCTGAAATGGTGGTGTTATGGTTTTTAGAAAGGTCGACAGCCATAGCGCTTCCCACCATACCGGCACCTAAAACAATAATATTGCTCATAGTTTTCATTTTAAAATTGAAGAATAGATTTTAATGGTAAAGGGAAAAGCTAAAGTCCGGGAATGAGAACCCAGGGCATTTGATTTGTTCTAAAGATCAGCCATTCTAACATGATCTAAATGTACTACTTTATTTTAGTCCATAAAAAAACTCCGATGATAAATCGGAGTTTTTAATTAGTCTTCTTCTTGTGGTTCCATGACAAAATCTTCCATAAATTTCGTGGTATAATTACCAGCCAAGTAATCAGGATGCTCCATCAATTGTCTATGAAATGGAATGGTTGTTTTAATACCTTCAATGACGAATTCCTCAAGTGCGCGTTTCATTTTATTAATAGCTTCTTCACGCGTTTGAGCCGTTGTTATTAATTTAGCGATCATGGAATCATAGTTTGGAGGAATTGTATATCCTGCATAAACATGAGTATCTAATCGCACCCCATGACCTCCCGGCGCATGTAGCGTCGTGATCTTTCCAGGAGACGGTCTAAAATCATTATAGGGATCTTCTGCATTAATTCGGCATTCGATCGAATGTAAATTAGGCGTGTAATTCTTTCCGGAAATTGGCACACCTGCAGCGACAAGGATTTGCTCACGAATAAGATCAAAATCGATAACCTGTTCAGTAATAGGGTGTTCTACCTGAATACGTGTGTTCATTTCCATAAAGTAGAAATCGCGGTTTTTATCAACCAGAAATTCTACGGTTCCAGCACCTTCATATTTTATATACTCTGCTGCTTTAACGGCAGCCTTTCCCATCTTTCTTCTTAAGGCATCTGTCATAAATGGTGAAGGCACCTCTTCGGTTAATTTTTGATGTCGTCTCTGCACGGAGCAATCACGTTCGGAGAGATGACATGCTCTTCCGGTGGAATCCCCTACGATTTGAATTTCGATATGTCTAGGCTCTTCAATTAGCTTTTCCATGTACATATCGTCATTACCGAAAGCTGCTTTTGATTCTTGTCTAGCCGAGTCCCAAGCATCTTTAAGTTTTTCTTCTTTCCATACGCCTCGCATGCCTTTTCCTCCACCTCCAGCTGTGGCCTTTAGCATCACAGGATAGCCTGTTTCCTTAGCGATCTTAACACAATCTTCGTAACTCTCAATGATGCCGTCACTACCAGGAACACAAGGAACGCCTGCTGCTTTCATAGTGGCTTTGGCCGAAGCCTTATCACCCATTCGTTCTATCATGGCAGCCGATGCGCCAATAAATTTAATACCATGCTCCTCACATATCTTTGAGAATTTTGCGTTTTCCGATAGAAATCCGTAGCCAGGATGGATGGCATCGGCATTCGTGATCTCTGCAGCTGCAATGATATTAGACATTTTTAAATAAGACATTGGACTTGGTGGTGGTCCTATACAAACGGCTTCATCTGCAAATTTCACATGAAGACTTTCTGCATCTGCTGTAGAATATACTGCAACCGTTTTAATGCCCATTTCCTTACAGGTTCTTATAACACGTAATGCTATTTCCCCTCTATTTGCAATAAGTATTTTTTTAAACATAACTGTCGTTTTAAAAATTTCAAATTCCAATCACTAAATTCCAAATTATGGATTTTGAGATTTGTCTATTGGAATTTTTAAATGGTTATGATGGGTCAACTAAAAATAGGGGTTGATCGAACTCAACTGGTGAGGAATCATCAACCAATACCTTAACAATTTTTCCAGAAATCTCAGATTCAATTTCGTTAAAGAGTTTCATTGCTTCAATGACACAAAGCACATCACCTTCACCAATAGAATCACCAACTTCAACAAAAACCGGTTTATCTGGAGATGGTTTTCTATAAAATGTTCCTATGATAGGCGATTTTATTGTAACATACTTTGAATCTGCAGCCCCTGCATCCGGACTTGCCTCCTGTTTTGGAGCTTCAACAGCTGCTTGAGGTGCGGCTGGTGTTGCAGCCTGCGTGATTTGGGTTGGCATTGGCACGTGTTGAACAACAGTGGTGTCAGCATCCGACCCAGTTCTAATGGTGATCTTAATATCTCCCATTTCAAGTTTAACCTCACTTGCGCCAGATTTGGCTACAAATTTGATTAAGTTTTGAATTTCTTTGATATCCATGATTTATAATTTGTTTAGTTAGTCAAAATTAAGAATTATAGGCCCAATTCAAATAAATGGCGCCCCAAGTAAATCCACCTCCAAAAGCTGCAAAAATAAGTTTGTCACCTTTTTTTAGTTTCGATTCATAGTCGTTTAAAAGTAAAGGAAGTGTGGCTGATGTTGTGTTTCCATATTTATGGATATTCATCATGACCTTATCCTCATCTAATTCCATTCGGCTAGCTGTAGCATCAATTATACGCTTATTTGCTTGATGTGCTACTAGCCAAGATATATCGTTATTAGTTAAATTGTTTCGTTCTAAGATCTTAACAGCCACATCTGCCATATTTGAAACGGCATTTTTAAAAACAGTGCGTCCATCTTGAAATACATATTGCTCTTTGTTTTCTAAGGCCTCTACTGTAGTTGGATAAGAAGAGCCTCCATATTTCGCCTGAAGGAATTCTCTGCCAGATCCATCACTTCTTAAGTATTCATCCTGCAATCCGTACCCTTCCTCATTGGGTTCAAATAATACGGCTCCAGCACCATCACCAAAAATTATACAGGTAGCTCTATCTTCATAGTTGATCATAGAAGAATTCTTATCGGCACCAATAAGCAAAACGTTTTTATAGCGTCCTGATTCAATATATTTTGCAGCTGTAGACATGCCATAAAGAAAGCTTGAGCAGGCTGCTTCAAGGTCGAATGAAAATGCATTAACTGCGCCTATTTGGGTTGCAGTAAAAGCGGATGTAGAAGCTGCCTTCATATCTGGTGTGGCTGTGGCTACGATGACCAATTCGATATCTTTCGGGTCAATGCCTTTTTTAGCTATCAGGTCTTTGGCGGCTTGAATAGCAAGAAATGAGGTGCCTTTACCTTCACCTTTAAGAATGCGGCGTTCTTTAATTCCGGTGCGTGTTGTGATCCACTCATCATTTGTATCAACCATTGTTTCCAATATTTGATTGGTTAACACATAGTCCGGCACATAAGCGCCAACAGCTGTAATGGCTGCGGTGATTTTACTCATATTTTTTATCGTTTCGCACTAAAAAAGGCTAAAATTGACTAAAAAACGTCAAAATCTTATCCAAAATACTCTTTTTCGAGCAAATTTCGTGTAAATTAAGTCTTTTTTGCATTTAGAAAAATTAATCATAAAAAAAACGCTCACAAGTGAGCGTTTTATTATATGCGCGCATAGTTATTATGCTGCGTTTTCGTCTTCAGTAGCATCAATAACAACCTGACCTCTATAGTACAATTTACCTTCATGCCAATGTGCTCTGTGGTATAAGTGAGCTTCTCCAGTAGTAGGACACGTTGCAATTTGCGGTGTAGATGCCTTATAATGTGTTCTTCTTTTATCTCTTCTTGTTTTCGAGATTTTTCTTTTAGGATGTGCCATTTTTATTATTATTTATCCGTTAACAACTTCTTTAGTGTATTCCAGCGAGGGTCAATTTCCTCATTTTCATCATTCAATTCTTTTGGACTTAATTCTTCTAATTTTTGTAATATCTCCGATTTCAACGTTCCATCTTCAACACCTGGATGGATTCTTTTGCTCGGGACTGACAGTACGATAAGTTCATAAATGTACTGAGCAACATTGATCTCATATTCGCCATGTGGGATGATCAAAATCTCTTCGTTATCATCATTAAAGGCTTCTCCAAATTTTACAATAAGATCAAAATCACTATCAATAATTTGATCGTACGGTTCATTGGTGAGGTCGCAATTCACATTTACAGTTCCAGATGCTTTAAATTTTAACTCCAGTAAAGTCGTTTTTTTTGTCAATTCGACTTCAACCTTCACATTCGCATCATTAAACTCATCAAACTCAAAAATAGTAAAGAACGTATTTCCAATCTCGTAATCAAAACTATGAGTTCCTTCCTTTAATCCAATAAATTGAATTGTATAGTCCTTCTCTGGCTTCATTATCACATTCGTTTCGAGCGTGCAAATATAAAAAAATATATTTAGCTAATTAGACAAAAAGATGTTTTTTTAATCAGCTCTTTTGCCTATGTTTTTTAAGCGGGTTCTTGCTTATGTCATCGTACATCTGTCTGTTCTTATAGATTTGAATTCCATAAAACAGTGCTTCTTTGAATGAATTGATATCAGCAACACCTTTTCCGGCTATTTCATAAGCTGTGCCGTGATCTGGTGAGGTTCTCACCTTATTAAGGCCGGCTGTAAAATTTACTCCCTGCCCAAATGATAGCGTTTTAAACGGAATGAGTCCTTGATCGTGATATGCTGCAAGAACAGCATCAAAATTCTTATAATTATCAGAACCAAAAAAACTGTCTGCCGAGTATGGTCCGAATACTAAAGTTCCTTCATCTTGCGCTTTTTTTATGGCCGGACGCAATAATGTATCATCTTCTTCTCCTATAACGCCATTGTCTCCTGTATGCGGGTTTATACCTAATAGGGCAATTTTTGGACGTCTAATGGCGAAGTCTTTTACCAAGGTTTGGTTGATCGTATTGATCTTTGATAAAATAAGATCCTCAGTAATATTATTTGCAATGTCCTTTACCGGGATATGATCGGTCAACAGACCAACCTTCAATGAATTTGTTACCATGAACATAAGGCTTTGCCCCTCAAGTTCCTGATTGAGATAATCTGTGTGTCCTGGGAAATTAAAATCTTCAGATTGGATGTTATGTTTGTTGATAGGCGCCGTTAATAACACATCCACTTTGCCTTCCTTGAGAGCCTTTGTTGCGGCTGTGAATGACCTTATGGCATATTTACCAATTTTCTGATCTTCAACGCCAAATTTGATATCTACATGCTCCTTCCACACATTGATCACATTAATTTTGCCATGCACCATTTTATTGAGATCATAAATACCATTAAATCGGATCTCGCTTTTAAAATGTTTCTTTAAAAATGTAAAAGTTTTGGCAGATGCAAAGACAATTGGGGTACAAAAATCGAGCACTCTTGAATCTTCAAACGTTTTAATAATGAGTTCGCCACCAATTCCATTGAGATCACCAATAGAAATTCCTACTTTTATTTTTTCCTCTTTATGCATTAATTATGAAACGTTTTGTTTGTAATTTTACAGGCAAATTTAACCAAATAAACACATAAAATTATGTTTACTGGAATTATTGAGGATATTGGCAGGGTTGAACGTTTAGAAAGCGAAGCAACCAATCTTCATATAACGATCAATTGTGCATTTGCAAAAGATTTACAAATAGATCAAAGTGTCTCTCACAATGGTGTTTGCCTGACCGTTGTTGATCTTTTTGACAATGCTTATAAGGTTACCGCGATTCAAGAGACATTAAATAAATCCAACTTAGGTCAATTAAGTGTGGGTGACAAAGTAAATCTGGAGAGAGGTATGGTTTTAGGGGAGCGTTTGGATGGTCATTTGGTTCAAGGACATGTTGATCAGATAGGCACCTGTATTGGTATTAAAGAACAAAATGGTAGTTGGGAATTTTCTTTTAAATATGATCCCAAGCTTCATAATCTAACCATCCCCAAGGGTTCAATTACCGTTAATGGAGTAAGTTTAACTGTTGTAAATTCTGGAGAAGATTCATTTAGTGTGGCCATCATACCTTTTACCTTTGAACATACCAATTTTAAAGAAATCAATAAAGGATCTGTGGTTAATTTAGAATTTGATGTAATCGGAAAATATGTGTCGAAGTTAAATGCTCAGAGCAAACACTAGGCTCTTTTTATCTGAATTGTTTTAATGACACCATAAATCAGTCCTAAAGCCAAAACAATGAGTACAGGAGTATCAATTGGTAGACCAGGCGGTGGTGGCGGCATAGGCGGAGGTGGGTTCCCCAAACCTTGAGCCATAGCAATCGTCGTCGTCAATGAAAATACGATCGAGGCTAAGTACATTTTGGTAATTATCTTCATTTTACGCGGTAAATGTATAAAAAAAAGCACATCAAAAAAACAAAATCACTAAAAAAATGTCTTTGAAATGCAAAAAACATCGATAAAGTGTAATTTTTAAGGTATTGTGAGGGGAACAAATGCTTATTGATACTGCTATATCAGTTACAAATATAAATTATTATATCAAAATAACGCATTAAGGCTATTTAAATTATAATCAGCTTATTAGATAACGATCTTAGGTTTATTTTCTAATAGGTTTTTTTACTTAATTTCCATTTTTCAAAGTCAACAATAATATTTTCATCTGTTCGGGGATAGAGACCTTTAATTGAGCGGCCCTCATTTACCTTTTTAATAACATATTCTTCAAAATTGGTCATTTGCTAACATTGTTCTATGGTCTGATCAATGACTTTAATATACTAATTGAGGTCAGTGGGGTTAAAAACAGAATCCTTTTCTGCCCCGATCAAATCAAAAAACTCTTTATACGAGTATGTTTTAAAATTTTCTGAATTAGTTTGTGAAAATGCCGTCTTCGTAAAAATTGTGTACAGCATAACAACGTAAAGGAAAACTATAGCAGCCCGATG